>JAFAXE010000010.1 GCA_019241305.1 Vulcanimicrobiota bacterium
CCTTCGTCGCGTCGGTCGCTCGCGCGCCATGTCGCGGAAGCGGCGGAATGCGGCTCCGTCCGCTGACCGAGTGGTCGATCGGCAAGCAAACGCTGCAGTCGTTCGATGTCCGCCTCTGCCTGAAGCATCCGGTGTTCGGCGTACCGCTCATCGACGGAAGCGTCCCAAGCGCGCTCACGGGCGGGGTGACGTTCACGAATCGGCGCACGCATCGGCTCGACGCGCCGGTGGTGCTGCGCCGGCAGACGGTTCTTGCCGCCCAGGTCATCGGAAACGGATTGACGTTTGAATTCATCGCCCCGTTTGCGGCGGACAAGGTCCAAATTACCGTACCGCACCGCGCCGGCCTTCTCGGACTCGTCGCTACGGCGTTCGGAAGCGACGACACGGAATTAGGAACGGGATTCGATGCAGAAGGCACATCGTCGTTTCAAGTGCCGATCATCGTGCGTCCCATTCTTGCTGGAGAACGCTGTTTCATCGACTTCCAACGAAGCGGAAAGCCATCGTGGCCGTCAATCCGCCATCTTCACTCGATCGTGCTGACGCTCGCCGTGACGGCGGAGGAGCGCGCTTTCTTCCGATTGCCGGCGAACGTTGGAGCGGCACTGCCGCTGCGTGGCACCGATGTTCGATACGGGATGCGCGAACGCCAAAACGGGTTCGGCGGTGCGCAATTTCTGCATCCGAAAATTGCTTGGGTCCCCGACGACAACCGGCAGCAGGCCCCATGGCGCATCTCGGGACGGAATCTCGATATGGAGCCAAGCGGAGGCGCTTCGATTCTGCGAGCGAGCGGTACGCTGTTGCAGTCGGACCGCTACCGGCTGAACGCGCAATATCGGGCGGCCGGTGACGCGACGCTGGAGTTCCAGGTGGCAGGTTACTTGAGTAACCTACGCCTTCCACTCCGGCGCGATGGTCGGCTCCATCGCTTGAGCGAGACGATCTTCGTACCAACCGGAAATCCGGGCGGCTTCGCGCTCATTGCCAGAACGATGCAGGGAGAGTTGCATCTTCGCGACGCTGATCTCTCCAGCACTGGACCGAGCGCACTGGTGTACCGGCTCCAACCAGGGCGTCTGCATGGAGCGCTACGTTCCTCTCAGCGGCGGGCGGCTTGGTGGTTCCACGCGTCGCTCGCCAACTGCCATCCGTGCGCGCTGCGCGTGGCAGTCTCGGATGCGACGTTGTGGTGGTTGCGCGGCGCGCGCGTCCTTGGCGTCTATCAGTCGGACGGTCAGAGTGCTGGGATGGCGTGGTCAGGCAGCGTCACGGGTGCATCCGTTTGGGTGATCGATGCTGGTAGTGGCCCAGAAAATGTCGACCTGCTCTTTTTCCCAGCGCTGCTGGCGGCGGGCGGTTTGCTCGTCGCGGCGGCGACTCTTGTCGCGGGCATCCTCTTGCTGCGCCGAGCGCCTGTGGTATCACCGCGTGAAGAACTGTGCGGAGAACCTGTCGTCGACGAAATTGGACGCGGCCCCTCACTGCTGCCGTGGAGCACCGACGCGATACGTTTCGTCGCAATCGCTCTCGGCGTGACGTTAGCGTTGACGTCGGTGACCGCCGAGGTGAGCAACAACGTCGGCGGCGCGCTGTGGGCATGTCTCGTCGTGCTTAGCGTCTTACTTTTCGTTCACCCGCGGAAAAGCATGGCTTGAACGGAATCATTCGCGGGTCGCAAGCGCCTGCTGGAACACGCATCGCGAGCGAGGGCGCGGCGTCCTCGAGCCTGCTGGCACGATGTCTCAGCCTCGTGCTGGCAGCACTCATCGGCTTTGCCGTCTCATGGCAAGTGCTGCGCGAACCCGGCGTCGTAGGATTCGTTCACGACTGGTCGATCTGGCCGTTTCCCGAGCAGCATCTTGCCCTCTTGCGCCAGAGTTTCGATGGATGGTATCGATGGGGACTGGGCCAGCCGCTCGCGTATCCCGTCGCGTATCCGTTGCAGCTGGCCTTCGCCTCTGTCGCGGTGTTGGGCCTTGGCGGCGCTGCGATGAGCAAGTGCTTCTTGGTCGCGGTACCGGCGCTGGCGTTTTTGTGCGCCACGTATCTCGGACGGCGCTGTGGCTTGCCACTCTTCGCCGCGTGGCTCACCGGCGCTTTCTACGCACTCGATCCCGTGATGTTGAACAAACTGGTGTCGGGCCAAGCGACGTATTTGGTCGGATACGCGGTCCTTCCGATGGTGCCCGCGTTGCTGCTCGTTGCGCTCGACCGGTGGAACGCCGTGCTGGCAGGTATCGCCGTCGCGGGAGCGCTTGCACTCACCGCGATGGAGTTGCAGCTGGGAATTTTGGTCTTCGGTTTGGCTGCGCTCGTTCTTGGCTTTTCTTCCACCGTACCGCTTCGCCGGCGCCTGTTCGTTGCGCTCGGAGCCTTCGCGAGCATGGCACTCATGGAACTGCCGACGCTCGTGTGGATGACGCATGGGCTCTGGAACGTCGCGCAGCTCGATCAGTTCCGGCACGGTGCTTCCTGGCTCGCCGCGAATTCGCTGCAACCGGGTGAGGCGTTGCGGCTTATCGGTTACCTGACACGCTACGACGTGCTCGCGATCGGCAGCTGGATGAACGTGTGGCAACCCGCCTCGTGGGTCGTCGTCGTCACGGCGTTCCTGGGTCTCTTGCTGTTGCGGGGTCCGCTGCGGCCGGCACTGCTCGTCGCGACGCTGTTGGCGCTCGCCTTTGCCTGTGGTACGAACACTCCCCTCGGAGTCCCAATAACGCGGTTGTTCGAGCGCTTTACTGGAGCTCAAGTTTTTCGTGAGCTGTACCACGTCATGGCGCTGCCGTCGCTTGCCTATGCGATCGGAACCGGCGTCGCGATCGGCGCGATCGCACGCGCGCGCGTTGCCGTTGCGGTTCGCGTGCCCGTTATGGCGTTCGTCATCATGGCCCTCGGAGTGTATCTCGCTCCCATGCTCAGCGGTGACGTATCGGGTTGGCTTTCCGCGGTTCCCATCGATCGCTATCTCGCACGCACATTTCACGATGAGAACAAAGGTCCCACGAGAGCCGTGTGGTTTCCGATGGACCAGCCGCTCGCATTCGACGAGCACGGCGCCGGCGGCGATCCGATGGGCGTGACGGCCCGCGGCAGCCTTTGGCTCTATTCGCTCGCATGGCCCCTCACGGCCGTCGATATGGATGCGCGCTCGAGAAACATGACCGCACTACGGGATGACTTGCGCGCCCTCGGAGTCGGCGTCGCGATCGAGCGCGATCGTCTTCACTCACGCTACCGCAGCATTCCCGCGGTATCGGATGCGGTGTCGCGGTTCTTCGATCCCGACGTCCGGCTTGACGCACGCCTCGGCGAGCCGCAAGACGAAGGCTCCGGAGTACGAGCCTTCAATATCGGTGCGCCGCTGCCGATGATCCGGACGGTAGCCCAGGCGGCAATCGTCCCACGCCGCTTCTCGGTCATCCGTGACATCGCGACGCGCGGAGCGGTTCCGTTCGGATACGGTCAAGCGCACCCTCCGAACGTGCCGTACGATGCGTATTACGATTCCGGGGATCGCCCTTGGGAAGCGTTGCAAACGGCGTCCCTCGCGCAACCCGAGCGGGAAGCGGCGATCGATCCGTTCTCGGGGTTCGCCGGCGGCGATCTCTGGTGGTGGTGGCGTCCGCAGTACGCCGACGCTCACCGTTTCATGCTTGCCCTTGGTTCAGCGGAGAAAGTTGTGCCCGTGTCGCGCGAGCTGGACGACGCGATGTTCGTCGTCGCGTGGATCGCGAGTCCCGCCGGCGGCGCTCTTTTGATCCAGTGCGGAATGGTGCAGACGGTTGTGGAGACTGGAGGTGTTTGGAACGCGTGGCGTTCGCAGGCGCTCCCGTGCGGCGCGGTGAGCCGCAGCGACACGGTCCGCGTGGTTGCGCTCGATCCTGGAGCCGAGGTCGCGCTGCGCGGCGCGGAGTTGGTCGATACCACGGCGTATCGGGCGGCGATGCACCGTCTCGACGCGCTCTTCAGCGGAGCGCAACGCCGAATTCGCCTCGATACCGTACGCATGGGTGTTCCGGTCCGTCTGCGAACCGGAAGCGGGCCCGGCATCGGGACCCTTCAGCAGAATATCCGCGCAGTTCTCGACCTCGTGCGACGTTCCGCGAGCTCACCGGCGACCGTAGGTGTCGCGAGCGCAGACGGCTTCCTCGCTGCTTTTGGACGCTTTGCCGAGGGAGAACGGCGTTTGCGCATCCCGCTGCTCGGTGCTGCGAAGTTACGGATCATCACCCCCGCGCCCTTAGAACGCTGGACGCTGTGGACGTTCGGCAAGCCGAACGATACCGCACCGCCCGTCGCAGCGCCCTCGCCGGCCGGTCCAAGAATCGTCGTTTTCAACTCGACCTTCGACGGCGGCTGGCACGCCGACGGTTCGACGGCGCACCTGGTCACCGCCCTCGGTACGAACGCGTTTGTCGTTCCGCAGCGAAGCGCGGCAAAGCCGCACGTGCATTGGGCCTACGCGGCGCAGTATCACGTGGCGTACGTTCTGAGCACGCTGGCGTTCATCATCACGCTGGCGATCACGCTGACGATCACCCTGCATCCGCGCAGCATCGAGACGGCGTCATGAACGCATCACCGCTCTTTTCCGTGTGCATTCCGGCGTACAACGTCGCCCACATTCTCGGCGCGACGATTCGCAGCGCTCTCGCGCAAACCGTCACCGATTTCGAACTCATCATCGTGGACGACGCCAGTACGGACGGTACCGCCGAGGTTGCCCGCAGTTTCGGCGATCCGCGCGTCCGCCTAGAACGCAATGCCAGCAATCTCGGCTATCCCGGCAACCTCGCACGCTGCTTTTCCTTGGCGCGCGGAACATTCGTGTACCTCTTGGGAAACGACGACGTGCTTTCACCGTACGCGCTCGCGCGTGCCCTCGAAGCCTTCGCGCTCGATCCCGACGTCGCGATCATCACGCGCCCGTACTATTGGTTCGAGGGTGACGACGTCTCGCGTCCCGTCCGGCACGTTCCGCCGCTCGACGCTCGCCAGGATCGCGTGGTCAGCGTCGATGCGGACGACACAACGCTCATCGCCGTCTTCGAGACGCTCGGCCAATTTTCGTCGCTCGCGTTCCGGCGCGAGATGATCGAAGGAGAGGTCGATCCCCCCGTCTTCACGGCGCACGTCAGGCCGTTTCTCACGACCTGGAAGAAGCACAAAGCCGTCTTTCTGCATGACTATGTGGTAGCAGTCCGGACGGAATCGAGCCAGACACGTTACCTGCCATCGATCTACGAACCGTCGCCGATATGGACGTGGGTGCAGCTCTTCCAGAGCGTTTTTGCTGAACAGCGCTTTGCGCGCCAGCGGCGGCTCGCTTGCTGGAACATCGCGGGGCACGTCTACGGTCTCGCGCAGATCCGCTGTCGCGCCGCGTACCGGATTTATCTACGCGAGGCGGCGATCATGGTGCGTTACCGTCCGCAAAATCTGCTACGCCCGGCCTTCTGGGCGACGTTTCTCGGCTTTGCGCTGCTCCCTCGCGCGGTGTTGATTCCACTCGTCGATCGCCTCAAGGGACCGCTCACCGGGACGTCGCGCCGCCCGATCACCTTGAGCGGCCACGCGATTGCAGGAAGCGTTCAACCGTGAGCGTGCACCGCGAAGAGGATCGCTCTCCCATCGCGCTGTGGGATACATTTTGGAGCGGCGATGCCAAGGATTTACCTGCGAGCCCCGTCGTTCGGCAGATCGTCCGTCGCCTCGGGCCCAAGCTCGCGGGCGCGCGAGTCCTGGAAATTGGAGCCGGCACGGGACGCGACATCGTCGCGCTCGCCCGCGCGGGGGCTCGCGCCTACGCCGACGATCGGTCGTCGGCCGCGCGGGAGAAGATCGCACAGCGCGCGGCCGCCGAAGGCGTCACGGTGGAATTGTGCGATGCCGATTTGCGTGCGTTGCCGTACCCGGATGAATTTTTCGACGTCGTCTATTCGGTCGGTGTCGTCGAGCACTTCACCGCCGTCGGCGACGTGTTGCGGGAGCAACGGCGGATCGTGCGAAGCGGCGGAATGCTCATCGTCGACGTGCCCCAAACGTTCAATCCATGGACGCTTTACAAGCATCTCTGCATGTGGCGTGGGCGCTGGGCCTACGGCTGGGAGACGCAGTACAGCCTCTTTGACCTGCGTCGCTTCGCGCGCGAGTATGGGCTGCGCTTGAAGGACGTGTACTGGTGGGGCGAACATCTGACGCGCCTCGCTCCCCTGCTGGACGTCTTCGACCACACACCACTCACCGCGATGTGTATCGGTGGCGTCTACGAGAAGGCCTAGGACGTGCGACGTTCACCGTCGAGCAGCGGCGCCAGCACCGCCACTTGGCGTTCTGCCACTGCGCGGAAGGAGTACGGTTCTACGACGGCGCGGCGCCGCAGCCGCGCCTCGGGACCGTCCGGAGTTTGCAAGAGTTGTGTGATTTGGCGCGCGAGCGCGCCCACGTCGCCGACTGGAACGGTCGTGACCGCATCACCGAAAATTTCGGCGTGACTTGGTAGCGCATACGCCACGCACGGCACGCCGGTAGCCAGCGCCTCGGCGAGCGAAATCCCCCAACCTTCCTCGTACGAACACGAAACGAAGACGCGCGCGGCAGCGTAAAGCTGCACCAGCATCCCTTCATCGACGTAGTCGTGCAAGATGACGCGGTCGACAACGCCGGCTCGCTGCAATTCGGTTTGCAACCGCTCCCGCCAAGCGCGTGGACCGCGCCCGACAACGTCGATACGCGCAGTGGAGGGAAGGAGCGCCGCGAGTCTCGGCAGGTCGAAAACGCCCTTCGTCGGTTCGAGCCGATGCACCCAGAGCACGCGACCGTGCGAGCCAGGGTCAGGTGCGAGTGGAAACTTTGCCAGATCGATGCCGGCACCGCCGACGACCAGTTGGGTAGCACGAAAACCACGCGACCGCAGCGCTCTTCGCGTATCGTCGTTCAGAAGAAACACGTGGTCTGCGCGTGCACGCAGCACGCCCAGCGAAACGCCTTGCAACAGCCACGAGCCAGACGCCACGATGAAGTCGTTGCGCCGGCGCTGCGGCGGCGCATTGAGGTGATGGACGACGCCGGTCAAGCAAGCGCCGAGCCGGCGCGCCGCCCATGCAGCGGGGAGCACGTCGACGAAGAAATCGCCCGTCGCGTGCAAGAGACGCGGTGCAAGGAGGCGGGCGGCGCGCGCGCACGCGCGCATTCTCCATCCCCACCGCAGCGCCACGTCGAAGGGATCCCTGACGGCTCCTTCCTCACCGGTGTGTGAAGGGAGCGGGACGACCGTCCTGAAGAACGGCGCAAGTCCGTTGCACGCATATTCGGGCGCGATGACGGCGATGCGCCAATCCGGCCGCGACTGCGCCATCTCGCGCGCAATGTTGGCAAAGAGGACGTCGCCTCCGGAAAACAGCGTCGGCGTCAGCAAGTGTGCGGCGACGAAAGCAACGTCGATCGCGGAGGAGCGAGGGTGCACAAAATTGCCGTTATCGGTTGCGGCTACGTCGGCCTGGTCACTGGAACGTGTTTGGCCGAGTTGGGCAATCGCGTGGTTTGCATCGAAAAGAACCGCACGCGTCTGGCCGCGCTCGAATCGGGCGGCGTCCCGTTTTACGAGCCGGGCCTCGCGGAACTCGTCGCGCGCAACCGCGATGCGAAGCGTCTTCGCTTTGCTCCCTCCGTCAAGGCCGGTATCGCGGGAAGCGAGATCGTGTTCATCACGGTCGGCACGCCGATGCTGCCGAGCGGCGAACCCGATCTCGCTGAGGTGCGAGCGGCCGCTCACGAAATCGCCGAGGCACTCGATTCCCCAAAACTGGTCGTCAACAAGTCGACGGTGCCGGTCGAGACGGGCGACCTCGTGGCGGCGATCGTCCGCGAACACAAACGTGCTCCGTTCGAGGTCCGCGTGGCATCCAACCCGGAGTTTTT
>JAFAXE010000031.1 GCA_019241305.1 Vulcanimicrobiota bacterium
GATTCTTGGGGTTTTGAACTTTGGTGATACCCTTGAGCGAACCGCTCTTCCAGGTCTTGCCGCCGTCGGTCGTCGTCGCCCAACCGATGTCGGAGGCGCCGCCATCGGTAAAGCGGCCTTGCTGGAAGACGGCAACCATCGTGTTCCCGTAGGCCAACGTTGCCGGTTCCACTTCCGTATCGTGCTGGCTTGTCGGGTTGTTGAAGGGGTCGCGACTGATCACCGTCATCTTGACTTTCGAAAACGTCCCCGAGTCTACGACGATCGTAAACGCGACGGCCGGGATCGCGACAAGGGCGAAACCGGTGGCCAAAAACGCGGGGACAAGCGAGGTGCGTTTCATCGTTACCTCCGGGGGGATTGGGGAATTCGCAACGATTGGCGTACACGTTGGTGCACGGCTTCCCCTGCCCGTTCGTCGTCCGTTTGGGGGCCATCAGAACGCGCTCAGTTCGCTTTCCATTGCGGATGGATCGGTCGCCGGTAGGCGGCACGCCCCTCGTTGGCATACGTAGGCCGTTGCATGCGTCGAGATGGCGCTTTTGTCACGAACGAGCGTCGTGAGTTGTGCGAGCGAAGCGAGCGGCTCGCCGCTTCCTGCACCGACAAGGATGCGGCTCGGCAGAAAACGGCTACGGAGGCGCTCCAAGAATGGTTCGGCTTGCGCGCGGTCATGGGGCCACACGAGAACGATTTGCGCACCGGGGTTCAGCGCGGCGTCGATTCCCAAAAGCATCTCAGGCAGCGCAGCCGGCCGCTGCAACATCGACGCGTAGGCGCGCAGCGCCGCGCGTGCGATCCTGTCCCACCGCTCGTCGGCGGTGAACGCAGCCAGCCGTAACGCGTTACGCAATTGCACCGACGCACCGGACGGCTCGGCGCCGTCGTGGTTCGGCTTTTCTCGCGCGACGAGGGTTTCGTGGTCTGCCGCGCTTCGATACCAACCTCCGCCTTGGCTGTCGGCAAAGAGCACCTCGGTTTCCCGTGCAAGCCTGAGCGCTTCGGCAAGGTAGCGACGCTCGAACGTTGCCTCATACAAATCCAAGAGCCCAGCGATGAAGAACGCGTCGTCCTCCAGGAAGCCTGGACCGGACGCGCGGCCACCTTTGGAACTGCGCTGCACGCGCCCACCGGGCGAGCGTTCGAGGATGTACTCGGCCGCGCGCGCTGCAGCGTCGACGTAGCGCGACTCGCTCTGCACGAATCCGCCGAACGCCAAGGCGGAAATCATGAGGCCGTTCCAGGCGGTGAGAATTTTGTCGTCGCGAAGCGGGTGGGAACGCTCTGCGCGCGCTGCTCGCAACGTTTCGCGCGGCGTTGCGAGAGCTTCCCACTCGGCCTCGTCCGGATGAGGGACGAATAGGATATTCTTTCCTTCGAAGTTCCCGTGCGAGCTCACACCGTAGTAGCGCATGAAGCGCTCCGCCGCCGTGCCGAGCAGCCGCCGGATCTCGGGCTCGCTCCACAAGAAAAACGTCCCTTCTTCACCTTCGGAATCCGCGTCGGTCGCGGCATAGAACGCGCCCTGCGGGGACGTCATGTCTCGAATCACATAGTCCAGCGTCGTTCTCAACACGCGCGCAAAGTCAGGGCGTTTCGTCACCTGCCACGCTTCGGCGTATGCCAGCGCCAAGAGCGCGTTGTCGTACAGCATCTTCTCGAAGTGGGGGACGAGCCAGCGTTCATCCGTCGAATAGCGATGAAAGCCGCCGCCGAGCTGGTCGTGCATTCCTCCGGCAGCCATCATTTCGAGCGTGTGCACCGCCATCGTGAGCAGCTGCGGCTCGTTCGTACGGCGGTGCTGCCGCAACAAGAAACGGATCGGCAAGCTCGACGGGAATTTCGGGGCGCCGCGAAGGCCGCCGTGCACGGGATCATACAGTGCGGCGTACCACCGCGCCGCTGCGTCCAGCGTTTCTGCCGCCGGCAGCTTTTCTATTACGTTATTGCTGGAGGGGCCCCTCATGGCCGACCGAATCGCATCGGTAATCGATTGAGCTGCCTCCGCGACGCGCTCGGGATCGCGCCGATAGAGCTCTGCTAACTC
Source organism: Vulcanimicrobiota bacterium (assembly GCA_019241305.1). Taxonomy (GTDB): domain Bacteria; phylum Vulcanimicrobiota; class Vulcanimicrobiia; order Vulcanimicrobiales; family Vulcanimicrobiaceae; genus JAFAXE01. Next base: position 2,048 of record JAFAXE010000031.1, read on the forward strand.
GCGAAGCAGCGACAAGAAGCCGCGTCCCGCGCCGCGGTCGCCATCGCGTGCCGGGAAATAGGTGCCGGCGAAGAACGGGCGCCGTTCGCCGTCGAGCCACACGCTCATCGGCCAGCCACCTTGTCCCGTGAGCGCCTGAACTGCGGTCATGTAGACGGCGTCCACGTCGGGACGGTCCTCGCGGTCCACTTTGATCGCGACGTACCGTTCGTTGAGGAAGCGAGCGATCTCGAGATCCTCGAACGACTCTTCCTCCATGACGTGACACCAGTGGCACGTCGAGTATCCGATGGAAAGGAAAACCGGACAACGCCGCCGCCGCGCTTCTTCGAACGCTTCGTCTCCCCACGCATACCAGTTCACGGGGTTGTGGGCGTGCTGACGCAGGTAGGGGCTCGTTTCGAGAATCAGCCGGTTCATGAAGTGAGGAATCGTGCCGTTGCGGTGACGCGTCCGTGGCGCTTCAGTGGTTTCGCGCGCGGCGAACGCGGCGTCGAGTTGTCTGCTGAGGGCAGCAGGGAATGGTTCCGCTCCTGGCAGCACCGGCATAGCGTCCGCTTCGGAAACCTTGTTCATCTCGATGCCGTGTTCTGTGAGGGCGGCTCGGCGTCCGGCAGCGGCTAGATCGACCACTCGCGCGCGTTCCACCACGGCGCCGCAACGGGTGCGGGATCGTAGCCGCTCAGGTCGCTGTTCGCCACGGTGATGCGTTGCTGCATCAGCAGTGGCACGAACGGGACGGTCGCTCGGACGCGCTTCGCGATCACGCGATAGATGGCGGCGCGCTTCCCGGACTCATCCGTCGTGAGTCCGGCACCTTCCAATGCGTCGACCGTGCGATCGCAGTAGCGTACTTCGTTTTCTCCCTTGGGCGCGAACTGATTGCACGCGAGTCGCGCCGTATTGTCGGGATCGTACGAAAGGGTGTTCGCGAATAACGCCAGGTCGTAGTTGCCGCGAACGATGGGTCCGTCGAATGCGTAGATGCCGCGGTAGGGGTACGCCTTCAGCGTCAGTCCGATCCCGATACGGCGCAACATCGACTGGAGCTGCACACCGACTGCCTCGCTCGTTCCGCCGGCGGCGATAACCATGACGAGCTCGAGTCGCTGTCCCTTCCTGGAGCGCACGCCGTCGGCCATCGGGCGCCACCCAAAGCGCGCGAGCAATGCCGTCGCTGCGCCTGGATCGTATCGATAGGGCGGTTCGTCGAGGTACCCGACCGCAGTAGGAGGAACGATGTCTTGTGCGCGACGCGCCGTTCCGTACCAGATTTTTTGAATGAGTGCATCGTAGTCGATTGCCCACGCGATGGCTTCGCGCACTTCGAGGTAGCGCAGAGTCGGCCGGCCATTGTTCAGTGCCAGGATCGACTGCGAGTTCCACGGCGTCAGCATCGTGCGGAATCCGGACGCGTCGCGGAAGCGCACGTACATGAGCGGCGTTGCGCTCACCGGCATGTCGACCTCGTGCGTACGCATCAAGGTCATCAGCGTGTTCACGTCGGGCACGACACGTACTTCTATGCGGCGGAGCCGCGGTGGGCCGCGAAAATACCGCTCGTTGGCCACCAAAACGATCCGCTGCCCGCGATCCCATGAGGCAAAGCGAAACGGCCCTGAGCCTACCGGAAGCGCGTTATACGCCGCGTCGTTGATTTCACGCAGGTGCGCCAGCAAGTGCTCCGGGAGAACCGGCTTGGCGCCTTCCTGGAGCGTCGTGAAAAACTGCGTCAGAAAGGGAGGATAGCGCCTTCTGAGGTGGACGACGAGCGTAACGTCGTCAGGCGCGTCGATCCGCTGCACCTCTTGGAAGCCTTCTCGATGGAGGACGTTATTGCGCGCGTCCATGATCGTGCGCCAGGTGAATGCAACGTCGCGCGAGGTAAGCCGTGCGCCGTCGTGCCAAAGGACGCCGCGGTGGAGGTGATACACATACGTTCGGCCATCGCGCGAAATGCCGCCGTTTTCAAGGGACGGCACCTGGGTCGCGAGATCGCCCGTCGGTTTGCCGTGCCCATCCGCGACGATAAGATACGAAAAGGTTAGCGATGAGAGGTCGTAGCTGAGGTCCATCGTCGACAGCAGCGGATTGAGCGAGTCGGGCTCCGCAACGTCGCCGAGCCGTAGCACCCCGGGAATGGTCCACGAGTTCCGTCCGCCCTTCGCGGTGTGCAGCTGTGTGCAGCCGATCGCAGTCAGCATGCAGACGGCAGCGACGATGCAGCCAGCGACGCGACTCAGTGTCCTACCAAACGAGTTCCGTTGACCAGATGAGCCGTACGGATGTAGTCGAGGCGCGGAAACGCTTTTTGGAGGTACGCATTGCCCTGTCTTTGGATCAGCGACTGATCGGGCTGTTCTCCATAACCGGAATAGATGGAATCGACGGCCTGCATCCCGCTTTCCACGTGACCGATGGGGGCGAAGCCCATTGCATCGAGCCTGGTGTTGTCGCCTAAGTTGATGAAGAGGTGCGTCGTCCGGCTGTTGGGCTGCCCGGTCGCGGCAAACGTAACCGTTCCACGCGTATTCGAGCCTTTCACCGGGTCGTCGGGAATCGTCGTGTCCCACTTCTTCGTCAGCGCTGGAGTGGCCGCTGCGCCCCATTGGACCACAAAGCCCGGCACCACGCGGTAAAAGCGTGCGCCGTCGAAATAATGCGCCGTGACGAGGTCCGCGAATCGCTTCGCACCGTTCGGCGCGAGGCTGCGATCGACGTCGATGAGAATTGGTCCTCTGCTGGTATCCAGCACGACGCGATAGATATCCGCCACCGAGCTTTGTGTGGCCGTCTGCTTGGTGTCGCGCGCACAGCCTGCAATCCCGAACGTCAAGACCATCGCTACGACGATGCATTTGCTCGGACGGCTTCGAAGATTCATCGCGGTTCAGTTGCCTGCTTACGAAGCCCGCTCCTTGCACGACATCTCGGAGGGAATCGCCGTGAAGCGCCACGCGCTACGAATTGTCGTCAGGCCGGCCCGGCGCGAAGACGCGGCGTCGATCGCCGCTCTTGCACGTGAGTTGGCGGCCAGCGTGCAAGACCCGCCGCCGCGCCTTACCGCGCGTTCCGTAGCGGCGGCGCTCTTTTCTCCGTCCGCCTGGAGCGAGTGCTTCGTCGCGTCGAAGCACGGCAACGTCATTGGCTACATCCTCGCCAGCCGCTACTTTGAAGCGCATACCGCCACGCGCCAGTTGAGAATTGCCGATCTCTTCGTCAACGCGTCGGTGCGCCGCGCGGGCATCGGCCGACGGCTCTATGCAGCACTTTCAAAGCGTGCCCGCACGCTCCACTGTCAGGAAATCGCCTGGGAGGTGTGGTCCCGGAACCACAGCGCGTTCCAGTTTTTCGCCGGTCTCGGTGCAGAGCGCAACGACGACGTCGCGCTCATGCGGATAAGAGTTCGTTAACCCGGCCCTAAATGAAACGCAAGGTTTGCTTTCACCGCCGGCCATTCCGGCGCGATGATGCTGTACACATAGGTGTCCCGCAGCGTGCCGTCCGAATGCCTCGTGTGGTTCCGGAGCACTCCATCGAGATGGGCGCCGAGTCGCTCAATCGCGCGCCTGCTCGCAAAATTGAAGCTCGACGTCCGGAATTCCACCGCGATGCAGTCGAGCGTTTCAAAGGCGTGCTGGAGAAGCATGAATTTGCACTCCGTATTGAGGACGGTGCGTTGCACGCGCTTGCGATACCACGTCGAGCCGATTTCGACACGCTGATTCGGAGCGTCGATATTCATATACGTCGTCATTCCGACCGCTTCGCCGGCAGCTTTCTCGATAACGGCGAACGGCAGCATGGTCCCATCGCGCTGCAGCGCGAGCCGCCTCGCGATCTCAGCATCCATCTGAGCAGGAGTGGGAACCGATGTATACCACAGCTTCCACAGCTCGCCGTCGCATGCGGCGTTCCGAAGGTCGTTGGCATGCTCCGGCGTGAGCGGCGCGAGAATCGCGACGTTTCCGGTAAGCGTCAGCGGCTCGAGCCGCATCATGTGGGACGCCGCTCGTCGAATATCGTAAAGAGCGAACGATCCATGAAGTTGTGAATCACGGAGATCGCGCCGTCCTCAATGGTCAGCACGTGGATGGCGTGCGGCTCCCAAGCTGCATCGGTACCGTCACGCCCATAAACGGTAAAGGCCGGTTGATCGTTCGCGCGAGTCAGGATGAGCGTCATTTCAGTAAAGCCCGTCTGCTGCAGCCCCCAGACCAAAACCTCGTAGATGCGATCGATCACGACCACATTCTTTCCGTGTACGTTCTGCATGCTGATGAGACTCGCGCACAGCCGAAAAATCATCGGTTTGGATCATCCATTGTCTTGGATGCCTGCGCCATCCCTGGGGCGGAACCGATCGCCCGACCGGCGCAGACCTTCACGAGGCCTGAGACGTCGACATTTCGGAGTTTCCTCGCGGCGCCGACCCGAAACATTCAACTGGTCGTTGCGTAAAGTGACGTCATGGGTCGAATCGTTGGAGCCGTTTACCTCGCGTTCTTCGTGACGGCGATCGTTGCCGAAGCCTTGAGCAACGCCCGGTTCCAGCTCGCCGGCCTCGTATTCAACGTGATCTCGTACGGGTTTTATCTGGCGCTCACGCTGCTCTTTTATCGGCTCTTCGCACCGGTGAACCGCGCGCTTTCATTCGTAGCTGCGCTGTTTGGTATCGCGGGATGCGTGGTTGGGGTACTCGGCATATTTCATCGCTCGCCGCCAAACCTCAATCCGTTGTTCTTTTTTGGCGGTTATTGTTTCCTGATCGGCTACCTCATCGTGTGGTGCTCGTTCCTACCACGCCTTCTGGGCGTGCTGATGATGCTGGCGGGACTTGGCTGGGAAATCTTTTTGGCGCCCGCCGCGGCCCGCTGGTCGAGTGCCATCGAAGCACTGGGAATCCTCGCCGAAGGTCTCCTCATGCTTTGGCTTCTCATCTTCGGCGTCAACGTCTCTCGCCTCAGTGACCCACGGCGATAGCGACCCCGCTGCTCACGTTTGTGGCATAGGTTGTTCGTACTCGTCGTGGCGACGCCACCAGAAATCCGTCTCGTTTCGTCCCTTCGGCGCCCGGTCGAGCCACTGGTACATCCCCCACAGCCCGTCCAACCCTCGGGCGTACGCGGAGTACGTGTGGTAAACGGTTCCGTCGTCGAGTACGAACGCACTCACGCCTGGTCGCTCGCGCGTGTACGTCGCGGCGTCGGTTCTCGTCGTCGCTGCGATCTGCTCGAGCATCGATTCATCACCGGTTCCCGGGTCCGGTCCTTGCCAAGGCTCTTCGCGCCGGTAGTTATAATCGATGCCCCCCGTTTGTTGTTGCTGTTCGGTAAAGCTGACGCTGAAGTCCGCGTTGAAATCGGTGCGGAACGACGATGCCCAGGGGAATGTCCAGCCCATCCGCTCCTTGTAGGCCTGGAGTTTCGGGAACGGCGCGCGCGACACGGCCCAAAGCATGACGTCGTGGTTTGCGAGATGCACCGCGATCCCGTTGAAGCCATCTGCGATCGCAGAACAGGAAGGGCATCCGGCTGCGTAGTCGGGACCGAACATGAAGTGGTAGACGAGCAGCTGCGAACGGCCTTGGAAGAGCTCTGCCAGTGAGGCGGCGCCGTGGTCGGTCTCGAACCGATACGGTTTGTCGACGCGAACCCACGGGAGTTGCTGCCGGCGCTGCGCGAGCTCATCGCTGCGCCGGGTGAGTTCTTTCTCTGCGCCCAGCAAGTCGAGGCGCGCTTTGAGCCACTCTTGACGTGTCCCGATCGGGTGTTTGATCATGACGGTCTCCTTTTGATCGCGTTTCGCTTCAATCGTTGAACGAGTGCTCGGGGCGCGAGCTTGCGCAACAGCGACGCACTCGATGGGGCCGAGAGCACCGCGGCGATCAGCGGCACCGCGCCCAGCGCATGTTCTATACACATGCCTCTGGTCAAATGGGGGAAGCCAAAATCGACAGTCTGAAGTGTCGATTTTTGGAGCGCCCGAGTGACTACGAGCTAGGAGGTATACATGAAATATGCTTGTCTCGTCTATGGGGACGGTAACCTCAGCGACCCTCTGCCGGAGTCGGAAACACAGGCGCTCCACGACGACTCCATCGCCTATCACGAAGAGCTCCGAAAGTCCGGCCGCCTCCTCGCGGTAGAGGCCTTGGAACCCGCCTCAACCGCGACAACGGTTCGGACGCGCAATGGCAGGGTGTTGGTTACCGATGGTCCATTCGCCGACACGAAGGAGCAGCTTGGCGGACTCTTTATCGTCGAAGCACGCGATCTCAACGAGGCGATTCGGATCGCATCGAGCCACCCCGCAACGCGCCACGACGCGGTGGAGATACGGCCGGTACGGGAACTGTCATAGCCCGTGCCTCCCGAGGAGGCGGCTCCCGCCCAATGTCCCGTGCAGCAAATCTACGCAAACGAGTCACGGCGTGTCCTAGCAACGTTGATTCGTTTGCTCGGCGACTTCAATTTGGCCGAAGATGCGCTGCACGACGCATTCGTTGCGGCGGCCGAACAATGGCCGGTTGAAGGCATTCCGAACAACCCGACAGCGTGGCTCATTTCGACCGGCCGCTTCAAGGCCATCAATGCCATCCGCCGGCGCGCACGTTTCGATGCCTCCCTGGGTAAAATCGCAGAAGAGCTCAGCCGACACGATCCCGGCGACTTCGACGTAGAAACGATCAAGGATGACGACCTGCGCCTCGTCTTTATCTGCTGCCACCCTGCGCTCGCCCTCGAGGCCCAAATCGCGCTCACGCTTCGCGAGGTATGCGGTTTGACGACCGAGGAGATCGCCAAAGCGTTCGTTACGAAACCGTCAACGATCGCTCAGCGAATCGTACGGGCAAAAAGCAAAATCCGTACCGCGCGGGTTCCGTACGAAATTCCCTCGGCCGGCGCGCTCCCGGAACGCCTCGACGGAGTGCTTCGCGTTATCTATCTTCTTTTCAATGAGGGATACGAAGCGTCGTTCGGACCCGCCTTGACCCGGGTGGACCTTTGTGCGGAAGCGATTCGCTTGGGGCGCCTTCTTACCGGCCTGCTCCCGCAGCCGGAGGTCTACGGGCTTCTGGCGCTCATGCTGTTTCACCATGCCCGTCGTCACGCGCGCACAGCGTCGTCGGGCGATCTCGTCCTCTTGGGAGAGCAAGACCGCTCGCGCTGGGATACGGCTCAAATCGCGGAAGCCGATGCGCTGCTCGGCAAAGCGCTGAGCCATGGGAAGCCCGGCATCTACGCGTGCCAGGCAGCGATAGCGGGCCTTCATACGCACGCACAAGACAGCGCCTCGACGGACTGGCAAGGAGTCGTCGCCTGGTACGACGCGCTACTGGAGTTAGAGCCGTCGCCCGTCATCGAGTTGAACCGAGCGTCTGCGATTGCGATGCGCGATGATGCGAATGCGGGGTTGCGCTTGATGAACGCGATCTTGGAGCGCGGCGACCTCACCGATTATCGATTCGCGCACTCTGCGCGCGCCGACATGTACCGGCGCCTCGGAAGGCGTGCGGAAGCGCGAGCCGCGTACGAAACCGCGCTCGCGCTCACCAATCAGGAAAGCGAAAGGCGTTTCCTGCGAACGAGAATCGCCGAGCTCGAGTAAGTGTGGTGACGGTCGCACCCGATACCTTGACGACGCTGTGGGGCGTACTTCGGTTGCGGCCGGAGGCATTCGTCCATGAACTCCATGCAAGCGAGGCGCTCACGGTTGCACTCGCCGTCGTGTTCATCGCCGGCCTTTCGGAGGCCGCTGGACAAAGCGTCGTCCTGTTCGCTAATCGCGTCAAGCCGGTGCGGTTCTTCTTCACGATGGCGATCCAGGCCGTACTCTTCACCTTCGGCTTTGGCTTTCTCGTTCTCAGCACATGGGTGATCACTCGCCTCCCACACATGGCGGCCGTCCCCCTGGGAGCGCTAGCACTGGCGTTCGCGCTGAGCTACGTTCCGCTGTGCTTCGCGTTTTTTGGCGCGCTGCCGTATGCCGGATCGCCGCTGCTCTTGCTGCTGCGCGTATGGCATCTGTTGGCGATGGTCGTTGGATTTTCTGCCATCTCGGGCGTCCCGGTTGGCCAAGCTCCCTGGTACGTCGGGCTAGGTTGGCTTGTGCTCGCGACGGCGCAACATACCCTTGGACGTCCCATCGCATCAGTCGGTTCCAAAATCCTGAAGCTCGCAGCCGGCGTCGACCTGCAGAACTACGACGTTGAAGTCGAGGGTGCGCACTTCGCCGGACGAAGCGGCGCGGCGACCGGGCGCACGCCTTCGCAGATCAGTGTGAACCGTCCAGAGCACCGCAATCTGGCGGCGTGGCGCGGAGTCGTTGGAGCGCTGATCGCGCTCGCCCTCGCAGCGACGGTCGCAGTCGCATTGTCACCGTTACGCGGAATCGTGCTGGGATGGGACAGCCACGTGCCGGTGCTCGCCCGCATTCCCTTGAGTCTCGTTTGGATCGGCATCATTGCCCTCATCGTCGCCGGCTTGCTCGCGCCGCTGGAGACACTTGGGTGGTGGGCGGGTTGGTACGGTGGCGAAATCGATACAACGCACAGCGGGATCGTGGCAACGAGCGGTGAGGCCGCCGCCGAGGGAACCGCGCGCTACATCGTCTATCTCGACGGCATCGCACAATCCCGTGCGACCTACACGCAAGATACCGAGGACTTCTTGGACGCGCTCGCGCGCGAACTGCCGAAGAATATGCGTTTGATTCGCGGCATCATGTCGTACTCCGTGATCAATCGTCCACTCGATGCCGATCCGCTGTTTTCGGCACTCTGGCGCGTCATCGATTGGATCAGGCTTCGTAACGCGCGCAGCGTCCTCGGCATGCTCATCAATCTCCGCAACGTCCTAATCGTCGCCGTCTCGGCCGACAAGCGCTATGGCCCGATGTACAACTTCGGGATAGCGCAGACCGTATACGATGCTCTCCTGGCGAACGGCTATCGTGCAAAAACAGGGATCCCCGTCACGCTGATCGGCTACAGCGGCGGAGGGCAAATGGCGGCCGCAGCATCCTTCATGGTAAAGCGAGCGATCGACTCTCCGGTCGACGTCATTTCACTTGGCGGCGTCATCAGCGGCGCCTGCAAGATCACCCATCTCGAGCAACTCTATCACCACGCGGGCTCGAAAGATCGTGTGCAAAGCCTTGGGCCGATTCTTTTTCCAACCCGTTGGAAAATCGCGGTCCTTTCGAATTGGAACCGTGCTTTGCGGCTCGGAAGGATTAGTTTCATCCCGCTCGGGCCAGTCGGTCATCAGGTCCCCGGCGGCATCTTCGATCCGACGATGCGGTTGCCGGACGGCCGCACGTTCTTACGGCAAACGCTCGACTGTGTCGGCAACATCATTTCAGGGCACATTGGTTCCGCCGCCAGCACAGCCCCGGAGAAACTCAGCAACTACGCACGCTACGTGGAAGCTGCGTGGAACCGACCGGAATATTATCCGCTTTCGGCATCGCTGAACCCCGAACGATATAAGCCTGCCGGCGATTGGATGGGACGTCTCGTTCTGCCGGCGGAGAACGAGCGTGAGCGTGTGCGCGGCGCCTGGCTCGAAGTGCACCATGCACCGCCTCACTATCGCGACGTGGTCGGTCGTCTGGTCGCGCTCCGCTGGAGCGACGCTCCGGCGACTGCTGATATGGTCCGAGCCGTTACCCGCGACGTGCACTTCAGTCCCAAAGCTGAGTACACCAGCCGTCACGGCGGGCTTATCCAGCCCACGCGCCTGAATGGATGGAAATTGGTCGACCCGCTCGAGTCCCTCGCGGGCGCCCGTCCCAACGACGACATGGTCGTGATGCTCGCCGGACCCGTTCATGTCACGAATCCACAGACCGAGCCCGTACTACACATCGATCGGCAGCCGTTGCAGATAAGCGGGCGTTTTCGTGCACTGGTTCGATTCGAAGGGCGCGAATCAGAGGATCGCTTTCGCGTCGTTCACTTCGACCGTCACCAGCGTGACTTCCGCGGTCCAACAGAAATCATGCGCCTTCCGGCTGTCGTTGCCGATGGCGACGGGCGCTTTCCATCCAGTACGGCCAGCCTCGAGCAATCACCACTCAACGCCTCCGGATGGTACGTCTTCGGTACGCCCGATGCTTCCGGAAACTTCGTGGTGCAAGCCTTGGCACCGCGTGCGCTGCTTCGGGCGCAGCCGCAGCGGACGATCGAACTCGAGGGAAGTGCAAAGAGATACGTCCGTCACGCGTGGCACGATATTGTTGCACGTAAAGGGACGATCGATTCAACGGCGCTCGAGAACGGGCGTACCGGTCGAACGTCCGTAACGAAACGTTGGCAGGAAGGCGATCAAGCGCTGATCGTTCATCTCTACGGTGGCATCGGCGGACGCGCGGCTGAAGCCGCGACGCGCTTCCGGCTCTATTTTGGTCATTTCGCCTACGGTATCGCGACCGTGGTACATGAGCCACTCGCCGACGAATTGATGTTCGACGTGGTATACTACCAGGTCTACACCCATAACACCGACGGTGTCATTGCCGGAGCGTTGCACTGGTCCCGCTACATGGGTGATCGCCAATTTGGTTGGGCCGGCTTGCGGCCGGTATGCGACACGCTGCTTCACAGCGACGCCTTCTGCCGTGCGCATGAGTACCGTCGCGCTGAAGTGCCAGCGCCGCTGGACGTCTTGCGGATGCAGCTCGATGCGATGACGGCGCGCTATCGCATCGGCGACGGCACAGGTGGCACGTACGTGGGCGCCGCGAACAACTGCGCGCAGGATTCGAACCGAGCGCTTTTTGGCGCCCTTGAGTCGCTCGGCGGCTTGGATCGGGACCGCCGCCAGCCACTCGGTCGTCTCGGCTCGGATCTACGGCGGCAATTGCAGCCCTTTGGCTCTCCGCGGCGTGACTGGAGCGACAACGATTTCAGTCTCGGAACCACGATCGAAGACGATCCATTCGAGTCGCTCCGTAACGCCATCGGCAGTTGGCGCGTGATGTTGCCGCGGCTCGCGGCCGATACGATCGTACAAACCTTCCTTCGGCACGGCGCCTCCGGCTGGGTGCTCTTCACCGATCAGATCGGCGGTCGCCAAGACGAGATCGAGCCGATCGCACCAACGCTGTTATTGCGCTAAACGCGCCAGGCCGTTTTCGCCGCCGCCCTAAGCCGCGCGTTTACGTCATCGGCAAGAAAGTCTAACGTTTTCACAAACTGATGGCCGTAGCCGTCCAGTATCCGAACGGTTGCGCATGGCAGCTTCTTCGCGTAGACCAACGCGTCTTCGACCGGGATCACCTCGTCGTCTCTGCTGTGATACATCGTAATCAGTAAGGGTTTCAAGCGCTCCGCGAAGTCGCTTGGGAACGTGAAGTCGTCGTTACCCCAGTGGCTATCGTCGGCTTTGTACGGTGCGGCAAGCACGACCAGGTTTCGAATAGCGAGGCGATCGATGGTGGACAAAACCTTTAAGACGGCCGCACCTCCAATTGAATGAGCGACCACAATGGTGTCAGGCGTCGTGGCGGCTAATGTTTGCGAAAGCTGTTGAAAGGTCTCATGCCACTCGATCTTCTCGAGGCCCTCGACGCGTGGAAACGCTATTGGTACGTGAGGAAGGGCTGCGCGGAGCCGTTGCACCAGCTCAGAATCAAAAGCGTACGCGTTGTCGCCCCCACCATGAATGAAAAGGACGGGCATAAAACGTTCCGGCTCTTATGTTGCCGCGCGCTTCCAAACCAACACGTTTGCGCTCCCCCAAATCTCAGGCGGCAGCGTGCGAATTTTCAAGGTATCGCCGTCGAGGGTGAATTGCCGCTCCAGCGTCGTTCCCATGAGATCCGTGAAAACGCTGACTTCGACGTGGTGTAACACGCGGTCGCCGCGGATTTCATACCGTCCGGCGTAGGAAAGGAAGTTCCGTAGCGCCTCGCTGCGGCTTTCCTCGGATTGCGCACCGCCAGCGGGCGACCTGAGCGCGGGACGGTGCGTACCGGCCAAAACCGCGGCCATGCGTGCGTTCGCGCTGTACATCAAATATCCGACAGGATCGGGCCCGAAGCGCGGTTTCTCCTTACCCTGCGCTTCAATAGCATTGAAGCTGACGAGGCTCCAAGCTCCGACGATACCTGCCGCCGGTGCAGCGTTTGCAACAGAAACGTCTCCAAGGGCGCCAAGCAAACCAAACGAAGCGGCAACCTCGAGTATGCCTTTGCGTGAAATGTGTGTTCGATCCGTCATCACGCCCGCAATTACGCCGGCGCCTGCGCGTTCCTTTGCTTTTAGGGACGAGAGGTGCTACGACGAACTTCCGCGTACCTCGATCTTGTCTCTTCGTCATGTTTGCGGAGCACGGAGGCTAATCTGTCCCTTTTTGCGATCCTTCGTGTGAGCGTATTCGCCGCCGCGTTGCTCGCGCTTGCGGCACCCGTCGCTGTCGCCGCCGAAAAGGTCGCCGCCGGGAAATTGCAGTGGGCGCCCTGTCCCGATGTCAAGGGTGCGCAGTGCGCCGGTATCGTCGTTCCCGTGGATGCGGAGAAACCCAAAGGTCCCACGTTCAGACTGCGGCTTGGTCGGGTGACCGCAACGGATCCAGCTCGGAGGAAGGGCGTACTCGTGATTCTCCCCGGTGGCCCGGGCGTCGGGATCCAGGGCGAACTTGGTTCCGGTCATTCGCAAACCGCTCGGCTCCGCCAAGTCTTCGACGTCGTCACCTTCGATCCGCGTGGCATTGGACGCAGCAGTCCCATTCGCTGCGCGCCAAACGCCGTGCCGAAGGCGCCGGCACCGTCCAGCACGCCGCCGACGCGCGCACAATTCAATGCTATTATGTCGCGCAACGCGGTGCTCTTCCGCTCCTGCTTTCAATTGAGTGGCGCCTTGATGGGCCACCTTTCCGCGATCGACACGGCGGCGGACGTCGAGCAAATACGGAGGGCGCTGACGCCCAATGAAGGCCTTCGAGCGTACGGCGGCTCGTACGGTTCTTTGTACGGTGAAATGTATCTCGAGCGCTATCCAACCCACGTGAAGGCGCTCGTGCTCGACGGACTCGTCGACCATAGCATCAACCAACCCACCGACGTTTTCCGCACGGTACTTGCGGTCAACGATTCTTTCCGGCGGTTTTCGGCTTGGTGCACGAGCACTGCTCCTTGCGCGCTTCACGGAAAGAACGTCGCCGGCGTGTTCGACGACATCGTTCGAAAAGCGCCCGTAACACGGATTGCCGTCCCGCAAATGTTTGCCGCCGGCAAAAATCCGGACGTCGGCTGGCCCGCCATCGCGAAGATGATGGCCGAAATGAGCCGCGGCGATATGACCACGCTCAACGCTCTGACGAAAGCAGCATCAGCAGGAAGGGGCAGCGCTGCGGAAGATCCGCAACTTCTCGCCGGAAAAAACGGCCTCTATGCGGGCGTGGTCTGCGCCGACTTCGGCCCAGAAAACAACTACGACGCCCTGATGCCTATGGGCAAAAGCGCCATGAGAGAAGCGCCGCGGTTCGCATGGAAGTATTGGGATTGGACGCCGCTCGCTCACTCAACCTCCGGCGCCCTCGATTGCACGGGGTGGTCGCGACCCCCCACGAATCCACCGCGCACTCTGCGGGTGGGAAGGCACACGAACGTCATGGTTGCGAGCAGCAGGTACGATCCTGCGACGTCCTTTACGAACGCCCTCTCGGTGCACCATCAGATTCCGGGTTCCGCGTTCCTTATCTTCGAGGGCGATGGGCACCAAAGCTTTTTTCAATCGAATTGCGCTTTGGAGGCGATGATACGCTTCTGGAAAGATCCCCATGCAGTTGACTCTACGACGGTGTGCCACAGTGAGCGCTAAGAAGCAGCGAGCGACTGTGCTTCTGTTCGCAGCAGTTGCAGCTCTCACCACGGTTGCGGCGGCGCAAGGACAACAACGCCCGGTTGGATCCGGCTTGAGTGCTGCCCAGACCGCAGCGATCGACCGCCTCGGACAATTCTCGGTTTCCGGGCGCTTTGCGCCCAGCGTCGTGATTGCCGTCGAGCGCAAGGGGCAAACGGTCTACGCGCGCGGCTTCGGCTATCGCAACGTCGAAGCGCAGCTACCGGCGCTTTCCTCAACGCCGTACTTGATCGGTTCCAACACGAAGCAGTTCGCGGCTGCTGCCATCCTGATGCTGCAGGATCAAGGCAAACTGCGCGTCGACGACCGCCTTTCGAAATACTTTCCGGCCATACCGCACGCACGTGAGGTGACGCTGCGCCAGCTCCTCACCATGTGTAGCGGGATTGCCGACTACGTCGAAGTGCCGCAGCTTCTGAAGATCGTGCGCCGCCCAGCGCGATCACCGGCGCAAGCGGTCGCTCTGGTGAAGGATCTTCCCCTCGACTTTCGTCCCGGCACTCGCTGGCAGTATAGCAATAGCGGCTATATGCTGCTGCAGATGCTGGTCGAGCGCCTCAGCGGCATGTCATTCCATGACTTTTTGCAACGGCGGATCTTTGCTCGGCTTGGAATGCACGCAACGTATTTGGCGCTGTCGAACAATCTCGGACCAACGCTTGCCGGAGAATACAGCAGCTTCGCGTTTGGACCATGGGAGCGCGCGCCGCATTGGGACTATAGTTGGTTCGGCGCGGCCGGGGCGCTCGTGAGCGATGTCAGCGATCTGGAAAAGTGGAATGCCGCGCTCGATGGGGGCAAGCTGCTCTCAGCGCAGTCCCTCAAAGAGATGTTGGCGCCGGGGCCTGCCGCTTCGACCCCCGGCGGCGAAGGCTACGGCATGGGAATACGCGCTGGACGAATGCCCAACGGACACCGCTTCATTTGGCACGGCGGAAACACGACGGGTTCGGCCACGCAAGATGCCCGCTTCCCGGACGACAAGCTCTCCATTATCGTATTGTCGAACACCGGATACTACAGCTACAACGCAACGGTCCAAGCCATTTACAAAATTGTTGTGCCGCAAACGCCTGCGGTCAACCCTGCAAAAGAAGCTCCGCCGCCTCCGCCCCAAGCCGATCCTGCGAAGCTACGCGCGGCGACCCGATGGCTCGACGATGCCATCGCCGGCCGCATCGAGATGGGGAAGCTCAATGAAGATGTTAGCGCAGTGTTGACGCCGCCTCATCGGGCGGCGTTGCGCGCGCTATCACAGTACGGCAGTCGAAAGTACACGCTTGTAGGGACGGATCGGCGGCGGCCCACCACCACGTACTTCTTTACGGTCGAAACGAAGAAAAAGCCGTTCGATTATCAGTACAAGTGGCACGATGATGGCCGCATTGCCGATATTCTGATTCTTCCGATCTTGGAATTTCCGAAGGAAGCTATCGCGACGCCGAGTCCCGCACCGGTACCGGACCAACCCTGATCGACGAGGTGCACTGGCCGAAGCGGGAGGAGCGATCTTGTCCGGTCGCTGACCGGTATCGCGAGAACCCCGTATACGTCTTCCCCGCATATCCGAACATCGCCGTGGCCGCGATGTGTTTGGGATCGTCGTAACAGTTTTCATCCAGCGTTACTGACTCGTACGGTGCCCCGAGATCCGTAAGCACCTGTTCGTCCGCTGCAACGAACCGGTTCCCGTGCACGTGAACGTTTCGGGCGCGGCCGATGCCGAAGTTGCCGCCGTTTCCGCTTTCAAAGGCGCCATTATGGATGACCACGTTGTCCACCACCGTCGCACCCAGCACGGTCGTCGGAAAGAACGGCGACCCGACCAGCAGTCCCGCTTCCGTATTGTCAGAGATGAAATTGCCCGCAATGGCAACGTTCCGAGAATGGACCTGAGGGTATTCTGACGTGACGTAAAGTCCCCAGCTGTTCCCCGTCACACGATTGCCGGTCACTCGAACGTTCGCGGATCCTTGGATGTAAAGACCAATGCCGCCGCTGCCTCTCGTCGACTCAACCGTGTTGCCTTGAACGAGAACGTCGCGGACCTGAAGGTTCCACCGGCCATACATGGGCGGGTGCGTCCCTCCGGTGACGTTCAGTGCGATGCCGGTGTTCTCGAAAAGATGGTTCGCCAGGATGCGCGCCCCCGCGGTGTTCCCGCTGATTTCGAGCACGTTCCCGTCCTGTACGACGCAGTGCTCGATCGTGTTCCCTACGATGGCAACGTTGGTGAGAGCGCGATTGCGATCGTAGCCGCGCACTTGGATTCCGCGCCCATTGGCGTAGACATGGGGCTTCGGTCGTACATTCTCGATGCGCGTGCTCGCGATTTCTACGTCATCGCCGGCGCCTTCCACGAAGACGGCCCCACTTTCGCTCGGCGACGTGGCGGCGAGATCGACCACGGCGAAGCCGCCAAACCGGACGTGACTTCGGTTAAAGATTTCGACGAGTTTTTGCGATGATCCGCGAGCACCGGAGATAACGGGGAGTTCATCCGGATAGTTTTCCAAGACGATTGGCCGACCGGGTGCGCCGTCGGACGGGAACGCAATACTCTCGTAGTACGTACCGCGCCGTACTTCGACGACATCCCCGGGTTTCGTCGCGACGTCCAGCGCATGTTGAATGGTGCGAAACGGTCGCTGCAACGTCCCTGGGTTCGAATCTGACCCGGTGGTCGCGACGTAGTACGCCCGTGCGACTGCAGCAGCAGAAGGTGGTATCGCGCTGGCAGCCGCGAAGCGGCCGAGGAATGCGAACACAAGGGCAAGCCACGCAGTCGCCATCGAAACTATTGTTCGACTCGCCGTAGCATAAATTCGTAGACGTTCACACAACACGGACGCCGCTTTCCGGCCGAAAGCTGGTCGACGGTCCGCGTGATCCGGCGGGCCCGCGTTTCGGGGGTTTTCGCGGATTCGATCCAGCGTACCCAATCGCGGCGCCCGAGCGGCGTAAGTTCGTTCCAGAGCGTTTTCGCCTCGAAAGAAGCGTTCAGCACGCCGCGCAGATCGGGAGGAACTTTCGCTTCGGGTTCTGGTCCCAACACCGCGAGGCTCACCGTATCGCCCGCGTCAGCGCCGGCTCCCTCACGCACGGCCTTGTTCACGCGCAGACAGCGGCCTCTGTCGGCATTCGGCTCGAGCGGCGCTCGGAACGGATGACCGTTTATCGTCCCTTCAACTTTCGTCATGCCGGCGAGCTTCTCACTGACCGACTTGGGCATAGTCAGCAGCGCCCAGGAACCGTTCTTCGCCGCTTTGGGATCCCGAAAAAGGCGTGCCTTGAAGCGAATGACGGATGGACCGCCGTCGTGACTCTCGCGGCTTGTCACTTTCTTCACCATTAGATCGGCGTATACGGCACCGGGTTTTGGCTAAAGTCGAACATCGAGTCGAGGTCGTCGGGCTCGTACTGGTCCAGCGTCCCGAGCTTCCGTAACCCGAAAGTCTCCTCGATGAGCCGCAGCGTCGATACGAAGCTGCGCTGAGTGTGATCGATGTGACCGATCCGAGCGTACGGAGACGCCACGATCAAGGGAACGCGAAAACCGTATTCAAACGGATCCGGATTCCCCATCCACGACGGTTCGCCGGGAGGGTGCGGCGGCGCAACGTGATCGAACCAGCCTCCCCAATCGTCCCACCACAAAACGATCGCGCTGTTGTTCCAGTACTGCGACTTGCCAACCGCGTTGAAGACGGACGCGATCCATCGCGGGCCTTTCGAGAAGTGGTTCACCCAACCGGGATGGTCCGACTGACCGCCTTCCGGCACGACGTAGGAGACGGTGGCCAGGGTGCCGCTTTTCACGTCCTTGAGGAACTGTTGCGGTGGCACGATGAAGTTCGGTGAATTCAACAACGTCCTCCTGAACGAGCTGCTATCGTATCGAGATACCCCATGCGCAGCCTGCTTGTTGAATATCGGCGTTCGTGTACAACACTGATGGAGCGAGGCTGGAGCTGAACTTCTTCCTGCTCGTCGGCCAGACGTCGATCGCGTCCGGTCCGCTCGAAGTCGTTCCCCCGCAGTTCGCCGCATACAGATCACCTTTAGCGGTAAAGGCAAAGTCGGCTTCGTAGGAATTCGGGGGAAGGCCGGTTGAGTCGACAATGCTTGGGGTGTCGCCGTTTTGGAGGTCGTTGCTATTGTATCTCACGACGGCCGGCGGAGACCCGTTGCTCGATGCGTACAGGTTGCCGTTCTTGTCAAACGCGAGGGCCCCTGGAGCGCTGAGGCCGTTCAAAAAATATGGTGAACCGGTGTAGGGCGGCCTGAATACGGCGATGGAGTTCGTCCCCGTACTGTTCAGATTCGAGACATAGAGGTTCGCCGCGCTGTCAAGAGCGATGCCGGAGGGCTGACAGCAGCTAGCGCTCACGGTAATAGCCGGCGTCAGCGTGCCACTCTTGGTGAACGGTCCGGTGTATTCGAAGACATTCTGGTTCTTGTACGAGTTGACCCAAAGATTACCCGATGCATCAAACCTCAAGTGATCCGGATCGCTGGTGCCCGAGAGGACGAACGTGTATTGCTGGACGGACTTGGCTTTGAGCGGCAGCTGGAAGACTGCGACGCTGCCCGGACTGCCGTGGCCCGTTCCGAAAAAGAGCACCCATAACCGTCCCGAGGAATCGACGGTCGTTCCGCTGCTATAACCCAATCCGTTGTTCGGGCTGCAGTAGTAGTTGCTGTTCTTCGAGGTCGCTTTCAGCGGGACCGCGGCAATTTGAACCTGCGGAAAGCCGCAGCCCGAGAAGAGCGTCCAGTACGCGTTTTGCCGAGGCAGCGACGAGTCGGCGAAGAGGGAACTCATTGAGTTTCCCGAGGCCGGCAGTGATGGTGACACGGGCGCAGGGGGCCCATAGCCGCCCCCACATCCCCAAAGGAGAGCGATCGATGCAAAAAGCACGCCAATCCTTGCGTTCACGGGCCTTCCTCCTGTCGGAGTGCGCTTCACGGAAGCGGCGCAGCTTCCTCGCTCTCCCTTTTGAGGGATGAACGTTCTGCTTTGTGCGGGATGTCGCGACGCCGCGCTTGCCACTTCATCAGCGCGATGCATTTCCAAACGAATTCCACGATTCCGAAGGGCCAGGTTCCGGCCAGCCAACCATACGCTGAGGCGGTCGTTCGGAGCATGCTCCTCAGCGTTATTTCTTGATACGCAGCGCCTCAAGTGTTTCTCGCGTGGCGTTCGTCCATGGATGACTCGGGCCCAGCGTCTTTTCGCGAATCGTCAAGGCACGCTGAAGCAACGCCTCTGACTTCGCAAGCTGGCCTTGATCGCCGTACACGCTTGCGAGGCCCTTGAGTCCCTCTGCGATGTCTGGATGATCCGGGCCGAGCGCCTTCTCCCAGATTCTTAGGGCACGCAGGTAAAGATGTTCCGCTTCGCCTCCGCGTCCCGAGCCGGCATACACGTCGGCGAGGTGCATGAGGCCCATGGCAACGTCGGGATGATCCGGTCCCTGCGTCTCTTCCCGGACGGCGAGGACGCGGGCGAGAAGTGGCTCAGCTTCTGCGTAGCGTCCTACGATTCGATAGAGGACCCCAAGACCGGTCTGGGCCCACAGAGCCTCGGGATCATTCGATTTGAATGCCTTTTCGCAAATCGCAAGCGCTCGCATTTGAAGCGCTTCTGACTCCGCATATCGCGCCAGCTCCATGTAAACGAGGCCGAGGTTGTGAAGCGTTCTGGCAACGGTCGGGTGATCTGGCCCAAGTTCGATTTCGCGCATGGTCAACGCGCGGGCAAGAAGCGGCTCGGCTTCCGCGTATCGCCCCAATTCCATGTAGAGCACCCCAAGATTGTTGAGCGCTTTTGAAACCTCCGGGTGATACGCTCCATGGGTCTTCTCTAAAATCGCCAACGCGCGCGTGCAATACTGTGCGGCGGCACCGTATTCGCCGCGCGCCGAAAGATAGATCGCGCACTTCCGTGCAAGATCGGCCGCAATTTGCGGTTCCGCATCCTTCGGCAGAGCTTCCAATGCGGCTCGTGAATGCGAAACGATACGCTCGCATTGCGGCCACGTAGCGAACTC
>JAFAXE010000088.1 GCA_019241305.1 Vulcanimicrobiota bacterium
AGCGACATCGTGCCTAACATTCTTAGCGCTAATTTCCAGCATTTTTACAGCATCGACCAAGTCTTCATCGGCAGACCAGCTTCTGTGCGCTGATAGCAGGCCTACGTCGAGATCCACGAGCGTTCCCGGCAGCGTGCAACCTGCGACGGTTCCTCAAGTCCGTTACGACCTTTGTCGCGCCGCCTACATGTACTGGTATATGCACAACTCGACGCCCTCAGCGGACCAGAGCGGCAACCCCAAGGGCGTTACCTATGAATTCCCAACGCAAATGGACAGTGAAGATACGTTTCTTCACCGGATGCGTCTTATCGCGCAAGAAGCGCATCTTATCAAAACATGTTCAGATCAACACAGCAAAAGTGAGGACACGGATCCTTCTGACAGCAGACAGAGTTCAAGTTTCTACACATTCCATCACTGGGGGTGCGGGCCATACACAAACTTTGCGCCGACGCTTGTCGGCCAACCTACATCTGCGACATGGTTCGGCTGCATTATCCCGGCACATCGCGGTGACGACATGTGGTGTGCAGGTCTTATGAAGAAACCGGAGCTAGCTGTCGCAGGAACTCATCCTCCTATTAATCATGTGGAAATGTTGTACGATATCGTCGCAGCCGCGCACAGCCTCGACGGTAAGGCGGAAATTGCTACGACGGGCTCGTCCGATTTAGAATCGATCCTTTTCGAACTTGCCGCGGCTGCAGAGCTTGATCAAAAATGCTTCGGCGCGGTGCCTTCGCCGCCGTCGGAGATGTCTCCGGATTACGCGCGTGATCGAATTTATGCGTGTTACTGAGCAGCCGACGCCAGTGCGGTCAATTCATCAAGAGCGCGAATGGCGAAGGGTATCACGTCCGGGACGGTTGCGTCAGCTAAGCGTAAACGGGCTTTGAGCGCTTCTGCCTCCGAGACGTTTCTCTCAGCGAGGGCTTTCAGTTCATCGATGACGCTCGACTCCTGCGCCGTTCGCAAGAGGGAGAATCGTTTCGCGAGGTCGCCTGCGACCGAAAAGAACGTCAGTGCCTCGGAGTAGTGTTCTAGCCCCGTAAAGAGGCGACCGCAAACCTCAAGATCGTGCACGAGGGTGAAAAGGAAGTCACCCTCGCGCGCGAGTTCGAGGCTTTGGCGCAGGTAGTCGACCGCGTCGCTGTAGCGCGATTCCAACACGGCGAGGTGAGCCAAGTTGGAGAGGCTCGTGCTCATCAGAGAACGGTTACCTGCCCTTCGCGCTGCGCCGAGGCACCGTTCACTGAAATGACGGGCTTCCACCGTGTTACCGCTAAAGCGCTCGACGTACGCCAGCGCGCTCATGGCCGATGCCAGCAGTCTGCCGTTGCCGCTGGCTTCCAGATGGCGTACCGCCTTGAGCAGGTACTCCGTCGCGGCGTCGTACTTGCGATGCTGCATTTCGATCAGTCCGAGATTCGCATAGGCACGTCCGAGCGCCGCGTCGTCTTTTATCGCAGTACAAATTTCCGCGACACGGATCTGTCGTGCCGTCGCGGAAGCGATATCGCCGAGCGTGTAATCAATCAACGCGAGGTCGTGCTCGGCCTCGGCGATCGCGCGCTGGTCGTCCCCGTCGGTTGCGCTACGAAGCGCCTCGCTTGCCGCACGGCGCGCTTCATCGTAGTCGCCGCGCAGCCGGGCAAAGGTGCTCAGGCCAGTCCAAAGACTGCGTCTGCTGGAGTCATCCAGCGCGCCATCGGCATGCTTCAGCAGCGTATCGAAGGCCGACCACGCGTCCGACACGTAGCCGCGTTCTTGCCAAAAGACCGACATCGCGTGCGCGACCCACGCTGCAGCGGTGCCGGCATGACCATGAATCGCGGCGCCTTCGAGAATCGCGCGGATGTTGCTGCGGCGAGGTTCGAGCGCATCGAAGGCCCGGCGCGGGTCCTGACCACCTTCCGGAAGATCGAGATGCACCATCCAACTGCGATAACCGTTGAGTAACCGTTCAAACACGCCCGGTGCGTTACCCGAATCGACCAGCGTCCTGAACGCGAACTCACGAACCGGTTCCAGAAGACGGTAGCGCGTGCTGCCTTGAGCGTGCTGGACGACGAGCAGCGAATGGTCGACGAGATCCGTCACGAGGTCGACCGATTGTTCGGCTGCAGTCGCCAGTTCTACATCCTCGAGCACGAATGGCGACCGAAGCACCGAGAGAGCACAAAATGCCTCGCGTTGACGCTCATTCAGTGCAGCGACGCTCCACGCAATAGCGTCAAAGACGGTCTTTTGACGTGCCGGTAGGCCTTCTTTGGCATACCGAACGACGAGGCTCGCCTCGGACAAGCGTTGGAGAATCTGCTCTGAACTCAGGACGCGACGCCGCGCAGCGGCAAGCTCGATCGCAAGCGGAACGCCGTCGACCGCACGACAAATTTCCGCGATGACAGGGAGCTCCGCTGCCTCCGAAGCGTTCGGTACGCCGGCCGCACGTACGCGCTCGATAAACAGCGCCACGGCATCCGCCGCTGCAACACCAGGTGAGCTGCGCTGCTCGATTCGCGGCACCGCCATCGGTCCGAGGTTATAGGGCGTTTCAGCGCAGCTTGCGAGCGGGACACGACTGGTCGTGAGAACCTGCAAATCGGCGCAGCTTCCCAAGAGGTCGTCAATCAGCGCGGCGCAGGAACGTAGGTGATTTTCACAGTTGTCCATGACGAGCAGCGTGCGCCGATCGCGCAAGTGCTCCGTGACGACTCGACGTGCCGCTTCTGAAGCAAGCGACGCGAAGCCGAGCGTCGTGGCGACGAGCTGAATCGGCTCGGCAGACTCCGGGACGCCGGCGAACTGAACCGTCGGGGTGCCGTGAGGGAAGCGCACCGCGACGTCGGCAGTCAGCGCTTCTGCCAGTCGCGATTTTCCGATGCCACCGATTCCGATAAGGGACAGGTGGCGCGCGCTATGCAGGAGATCGCGAAGCTCTGCGAGTTCACGGGCTCTGCCCACGAATGAGGTGGCAGAAAAGGCTTGGTCCGCCGCTGACGATCCCTCGCGCGAAGGCATGGACTCCGGCGACTCCCCCCGGCGTATGGCCTCGTACAACGCGGTGGTTTCCACCATCGGCTCGGCAGCCAACTCGTCTTTCAAAAATTGGGCGAAGTCGCGGTATTCAGCCAGAGCGCCGGCGCGATCTCCATCCCTCGCGCGAAGTGCAATCATGCGCCGAACCACGTCCTCACGCGCCGGGTCCAGTTGTAGGAGCCGGCGCCCATAGTGCAAGGCGGTTTTGGAGTCACGGCGCGACTCCGCGGCTTCAAAGGCAAAAAGTGCAAGCTCGGTCGCGCGCTGGCGATACCGGCTGCGCGACTCGGATATCCACTCGGCATCGAGCGATGGCAGTAGATCGCCCGAGTAAAGCTCCAATGCACGCTCCACGCCGCCGGGCTGTGCGACCGCGGTCTCGAACTCCCAGACGTCGGTATCGACCGGAGCGTTTGGATTCCACCGTAGATCGCGTCCATCGGCGCAAATCCACGGCACCTCATGGGGCGAGGACGGTAACTGCCGCAAGAGCAGCGACAGATGGCGGCGCAAGTTCGCGCGGGCGTCCTCGTCGGGCTTGTCGGGCCAAAGCGCGGCGGCAGCCTGGCTCCGTGCGATGCCGTCCCGGCCGCGAAGCAACAAGAACGCGAGCAGCTCGGCCACCTTCGCGGGAAGCGAAGGCAGCGGTGCACGTCCATAGCGGATGCGGCACTCTCCGAACATCTGCACGTACAGAGCCTTGGGAGCGATGACCAACCGCACTGTTTTCGCTTACCTGGGCCCCGATGCTTTTACCGGTGTGTAACCTGATGCGCGTAGGCTTCCGCTGTCAGGCCTAGCCCAAGAGGCGCGGCCGACACACACTCGTTCGGCTGCCGGCACGGCAGCAGGAGGCACAAGATATCATGGACATCAGTCGCGCTCGCGACCGGCGCCTAGTCGTGTCGGTGTTTGCCGCGCTGGCGCTCGCTCTTCTGACGAAGGGCTACGCTTATGCCACGCCGCGACCCGCTACAACGTCGTACGTGATCCACGACGTCGGAAGACCGCACCACGCGTCTTCAACGTTGTACGGCTTCAACAATACCGGGCAGATGTACGGAACAGCCTATCCGAATCGGAACGGGAACACCCTCTGTGAGGTTTGGACGGGCTCAGCATTCCTCGCTCTTTCTGGCACCGGCGCGAAAAGTTGCTATCCCTTTGCTATCTCGAACGCTAACCCGAGCACCGGCGCGTACGACGTCTCGGGTTATGTGTTCACACCCTTTGAGCCACAGCAAGTCGCATTTCTCGCAACCGTCAAAACTGCGGGGACGCAGTTTCGAACGTTCACGAATCACGATGATTCTGAGTTGGCGGGTGGCGTGAACAGCCACGGCGTTGCGGTCGGTTACGCCTACGACCGTCACTTTCAGTCAGCGACTCCGCCGTTTGCGTTCGACGGCACGAAGTTCGCACCGCTCCAGCCGGGATGCAAGACGTTCGGGCCCCTTTGTATGAGCAATGTGCTCCAAGACTATAACACTCCGGGGTCGACCTGTCCCTTCGGAGGATGCGGCCTCAATGATAACAATGTCGTCCTGGGTCTCGACAACTATAGCAGCAACCTCATGGTTGCGACAGTGGATTCGCCGACGTCGTCGACGGATTTACCGATCCAGTGGGGGCCTGCGTACCCCGCCGGGATCAACGACGCCAATCAAGTCGCCTACGGCTACCAGCAACCATCGAGCAACGCCATCGCGGCGTTTATCTACGCGGTCGGCGCTTCGCAGCCGGTTGCTCTCGGAACGATTTCGGGAAGCGATTGCGTCGAATACTTCCCGATTTCGCTGAACAACCTTGGAGACGTTCTCGGCTACAATGCGGCATGTCAAACGAGTTCGCCCACCTATTGGCTCTACGACCACACGAGCGGTACGATGAGCGACCTCATGGCAGCAGTTCCTCACAATCACTACTCGCGCGTTACGCCGCTCGGCATCAACGATAACGCTGAGATTCTTGTGGAGCTCAGCGCCCGCAACGGCGAGCACTGGGGGACCCTGGACCCGAGCGGCAGCCCCTTACGGAACCGCATCGTTCACGGCGTAGCGATTCCGCGTCCCCACATCAAGTAATCGCAACGACGCAGTCGTTGAGGGTGCGCCCGCTCACACCGGCGTGCCCTTCTTCTTTTACCCTGCTGTAACCGGCGTGGTGTGTACTGCGATTGAGCGCAACCTGGCGCTCAAACCGGAGGAAACCCATGAAAACTTGGAGACGCGCCGGCACCGCAGTGCTGGCAGCAATCGTCAATTTCAGCTTCTCAGCACCGGGCGGCCTTGCAGAAACGGTGCAGCCGCCGAAAGTTACGTTGTACTGGTCGTTCGACGGAACCGCGACGGTGCAGACACCGGCTCCGAAGATTTCTCTCCCCGAAAACCACGATGACGCGATGGTGCCGAAGCCGACGGTCACCGCGAGTCCCAGCGTGACGTTTGACAAGGACGGCATGACGCTGACCTACGCCGCCACCGCAACATCCGCGTTTTACAGTTTCCGCACCAAAGACGGTGTTCCGTTTCTCGATAAATCGGCGCAGGATCGAGAGGCGCGCGTCGGCTTTGTCCTTACCTACACGCTTGGCAACGACGTGCACACCGTCTTTGCCTATGCTAACCGGGACCATCACTGCTATGTCGATGGACCGACGGTCCCGGTTGACGAGCGGGATTTATGTGCTTCGGCAGCGCCAAAGCCATCGCCGAGCCCCTCGAGCAGTCCGACGGCGTCACCGAATCCGTCGCCATCGGCTTCCGCCGCTTTTCTCGTGACGCCTTCGCCGTCGCCAACGATCACGCCGGCCGCAAAGAAAGACGATCCCACGAAGCTCGAGGGGACGCTCACGATCAAGTACGCCTTGCTTCGGCAACTGCTGCGTCCGACGGTTACGTGGCCGAGCCACGGCGGTACTGCGACCCAGCCGGCACGCAACGAGACACGCGTGACCCTTTGCGAAGCGATCGGCGACACCGAAGACTACGTTCAACATACGTGCGCTCCCAACGAGTCCGCTGATCCAGCTACGGCTCAGGGTACTTCCGTCGTGATCGAGCATTTGGACGGCTCGAACCAAAAGAACCAGCGCCAAGTGGGGTACTCGTTCGGATCGCCCGGCGGCAATAACGGCAAGGGCGATTCGAGCGGCACTTCAGATCAGAGCGGGTCCAGCACCCAATCGCTGTTTCGTATCACCCAAAACACCCATAGTTCGGGCAACAGTCCCGCACCGAAAGCTTCGCCCCAACCGGCCAATCGCGGCAACGTGTCGGCGTCGCTCATCTATCCCTTTACGTTCGAGCTGCGTGGCAGCGGCGTAGCACAAAACGTCGACCTTTCCTTTCTCGGCAAACAGACGAAGGATTTGCTGCAGCGCTACGGCCGGACGGCGCTTACTTCACTTGGCCTCTCGAGCGCCTCCACGCCGGAGTTCTCGAAGGTCGACACCGACTTCTTCTCCGTCGCACACTCGCCAACGCTTCCCAACCTGGCGCTCAAAGCCGGTCAGTTCGATCTCAATATGCAGCCGATCGACTTCTCCAAAATCGGTCAAATCAATTACGGTGGAAAGCTGGCTTGGACGCCGCTCGATGCCGATCTTGCGGCCACGTGGTTCAAGAACGTCGATCTCCAAAACAGCGGCGCGGCCTTCCATGCCGACGTGCGCATACCGCCAAACACGGCGCTTCTTGGACGCCTGGTGGCACAGGGCAGCAACGGCGAACTTTCGCTGACCAACGCGGTAGCGAACTATCCGGGGAAGTCCGATAACGTCTATATCACCGCATCGCATACGGCGAATACCGTAGCGGGCCTGGTGCTGCCGGGCAAAGAGGAGCAAACGTTCCTGCGGTATGGCGGGCTCGGTGCGGCACACGACTTCGTCGTCAGCGAATCGTACGAACCCGTGAACAACCAACGTTACACGCTGGACGGCGCGACGGCTCTAGGACCCCGCGCGCTTATCGGGTACCGCTCCATCGATGACGCCTATCGGCCGCTGGCGACCACCTTCGATCCGTTAACGGGTACGAAAAGCGCCTTCGGGTTGCTTGGGTACACGTTCGGATCGGAGACGTCATCGCACGTGCCCGCGGTCGATCTCTCCATCGGCGGAACGCGATCGTTCGACGCGTACCAGACGCGCTATCGCGATGTCGTCGGGAAAATCGCGATCACGCTGGGGAAGCACACGCTGTCAGGATCGATCGATACGTCGGCGCTGGCGGACTCCGTCGTAGCGCGCGTGGGAGGGTCGGTGTTGATCGATCCCGCCTCACGGCTTGGACAAACAATGCTGCCGAACAATAGCCAGGAGCTGAGCGATACGCTTTCCTTCACCGACGGCGCGCTCAAAGGGTGGTCGCTGAAGGGCGGCGTGCGGCTCTATAACGATCCTTCGTGTACGAACAGGCCGCCCGGTGGTGCGGCAAAACCCAAACTACCGACAGAAAAGGTTGCGCAGATCACGTCGCCGTCGTGCGTCTCACCGTTGCGACGGAACATCAGCGAGTCGTTGCACTTCCAAAACGAAGACTACTTCGAAGCACACCTCGACGTCGGCTCACCGAAGACCGTCGCCTCGGGTGGCCCTTCCGGAGCGACAACCAACGTGCCGTCGGCCGGGACGTCTCCCGCAACACCGACGAACCAGCTCAGCGCACAAGCGGTGTTAACGGGTGTGCTCTGGCGCTGCGTTTCTGCCAGCGCGTCGTACGGAAACAACGCGTCACTCGATACGCGGTCGTTCGTTCCCGGAGCGTTGACCGAAGCGAGCATCGATGTAGATCCGTTCCCGCATTGGGCGCTGACGACGCTCCTGACGCCGGTCATCCGCTTCAGCTACCAAAACGTCGTCGCATCCACGGGCGTCCCGAGCACCACCTCGCAGCACAATGTGTACGTTTCGTTTGTGGCAGACGATCGGGCAAAGAAGCTCGCTGCGCACTGCTCCGCCACCAAGTCGAAGTAGTTCGCGGAACAGCGCGACGAGGCGGTCGCACCTCCGGGCGGCCGCCTTTTCGTCGCAGAAATCGTGCGTAGGCGTCCTTCGACTGCGCGAGCTCGGCAAAGCCGAGCACGCTCCGCTCAGGATGACACGCCAATACGCACGTTTGCATAAGGCGAACGTTGGCGCGTCCTTCGACTCCCCTCGCTACGCTCGCTTCGCTCAGGATGACACTGTTGTTGCGCACGTAAGCACTTTTTCCGATGCCCGTCAGATGTCGAAGGGCAGGCGGAGGGGGAGGTCGCGGAGGCGGAGACCGGTCGCGTCGTAGAGTGCGTTCGCGATGGCGGACGCGGTGCCGGTGATGCCGAGTTCGCCGATACCTTTCGCGCCCATCGAATTCACGTAGGGATCGTCTTCGTCGATCCAGGCCGCATCGATATCGAGCACGTCGGCGTTCGAGGCGATATGGTATTCTGCGAAGTCGTGATTGGCAAAGTGGCCGAAGCGTTTATCGATGACGGTTTCCTCGAACAACGCCATCGAGAGTCCCATCACCATGCCGCCGATCAGCTGGGAACGCGCCGTCTTGGCGTTGACGATGCGGCCAGCAGCAAACATGCCGAACAGACGCGGGACGCGAATCTCATGCGTATCGGCGTCGATGCGCACTTCCGCAAATTGCGCACCGAACGCATGCATCGAATACCGCTCGGCTAGCGGGTTGCGACCCACCTCGACGTACGCCTCGACGCCTTCGGCAGGCACATTGCCAGCGAACTCCGTGCGCAGCTTTTCGCGTAGCGCATTCGCAGCTTCGACGATGGCGGTGCCCCACGACGCGAGTCCCATGGAACCACCGGCGCCGCCGGCGCGCGGCAACGCGCTGTCCGCAATATCGAGACGGACGCGTTCGAGCGGTGTCTCCAATGCGTCCGCAGCGATTTGGGCGAGCGCGGTTCGAGCGCCGGTACCGATATCGATTGCGTCGATCTGCACGCGGTAGGTACCATCGGTGTTGACCCGCACACTCGCTGTGGTGGGGCGACGGCGCGTTGGATACGTGCTGGAAGCGACGCCCGTTCCGACGAGCCAATTTCCATCGCGCCGTTTGGCGGGCGCGGTGTGCGGCTGCCAGCCAAAGCGTTGCGCTCCTTCGCGCAGACACGCGACGAGGCCGCGACTCGAGAATGGTTTGCCGCTTCCAGGGTCGCGTTCGGGTTCGTTACGGATGCGAAACTCGATGGGATCGCGCTCACACGCGAGCGCCATCTCGTCCATGGCGCACTCGAGCGCGTACACTCCTGGACACTCCCCAGGAGCGCGCATGATCGTAGGCGTAGGAACGTCGAGGCGCGCGAGTCGATGCGATGTCCGGCGGTTCGGCGCGGCGTACATCATGCGCGTCACGACCGCAGCCGTTTCCACGGACTCTTCGATCTTCGACGTTTGTACGGTCACGTCGTGCGCGATCGCAACGAGGCGCCCGTCGTTATCGGTCCCCAGCCGCATGCGCTGAATCGTCGGCGTTCGGTAGCCAACGAGCGCGAACATTTGCTGACGCGTCAACGCCAACTTCACCGGACGGGCGACAAGTTTCGCCGCCATCGCCGCGAGCACGACGTGTCCGTGCGTAAAGAGTTTCGAGCCAAAGCCTCCGCCGACGTGCGGCGAGATGACGCGGACACGTTCGGGCTCAAGACCGAAGGCGGTCGCGACATCGCCGCGGATAGCGTGCGGTCCTTGATTTGCATCGTACAGCGTGAGGCTGTCGCCTTCCCACAGTGCGATGGTAGCGTGCGGCTCCATCGGATTGTTGTGCTCGTGGGGAGTCGTGTACGTCACGTCGATGGAGGCGGCTGCGGTTTTCAACGCGGACTCAACGTCCCCATGATGCGTGTCGGGCTCGAAGCCGACGTTCTCGGGGTCCGGTTGGTACAAGCCTTCTCGGCCCGCATGCAGTTCGACATCGTGCGGCTCTTCGTGATACTGGACGCGGATAAGCGCCGCAGCATGCCGCGCGACCTCCGGCGTCTCGGCGACGACGGCGGCGACGATCTGCCCGTGATAGGCGACGGCATTGGACTGCAGGACGACGAGTTCAGGGTCTTCGGTCGACGCCAGACGTGGCGCGTTCTCGTGCGTGATGACCTCGACGACGCCGGGGAGCGCCCGCGCGCCCGTCGCATCGATCGCGCGTACGTGACCGCGCGCGATCGTACTCTGCACAATATAAAGGTAGGCGGCGTGCGCGACGGGTTGTTCGAAGGCGTAGCGAGCCGCGCCGGTGACCTTGTCAGGGCCGTCGAGCCGGTCGATCGCAGCGCCGACGGTTTTCGCCGCAAACGTCGTCACGGCTCTGCGCTCAACTCCAGCAACGTGCGAACGATGCTGCGCTGTGCGAGCGGCACTTTGAACGCGTTGTCGCGGAGCGGCTGCGCGGCCCGCAGTTCCGCGGCGGCGGCTTCGCGGAACGTGTCTTCTCGTGCAGGACGGCCGCGAAGGGCTTCCTCCGCGATGCGGGCGCGCCACGGCATGTGCGCAACGCCGCCCAGCGCGAGGCGGACATCGCGAACCATTCCGTCCCGTATATCGAGCGCACCCGCGACCGAGACGAGCGCGAACGCAAAGGAGGCGCGGTCACGCACTTTGCGATAGCGCGAGCGCTTTGCAAACTCGAGCGGGGGAATCTCAACGTGCGTGATGACATCGCCGTGCTGCAGGGTGGTGTCGCGCTGCGGTTCGTCGCCGGGAAGGCGATACAGTTCTGCGAGGGGGACGAGTCGCTCGCCGCCGGCTCCGATGATCCGGACGCGCGCGTCGAGCGCCATCAACGCGACGGCCATGTCCGACGGGTGCGTGGCGATACAGGCATCGGAGGCGCCGAGAATCGAGAGATTGCGGTGATAGCCTTCCCGCGCGGGACAGCCGCTCGCCGGTTCGCGCTTGTTGCACGGCTTCGAGACGTCCTGGAAGTAGACGCAGCGCGTTCGCTGCAGCAGGTTTCCTGCTACCGTCGCGAGGTTGCGAATCTGGCCGGACGCGCCTGAAAGCAGCGCCTGGGAAAGCACCGGATAGCGGGCGCGGAGCGTCTTATCGGCGGCGGCGTCCGTGTTGCGCATGCCGGCGCCAAGGCGCAATCCGCCGCCAGGGAGCAACTCAACGCGGTCGGAGGTGGCGCGGGATACGTCGATTAACGCTTCGGGCTTGGCGACTCGCAGACGCATCAAATCGACGAGATTCGTCCCACCGCCGAGCAGCATCGCCGCCGGCGTTTTGCCGAGCAGCACCGAGGCTTCGGCTGCGTCGCGAGCGCGCTCGTAGCGGAAGGGGTTCACGGCGCGACGCTACGCACCGCGCGAACGATGTTTACGTACGCACCGCAGCGGCACAGGTTCCCGCTCAGGCGTTCGCGGATCTCCTCGTCGCTAAGGGAAACGGTGGACGCCCCCGGCGGCGTGACGTAACTGGGGACGCCGGCGGCGGCTTCGTCTAACACGGCGACCGCAGAGCAGATTTGTCCCGGCGTGCAGTATCCGCACTGCAACGCGTCGGCTTCGACGAAGGCGTTTTGCAGAGGGTGGAGATCGCCGTTCTCGGCCAGACCTTCGATGGTGATGACATTGCCGCCGTCATGCGCGACGGCGAGCGCCAGACACGCGTTGACGCGGCGACCGTCGAGTAGCACGGTACACGCGCCGCACTGTCCGTGATCGCAGCCCTTCTTTGGGCCCGTGATACCCAGCCGTTCACGCAAGAGATCGAGTAGCGAAGTACGCGTATCGACCGTCAGCCGCTGGGGCGTACCGTTTACGTGAAGGGCGACTTCGACGTCCATAGGGCGCTGGAGGTTTCGCGCGGCGGTACGGGCTCCTCGGCCCGGACGTGTGTTTCGCCGCTCACCGGGGTAGAGAGACCTTAATGTTAGTTAATGCCGGTCCTTCGACTCCGCTCGCTGTGCGCAGCACAGCTCGCTTCGCTCAGGATGACACAGTCGGTGCGCGCCTTCGGCGCGGAGCCTGTGCTGAGCGAAGTCGAAGCGCTCAGGATGACACCTCAAATGCGGTCCTTCGACTCCGCTCGCTGTGCGCAGCACAGCTCGCTTCGCTCAGGATGACACGGTGGGTGCGCGCCTTCGGCGCGGAGCCTGTGCTGAGCGAAGTCGAAGCGCTCAGGATGACACCATCATGAAGACCAAGGAGTTGTCGCTCAAGTATCACCTGCTTTCGCCGGAGGTGCGCAAGTCAAGTCCGCCGACGCTGCGCGCGGTGGTGGAGACGCCGCGCGGGAGCCGGCACAAGTTCGCGCTCGATCCGAAGATCGGCGCGATCACCCTGAAGCAAACGCTCGCCTCCGGTTTTTCGTGGCCGTACGACTACGGCTTCATCCCAAGTACCCTGGGACAGGATGGCGATCCACTCGACATGCTGGTGCTGATGGATGAGCCGACGTTTCCAGGATGCATTCTGACGGTACGTCTGTTAGGCGTCATTGGGCTGCGCAAGAACGGTGTCGAGAACGATCGCTTCGTCGGCTCCCTGATCCCTAGCGTCGAGACGTCCCTATCAACCGACGGCTACAACCGAATCGAAGATCTCCCGCAAAAACTGCTGCACGAGATCGAAGAGTTCCTCAAGAACTACAGCGAGGAGAAGGGTAATCGAATCGAGCTGACCGGTGTCCGCGGCCCTTCGGAAGCCCTCACCGCCGTCACCGCCGGACAGCGCGCGTTCGAGGATGCCGCGAAATAATAAGGAGGCGCCGCAGCCGACCCTCAATCAGAAGCTGGCCGCGGAGCTTATCGGCACGTTTTTCGTGACGCTCGTGGCGACCGCCGTCGACATCGCGTATTACACGACGGGACACATCGACGACGTCTCACGCTGGCTCGCCCGTGGCTTTATCACCGCCGCGATGATCTACTCATTTTCCGAATGCTCCGGAGCGCACATCGATCCGGCGATCTCGCTCGGGTTTACGGTCCGCGGCGTATTCCCAGTGCGCAAGTTGGTGCCATACGTCATCGCACAGTTTGCCGGCGGGTTTCTGGCTGCGTTTTTGATTTGGCTGTGGTGGCGTTCGACGATCGCGCTCGGAGCAAGCCATCCTGGGCCAGGCCAGCCGGCGGGTCTCGCCTTTGCGACGGAGATCGTCCTGACGTTTCTGGTGATGATGGTGATTTTCGCAACCGCAGAGTACGAAGCGGCCGTCGGAAGACACGCGGCGCTGGCGGTCGGCTTTACCGTCGCGGCCTGCGGATTCGCCGGCGGAAGTATTAGCGGCGCCTCGATGAATCCAGCGCGCTCCATTCCGCCGGAGATGTTCGGTGGGAGCTTCAGTATCGTCTGGATTTACTTGTTCGCTCCGTGCCTGGGTGCGGTGCTCGCGGCCCTCGTTGCACCGCTTATTTTCGGCAGACCGGCTGAGAGCGAGGCAAAAGCCGCACGCGGCGGCTGACGAGCCCTACCGTGTGACGAGCGTCACACTTTCCCTTTAGCGCGGGGACGCTCCCAGAATTTGGGCCAAAATGCATCTACCGCGTTGACGCGATGCGTGCAAGGGATTGCGGACGAATACGCTCACCGCTGCCCTGCTCCGCGGGGTTGGCCTTAGGGGGACCAACGACGAAAGGGGATCGGCTCGCCGCCGGTCCCCCTTTTTATAGTACGTTTTGGCTAAGCGCGCGACGGGTACGTTCGTAAGGCGCATTGTCCCAATGCTTCAAGGGTGGCCGGTGCGTGCAGCAGTCTCCGACGGACGAGGCGGCGTCGTCAGCGCGGAGCAAGGTGCGCGCAGCACGGACCGACGTGGTAGCCGCCCCTCCCCAAGTCATGGAGGTCATTACCAAGTATGCTGCAGATCATTCGTCGCATCAGTTCCTGCATTGCCATCGGGCTCGCGCTATCGCTCGTGCCGTCCGTTACGAATGCTGGGGTCGTCATCGCGCCGCATGGGTTATCGGCGATGCAACCCGACGTGCATTATGGGCTCGTGCGGTTTCGGCCGAAGGCCATGCTCCTCAAGGTCCATATCCTCAAGCAGACCGTAGCGAACTACGAAGTTCTTCAAAACGGCAACACCAAGAATCACTTCAGCGCTATCATCGGCTGCGGAATTAAACTGATCAACCGGCCGCACGTCGATCAGGATCGTGAAGAAGGTGTGATCTTCTTCCCGCGCATGAACCTATCGCTCGGCACGGACTTCCTGTGCACGGTAACGGCGCTCGGTGAAGGCGGCGTAACCGGTACGATGCCGGTCTACGTCACCGTCGTACTGTAGAACCGCCGCTTCTTAACATCCCTCCAAACAGCTATGGGGGTCGGCGCAGGGGCGCGCCGGCCCCCATTGTCGAATCGTGGTTTTGTGCGGCCTCAACCCGGAAGCACGCTCGAAGCGCTTCGTGAGCGCACGCTGCTTACCGCGCAACAGATCGACCGCGTCATCGCACGCCTCGCGCATCAGATTCTCGAGCCGGAAGATGCGCAAAGCGGGATCGTGCTCCTTGGAATCAGGCGCGGCGGGGAGACGCTGGCGTGCCGCATCGCTGAGAAGATTCGCGATATCTCTGGTGTGGCACCGGGACTAGGATTCCTCAACGTCAACCTGTACCGCGATGACGACGTCGCGCGGGTCTTGCCGGAATCCGAGATTCACGAAGGACTGACGGGGCGGGTGGTAGTGATCGTCGATGACGTGCTCTACACTGGGCGCACCGTCCGATCGGCGCTCGACGCAGTGACGGATCTCGGACGCCCCCGAGCGATTCGCCTGGCGGTGCTGGTGGACCGCGGGTTGCGGGAACTACCGGTGCAGGGTGACTACGTCGGCCGCACGATTCCCACGAGCCGCCAAGAGCACATCGACGTCATCTTGAGCAAGCAGTCTGCCGAAACCGACCGAGTGTTACTGCGCGGGCAGCCAGACGATGCAGCGCCGTAACCTTCTCGATCTCGACGAACTCGAAGCCGGAGAGTTGCGCGGGCTGCTCGATCAAGCCCAGCGCTTCGGCGCGTCACCGCCGCGACGCGATTTGCTGCGGGACATCATCGTCGTCAATCTGTTCTTCGAGCCCAGCACGCGCACGTACACGTCATTCGCGATCGCGGAACACCTGGTAGGAGCCGACGTGATCGCGCTTCCGCCAGGCTCGTCGAGTCTCGGGAAGGGCGAGACGATTGCCGACACCGCGCTGACGCTGGCCGCGATGAACGTGCGCGTCATCGTGACACGCCATCCGGAATCGGGTTTCCCATATCGTTTGGCCGAATCGTTCGAAGGCCACGTCATCAATGCGGGCGACGGCTGTCACGCGCATCCGACGCAGGCGCTGCTCGATCTGCTGACACTCCGGACGGAGTTCGGACGAGTCGAAGGCCTGCGGGTGGCACTCGTTGGCGACATTCTGCACAGCAGGGTCGCGCGTTCCAATATCCTGGGATTGCAGGCGCTCGGCGCCGAGGTGCTGCTCGTGGGACCACCCACGCTCCTACCCGCCTCGATGGAACGCGGCCGGGTGAAGGTGCTGCGCAGCCTCGACGACGTGTTGCCGCACGTCGATGCCGTTATGCTGCTACGCATTCAACGCGAGCGCATCGCCGCGGCGGTGCTGCCAGAACTGGACGACTACGCGCGCAACTATCGGATGGACGCGCGACGCCTCGAACTCTTAGCGCCGCACGCCATCGTCATGCATCCCGGTCCGTACAACCGGGGCGTGGAATTAACCGAAGAGGTGTTCGACTTCCGCGGCTGGCGCTACGCGCAACAAGTCGCGCACGGCGTCAGCGCTCGAATGGCGGTGCTCGATTACGTCGTCAACGGTCTGCCCGTGAGCCCGGCGCCGCCGAGACCCGAGAGCATTCTCGTTTAAGAGCCGGCTTTTCCGGCAGAGAGCGTTACGACCAACACGTTGTCGGCCGAAATTTCGACGCCGTTGAGCGCCGTAGCGGCGTAGCCGGGAGCATCCATGCTGACGCGGTACGTATCCGGCGGCAGCGAAGCAAAGGTGAAATGTCCGCTTTTATCGGTGACGGCGATTTCCACGTCGGATGGGCCTGAGACGGTAACCTTTGCCCCGCTGATCGGGGCATTGGTGGCGGAGTCGACGGCAACGCCGCTCAGCGTGCCGGTCGTACCGGCGAGGCTCCAAGCGGGGGTCAGTAGTGCAAACAGCGCGAGTCCGGCGATGAGCGCGCGGATGGGGGTGAGGACGCGAGGTAACAGCGATATCATTATGTCGATATCGTACTCGACTCACGGCGGAAAGGAACAGCGCAGAAGTCGGATGCTTATGCCAAATGCGGTTCTTAAGCTTTTCTTACAAGACGCTGCATCGCGTCGCGACGTAAGCCCTCGACGGCAACGGCCGGCCCTTTGCAGAGCGGAAGGGTCGCTTTGATTTCGGTCCCGTAACCGGCGGCCGGCCGGACCCGCAAATCCTCGGTGAGCGCCTTCATCAAAAACATTCCGCGTCCGCCTTCGCTGAACGGATTGTCCGGCAAGCGCGAAGTCCAGGCACGCAGTCCGGGGCCGGTATCACGAATCGTTACGACGGGATGCTCGTCGCTCCAATCCAAATCGATCTCCACGAGACCCGGGGCGTGCTCGACCGTATTCGAGAGCATTTCGCCCAAAATCAGCTCCGCCACAAACACGTTCTCGTCGCTGCGCGCAAACTGACGGAGGTGGTCGACGATGCGACGGCGCGTCGCATGCGCCGAATAGGCGTCGGCAGAGTGAAACCGCCACGTCTTCGCGAGGGTCCGCGGATCGGCGGTGGCGGGTTTTTCTGCCACCTCGGAAAACTGGAAGAGCAGGATGGCAGCGTCGTCGTGCGCAGGCTGATCGTCGAAGACCAGCTGTTGGACGGCGCTCGCAGGACGCGCAATGCCGGTATCTCCGACGAGTAAGGCCACTGCAGCCTTGAGTCGCCGTTCGGTTCCGAGCAAGTCCCGGGAGAACTCGATCATGCCGTCGGTGTAGAGCGCGACGACGGCATCCGGCTGAACCGTCACACGCTGCGTCTGGAACTCGAGCGGGAAGCCGATGCCGAGCGGTGGACCACCGGCGGCGAGTGTGCGCGCAGGCTCGTCGTTGCGATACGCTATCAGCGGTGCAGGATGTCCCGCACTGGCGTAAGCGACGACGCGATGCGATGGATCGATCGTGCCGACGAGCACCGTGACGAAATTGCCCGGGTCCTGATGATCGAGAATCGTGCCCAGCCGTGCGAGAATTTTTGTTGGATCGCTGAAACTGAAGGCCAGCGCGTAGATCGCTTGACGGATGCGGCCGACCCGCATCGAGGCTTCCAATCCGTGCCCCGCGACGTCGCCGATCGAGAAAACGATGCGGCCGTCCGGCAGATCAAAGGCGTCGTACCAATCGCCGCCGACGAGCGCATCCTTCTCCGCGGCGACGTACGCA
Organism: Vulcanimicrobiota bacterium; assembly: GCA_019241305.1. Lineage (GTDB taxonomy): Bacteria > Vulcanimicrobiota > Vulcanimicrobiia > Vulcanimicrobiales > Vulcanimicrobiaceae > JAFAXE01. The sequence continues at coordinate 17,426 of JAFAXE010000088.1, forward strand.
GCATCGATGCGAAGGTCGCGGTGCTGCGGCAACTGTTGCGGCAAAAACATGTCTTGCATCGTTTCAGCCACGCGTTTCGTCCGGTCGAGCGAGCGCTTCTGCGTATCGATATCGACGTTGCTGCCATACCAGCGAACGATCTTGCCGGACTCGTTGCGGAGCGGCTCGGCGCGCGTGAGGAACCAGTGAAACACGCCATCGTGGCGCCGTAAACGGAACTCCATTTCGAAGGCTGCGCCGGTTTCGATGGAGTTGGGCCAGCGCTGCATGACTTCCAAGAGGTCGTCGGGATGGTGCGCGGCCTGCCAACCCCACCCGCGGGCTTCTTCGGGCGCCTGTCCGGTGAAGTCGTACCAACGCCAGTTGTACCAATCGATCCAGCCGCTGGCATCGGCGGTCCAACAAATCACCGGAATCGACTCGGCAAGCGCGCGAAACCGGCGCTCCGAATCGACCAGCTCCTGCCGGCTGGCGTGCAACGCCTCCTCCGCCCGCTTGCGCGCATCGACGTTCATCGCGGCGCCGTACCAGCGGACGATCTTACCGTCGGCATCGCGGAGGGGCGCGGCGCTGGACCACGCCCACGTGTATTCGCCGTCGGCGCGGCGCACCCGGAACGTCACGTCGAGTTGGTCGCCGCTTTCGATTGCGTGATTCCACGCCGCAAGGACGCGCTTCGCATCGTCGGGATGGACGAGCTGCTGCCAACCGTTCCCCACGACCTCGCCGACTTCACGCCCGGTGAATTCAGACCAGCGGCGATTGACGAACTCGATCGCGCCGTCCGGGGCGGCGGTGAACACAACGGTCGGAAGCGTTTCGGCGAGCGTGCGCCACGCTTCGATATCTACCGGTGAATTGGGAAGCGCAGCCGCATGCGCCGTCCCCGCGAATGAAGGCGACGGGTGCTGGATACAGAGTCCCCCAAGGGTCGCCGTTTGTTTACCCAAAGGCGGGTCAGGGTGAAACCTGACGCCCTCCCGACGGACCGAGAGTTTCTCGCAAGAGGGGGACGGGAAGAACACCGTTGTGGAGCAGGAAACCGAGCAGGCACTTCTCGTGACGGTGCGATGCCCGGAGTGCGGGGCGGAGCAGCAAATCGGGGCGGATCGCACCGAATGGTGTTGCAATTCTTGCATGGTGCGGCATCCGGTGGGAGAGTCGGCCGAGTCCGGTGAGTCCAATAAGGATGAGGGCGGCGCGGCAGCATGATCAAGGTGCAGGCCGAGGGTGAGATCCGGAATGCCGTTCCCGAGTCGGGCGCAACTCAGGGCCGAGAAGAGCACGAAGCCCCGCGCCCATTTTGGCGCGTGCTCGGTCCGGGACTCATTACCGGCGCGTCAGACGACGACCCCTCAGGAATCTCGACCTACTCGGTGGCCGGCGCAACTGCCGGCCTTTCCGTTTTATGGCTAGCGTTACTGACCACGCCGATGATGGCGGCGATTCAGGGAATGTGCGCCCGCATCGGGATGGTCACCGGACTTGGGCTCGCGGCCAACATGCGCAAACACATGCCGCTGTTTTTGGTATATCCGCTGGCGCTCTTGGTGATCGTGGCGAACACGTTCAACGTCGGGGCGGATCTCGAGGGGATGGCGGCTTCGGCCCGGATGGTGCTCGGCTTGCCCGAACCGCTCTGGGTAATACTGTTCGCGCTGGTTATCGTGTTCGGCCAGTTTGCCTTTTCATACGGCAAGATCGCGGCCGTGCTGAAGTATTTGGCGTTGTCGCTGCTGGCGTATATCGTGACGGCATTCGTGGTGCGTCCGCACTGGCCGCACGTGTTACTTTCGGCAATCGTGCCGCACGTCGAGTTGAACGCATCATGGCTCCTCAC
>JAFAXE010000025.1 GCA_019241305.1 Vulcanimicrobiota bacterium
ATCGTATTACGGCGTCGCTTCCCGTCTCGTCGCGGAAATTCCGGGAGCCTTCATGCCCAACCAGTGGCACAATCACTGGAATCCCGACGCGCATTACGAAACGACCGGGCCGGAAATTTGGGAGCAAACGGCAGGCGCCATCACGCACTTCGTCTCGGGCGTAGGCACCGGTGGCACGATCTCTGGGAGCGCGCGTTTCCTCAAGGAGAAAAACCCGCAAATTCGGGTCATCGGCGCTGATCCTGAAGGCTCGATCTATTCCGGCGATACCCCCAAGGCCTATGCCGTCGAAGGCATTGGCATGTCGTACCTCCCGGAGACCGTGAACCTGAAGGTTATCGACGAAATCCAACGCGTTTCGGACCGCGAATCATTTCTTATGACGCGCCGCATTGCTCGCGAGGAAGGCCTTCTCGTCGGTGGTTCTTCCGGAACCGCAGCCGTCGTGGCCAACCGTGTCGCCAAGATGCTGCCGCCGGAAGCCATCATGGTCGTCGTCTTTCCGGATTCGGGGCGCGGCTACATGTCGAAGATCTTCAACGACGATTGGATGATTGCGAACGGGTTCATCGCGGAAGGGAAGCGCAAGGCGACGGTCGGCGACGTGCTTCGCAGCAAGCAGCCGCTACCACCAATGATCACGATCGGCGAGGAAGATGTCGTCAAAGACGCACTGGATCTCCTGCGCCGCTACGAAATTTCCCAGTTGCCGGTCATGCGTGGCACCGAAATCGTTGGTAGCGTCAACGATGTCGCGATCATGCAGGCGGTGTTCGACCAAGCCGACCTTCTTCACAAACCCGTGCGGGAGGTCATGGGACGGCCGTTTCCTGCGATCGACACGTCCGCCGAAATCGACCGCGCCTATAAGCTGTTGACGCTCGCGAACTCCGCGATCGTCGTGACGCAGCGCGAGCACCCCATCGGCGTACTCACCCGTCAAGACATCATCACCTTCCTGTCCTCGACCTCCGCCGCGTCGACCAAGGCCTGATGCAGAGCATGAAGTTCAGCACACGGGCAATTCACGCCGGCCAGGATCCCGATCCGGCGACCGGCGCGACCATCGTTCCGATCTACCAGACGTCGACCTACACGCAAACCGGGATAGGGGAACATCGCGGCTACGACTACGGCCGCACGGTGAATCCCACGCGCGTTGCGCTCGAAACCCAGCTGGCAGCGCTCGAAGACGCGGAGTTCTGCAGCGCGTTCGCAAGCGGGATGGCGGCGACCGCCGCCGTGCTGAGCTGTCTCTCCGCAGGCGATCACGTCGTCGTGAGCGACGATCTCTATGGCGGCACCTATCGTTACTTCTCGCGTGTGCTCGAGCGGTACGGACTCACGTTCAGCTACGTGGACATGGCTTCGCTCGACGCCGTCCGCGCCGCCGTCACGCCGCAGACGCGCCTTTTCTGGGCCGAAACACCCACGAACCCACTGCTGAAGCTGGTCGATATCGCCGCACTGGCATCCATCAAGCGGCCCGGACAGCTGCTCGCAGTCGACAATACGTTTGCCACGGCCTATTTACAATCGCCGCTCGCGCTCGGCGCCGACGTTGCAGTGTATTCGACCACGAAATACATCGCCGGGCATAGCGACGTGATCGGCGGCGCGGCGGTCACGAATGATCGGCAGACGGCCGAGGCGATTCGCTTCTATCAGAACGCGGCCGGCGGCATCCCGGGACCCATGGACGCGTACCTCGTGATGCGAGGCGCTAAGACGCTGGCGGTTCGGATGCGCCAACACGACCACAACGCCCGGGCCATCGCCGAGTTCCTCGCCGCTCGCGACGACGTCGCACGGGTGCACTATCCTGGACTGCCGTCGCATCCGCAACACGCCTTAGCCCGCAGGCAGATGCGCGGCTTTGGCGGGATGCTCTCGTTCGTCTTGCGTGGACCGGCCTCACGCACGTTTGCCTTCGCGAAGGAAGTGCGCCTCTTTAGTTTGGCCGAAAGCCTTGGCGGAGTCGAATCACTGCTGTGCCATCCGGCGCGCATGACGCATGGCTCTATTCCCAAAGAAGATCGCGAGCGCCGCGGCGTCACGGAAACGCTCCTGCGTCTCTCCGTTGGAATCGAAGATGAAGAGGACCTCGTCGCTGACTTGGAGCGCGCCCTCGATGCGACACTTGCGCTGGCGGCGCGCTGACCGCCGACGCTCCTTCTTACCGTTCCTCTGGATACAGGACGACCGTCAAGCTGGACAAGGCCTTCAGCGCATCGTCGTCGCTGAATGAACCCGTGCGCCCGGCATACGTCAGAATGATACTTCGCCGGCCATCGTACACCACAACATCGAAGGCGCGGACCGACTGACCGACGTCCTCCCCCGAGCTGTATTTGATCTGCCATGCAGGCATGCCGTTGGGCATCGTAACCTTGCTCTTCTTCTCGACGAATACCGACTGACCGCCGGAACGCAAGTCATTCTCATGGGTCGATTCCAGACCGTCAAGGGAGCCCTCGTACCGCCCGATCCTTAGCGTGATGATGCGGTTATCAATCCTGCCAAAGGCTTTTTGAAAGACGGCGACGGGCGTCTCTTCGCTGCTGTTCTCCGGGTTTCCAGCGGGGACGTCGAGGCGCGTCCATCCGTCCGGCGCCATATAGTGCACGGAGGGGTCGTCATACGAAAGATTGTTATCCGCGAGCGCCGGCAAAGCCGCAGTAAAAAACAGCAGCGCCGTCAAGACGAGAGGCAGTCGTCGCATAGTCTTCATCGTTCGAGAGCGTGGGCAAGCGCCGGTAAGGAAACGGCGTAACGGTATCCGACGTTGCGGTGATCGTCGTCGAATTCCTCGTGGTGCACGGACAAGCCCATCTCTCGCAGGCGCTGCACGAAGATCCGTGCGCCCACGTCGAGGCCGTATTCGTCCCGGCGCCCACAGTCGACGTAACGCAAACGAAGCCTTCCCAACTCCGTTCCGCGACGCAGGCAGAGCTCGCAAGGGTCGAATTCGAGCCAGCGCGCCATCACCTCATGTTCCACCGCACCCGTACGGAGATTCCATGGCAGGTCGAGGGAAAACGCGGCTCGTTCGCGGGGTGAATACGCCGCTGCGTATGCAAGCATCTCCATCGTCGTGTACTCTTCCGCTTGCCGCTTCGGCTTCTTTTCGAAGGACTCCACGAAAGCCGCGATGTCGTTACCGTGCGCCTCGAGCGTTCGCTGTGCGGTGACGAACGATGGGACGTACGACTGAAGGAAGTTCGCATCGCCGCTATGGGAGGCGAAAGCCCCGAATACTCCAGCCCGCTCCATACAGAGGTACATCGATCCGAATCCGCCGGACGACTTACCGACCACGGCGCGGCCGCCTTCCGACGGTATCGTTCGATACGCGGCGTCGAGGTGTCCGATGACGTCGCGCACGACGTAGGTTGCGTAGTCGCCGTTATGCACGGAGTCCAGATATTGCGACCCGCCCAGGCGCGTAAAGCCGTCGACGACCGCGAGCAAAACCGCGGGCATCGCATCTTGTGTGATGAGGCGGTCCACCCATTGAACGACGTTCGTCTCCCAAGGCCGCCCCGAAACGAGCGCCGCCACGTCGCCGGTATAGCCATGCAGGACATAGATGACGGGATAGCGCCTCGAGCCTTCGGGGTCGTAACCGGGCGGAAGGTATACCGCCAGCGGTCGGGCGGACGAATCTCCAAGGGCATTGTCGCGCAACGCCGGCGAGTCGACGACATCGATCCGCACATCGCCTTCAAGCTTCAGTAATCGTCCGAGCTCGCTCTGCGCCATCGGGGGAGTCTCTCATCCCGGCGCCTCAAATCCTCCGCCCCCAGCTGTAAAAATTCATGAGCTGCGCGGCTCGTGTCATCCTGAGCGAAGCGAACTGAGCGCCACGCTCTGTGAGTGGAG
>JAFAXE010000094.1 GCA_019241305.1 Vulcanimicrobiota bacterium
CGACGCGATCAGCGTTAAGATCGCACCGTGATGTAAAAGCGTCTGAATGATCCCGCCGATGATCAGGGCGACGATGATGCCTGCGAACGCGATAAGGCTCGGCCCCAAGTTCTCGCGCGCCATCCGATAGGACTCCGAGATCGAGCCGGCGGACGAGGCGCCGCCGAGCACCACGGCCGGCAGCACGTACATGACAAAGAATCCTACGATCAGCATCAGCAAGAAGCCGATAATGAAGACGGCGAGCAGCACGGGGATGACCATCAGGAGCGCGATGATGATGAACGCGCCGATAAGCGGAAGAAGGCGCGACATCGCAACGCCCAGACTGCGGCCGAAATCGACTTCCCGTCCTTCCCACGCGTCTTCGGCGGCATGAATCACGACGGCTTGCGCAATGATGGTCAGCAGCACCGCAATGACGAAATAGAGCGCCAGCATCGGCAGGAGCGTCAAAATGCCGGCGAGGCCGGCGCCGGCGTGGCCTGCGACCATCCCGCCGAGCGTCGCGGTCGTCACAACCGAGGCGAAGACGAAGATGCCGAGCGCTCCGATCAACAGTGACGAGACTGCGGTGGGGACGGCCAGCTTCCAGTTCTTGAAGAGAAGCTCGGCAGCACGCTGCAGCTCCCCGGGCGCGTCGATCGCAGTCTTAACCATGCACGAAGACCTCCGTTTTCAAAAGGGGCCGGCTGGCGGCTCACTTAATTCCAAAGCACCGCCGTACCTTGCCCGCAAAGCGATGGTCCGTCCTGGAAATGTGCCTGTTGTGGTTTAGCCGTTATGGCGGCGGGCATAAACGGCGGCAGAGCCCGATAGAGACCAAAGAGACGGGTTCTTAGGAAACAGGAACCCCCTAAAGCGCCTTCCCTCATGGAGGACAGATTCATGTCATCGGATCGCTCCGACCGCGCCGCGTTTTTGAAGACCGCGGGGCTTTCATTGCTCGCCCTTCCCGCCTTTGGTGGGATGGCACCTCGCATCGTTTCGCCGCGAGGCATCGGTATCAACGTCATTTCCGATCACAATCGCAATATCCCGGAAAAGCTGGCTCGAATTCCCGATCTCAGTACCCTAGCGGGTTACGTGATGGGAAACTCCAGCTTATACGCGCTCCTGGAGGGCGCCGGGCCGTATACGGTCTTCGCGCCCTCGAACGAAGCCTTCGCGGCGCTTCCGGCGGGCACGCTGAACCGCTTCTCAAAGGACCCGGCTTACCTTCAGGCCATCATCGAGCGAAACATCATTAACGGCGCATACAAACGAAAAATGCTCGTGACGGGAACGTACACCCCGCTAGCCGGCCCATCGTTCCGTATCCTCCAAGAGGAGGCCGAGACGCACGTCGCTCACGGGATCATCTTGAGACCCAATATCGGAGCGGCGAACGGGTTCATTCAGCTCACCTCAAAGGTTCTGCTCTGGAATCCAGGCGTCTAAGTCGCTAGGCTGACGCACGCTGCAAGGGCCCGTCGCGGTGAAATCACGACGGGCCTTTTGGCGTCTCGCCGTTTGACTGCCGTCGCGCCGGCGTGCTATCGTCAGGCGGTTGCCTTGCGAGGCGTTTATCTTGCCGCTGTGGCCGATGTGCCCGGGGGCTGAGCGAAAGGGGGGTTGTTTCTGGAAGTCCGCGTTGCACCAGGTGAGACCATCGAGAGTGCGCTGCGCCGCTTCAAGAAGGCCACCCAGAAGGCTGGCGTCTTGGCGGAAGCACGCAAGCACGAACACTACGAAAAGCCGAGCGTCCGCCGCAAGAAGAAGTCGGCGGCGGCGCGCAAGCGCCGGGCCTGAGCGCCCCCAAGCGCTGTGGGCCCCGCGTCACGCGGGGCCTCGTCGTTATCGGCCGCGAACCGCCGCCTGTATGACCCTTAAGGACCGCATGAGTGCGGATCTCAAAGACGCGATGAAGGCTCGCGATCGGGTGCGCGCCGACACGTTGCGTTCCGCAATTTCCGCCTTCTCGTACCGCCGGATCGAAGTTGGCCGAGACCTAGACGAAAACGATCAGCTCGACGCCGTCCGCAAGCTGGTCAAGCAGCGTAACGACTCCATTGAGGCGTTTGAGCGCGGCGGCCGAACGGAATTGGTCGAAAAAGAAACGCGCGAACGGGATATTCTCACTGCCTATCTCCCGCAGCAGAAGACGGCCGAGGAGATTCGCGCGGTGGTAAGATCGGCGCTGGCCGGTATGCGGCCGGAAATCCGCAATCAGGGTGCCGTCATGAAGGCTGTTCTCCCAGGACTCCGCGATTCGGCCGACGGGGCGCTGGTCCGCAAAGTGGTCCTCGAGGAGCTTTCAGCCGGCGCCCCAAGCGAAGGACGTGCGTAACTTCCCGGCGGCCGCTTGGTAGCAATCCTCAAATGATGGTGCGCAACGGCCGGAGCCGAAGGAGAAGCGCTCGGTTCGCAGCGGGCGCAGCAGTGGCGGCCAGATCGGTTCGCCTGACGACCCTTTTTCTGTGCCTTGTCGCTGGGCTTTGGGGACTGGCTCGCGCTTCGGGCACGCAGGACGTTGTCATCGTTCCAATCTCTGGTACGGTCGACGAAGGAATGGCGCATCTGGTCGAGCGCTCCGTCGACGATGCGAACGCGAGTGGCGCCGCCGCGGTGGTGCTGGACGTCAATACGCTCGGTGGTCTTGTGACCTCGGCCATGGAGATTCGAGACGCGCTGTTCCGCTCGCGCGCCCCCACGGTCGCCTACATTTCGCAGCGCGCCTATTCCGCCGGCGCCCTGATCTCACTTTCGGCGCAACATTTGGTGATGGCGCCGGGCTCGAGCATTGGCGCCGCAGAGCCGATCCCCAATACCGCCAAGAACATCTCGGCGCTTCGCGCGGAGTTCGCTTCAACGGCCGCGCGCAACCATCGTGATGCAACGCTCGCCGCCGCAATGGTCGACAAGACCGTCGATGCGCCGGCGTACAAGAAACCGAATGCGATCCTTTCGCTCACCGCGGATCAAGCGCTTCGCGCAGGGATGGCGCAAGCGATTTCGCCGACGCTCGATGACGCCTTGCGGCGTGAAGGGTACGCAAACGCGCAGCAGCGTACGCAGCAATATACGTTCGGTGAGCAGGTCGCGCGCTTTGCCACCAGCCCCGAGATGAGTGGACTTTTGCTCTCGATCGGAATGCTCGGGCTGCTCATCGAAATGCAGACCTTGCACGGCATCGCGGGGCTCGTTGGGATCACCGCGCTCGGCCTGTTCTTCGGAACCCATGTCTACGCCGGTTTCAGCAACGGTTTCGTGATCGGATTAGCGCTCTTGGGCATCCTGGGAATCCTGTTCGAACTGCACGTCGTCCCCGGCCACGGATTCGCGGGGATTCTCGGGATCATCGTCCTGCTCACGGCGGTCGTGTTGTCCTTCGGGATCGCCTTTTTCTTCGTCGCCGCGCAGGCGATCTCGGTCGCCATCGTGCTCTCCGCCCTGGTGTTCTTCGCCGCCACGCGGGTCTTTCCGGAGAACGCCTTCGTGAAGCGGCTCGTCCTCTCGGCGGCGCAGGGTTCCGATTACGTCGCCGCACCCGATCTTCGTTCCCTGCTCGGCCACAGCGGGTTTGCGACGTCCTATTTGCGGCCTGCGGGAGTCGCTTCGATCGATGGACGCCGCGTCGACGTGCTGACTGAAGGCGACTTCGTCACTGCCGGTTCGCCGGTGCAAGTGACACGCGTGGAAGGGGCACGGATTTTCGTACGGCCGCTCCAAGCCGAGCGGTGATGCACCGTGATTAACGAGGAGACGCCGTGAGCGCAGTCGTGGCCATTCCCATCATTTTCTTTGCCATCCTCATCGGCATCGCGGTCTTTCTCTACTATTTTCCGCTGGGGCTGTGGATTCGAACGATCGCCGCAGGCGTGCCACTCAGCATCTTTTCGCTGATTCGGATGCGCTTGATCGGGATCCCGCCCGGACTCATCGTCGCCAACCTCGTGCGCGCGCAAAAAGCCGGCCTTCCGCTCACCGTCAATCAGATGCAGTCGCACTTCTTGGCGGGCGGCAACGTCGACAAGGTGGTGCTCGCGATGATCGCCGCTCAGCGTGCCCAAATCCCGCTCGAATGGCAGCGGGCTGCTGCGATCGATCTGGCCGGGCGCGACGTCTTGGAAGCCTTGCAGACCTCGGTCAACCCAAAGGTTATCGAGACGCCGACGTTCCAAGGGGTGGCACAAAACGGGATCCAGCTCAACGTCAAGGCGCGGATAACGGTGCGTAGCAACCTTGACCGCTACGTCGGTGGTGCCGGCGAACCGACGATCGTCGCGCGCGTCGGCGAAGGCGTGGTTTCGGCGGTGGGTGCGGCTGTCGATCACAAGGAAGTCCTCGAGTACCCGGACCGCATCTCGAAGGCCGTGTTGACGAAGGGTCTCGATGCCGGAACCGCGTTCGAGATCGTTTCGATCGATATCGCCGACGTCGACGTCGGCAAGAACATCGGAGCCGAGCTGCAGACGTCGCAGGCCGAAGCGGACCGGCGCATCGCGCAGGCTAAGGCTGCAGAACGTCAGTACGCCGCGCTCGCCGCGGAACAAGAAATGAAGGCGGAAACGCAGCGGATGCGGGCCAAAGTGGTCGAGGCTGAAGCGCAAATCCCGCAAGCGCTCGCCGAGGCGTTTCGCAGTGGTAACCTTGGCGTCATGGACTATTATCGGTTGAATAATATCAAAGCCGATACCGATATGCGTTCGTCGATCGGTACGGGCGTGTCCGCCGAAACGCCGTCACCGCAAGGCCCGACGCTTCCGCCGCCCACACAGTCGTCGCAATAGACCAAGGCGATGTCGCTGCACGACGCGCTGCAGACCCTCATTGCCATTGCGATCATCGTTGGCTTGCTGTCGCGGGCAGTCTCCCGGGTCACCCGCGACGCGCGGCGCTCATCGGCACAGCGCGCGCCGACGAGCTCTCCATTGCCGTCCGGCCTGCAGCGGGCAGCTCAAGCGCGGTCGCAGCCGCAAGGACGCCAGGTAGCGTTGCAAACGACGGCACGCCGAGCTGCGCACGAGGCGCCGGCGCTCGCTCCGGTGCCACGAACTCCACCGCCTCCGTTGTCCGGAACAGCCCGAAGGCCGACTCCCCCGCGAGAAGCAAGCCAGCATCTGCGAAGCGCGCTGCTTGGGGCGTTGCGCCAACCTCGGACACTACCGCAAGCGGTCGTCCTCTCCGAGATTTTACGTCCCCCGCTTGGCTTGCGGAGGTTCGAGGAGCGCTGATCCGGCGTCCCCGAGGATTGGCAACCGCAACGCGGTTGCCGCGCGTTTAGCCCATAGTGGCAGACCTCCAAACCGAGCGCGTTTTCGAATTCAGCGCGCTGTCAGATCCGCTCGCCTTTTGCGGTCATCTCGATCGCAACTTGTCCGCCCTCGAAGGGATCGTGCCGGTGGTTGTTCAGCTTGAGGGAAGCCAGGTGCGCGTCCGCGGTGAACCCTCCGCCGTTGACTCTGCCCACGACATTCTCGGGCGGATGTACGATGCCGCGCTCGGCGGAGCGCAAGTCACGCCGGACGACGTCGCGCTGGCTGCTCGCGATGCGCTTGCACCGGCGGGCGATGCACCGCGCGCGCTTCCGAAAACGCTGTTCGTTACGCAACGCGGTCGCGAGATTCGTCCCCGGACCGACGGACAGCGCGCCTTCGTCGAGGCGATGACGCGGCATCCGTTGACATTTGCCATCGGACCGGCCGGGACCGGTAAGACGTTTCTGGCAATGACGATGGCGGTGCGCGCGTTGCGCGCGCGCGAAATCGCTCGTATCGTTTTAACGCGCCCCGCCGTCGAAGCGGGTGAGCGGCTGGGGTTCCTTCCCGGTGATCTCAAAGACAAGGTCGATCCGTACTTGCGGCCGCTGTACGATGCGTTGTTCGATCTTCTCGATGATAGCGTCGCGTCACGCGCCATCGAGCGCGGAACGATCGAAGTCGCTCCTCTCGCCTACATGCGCGGGCGGACGCTTTCGGACGCGTTCATCATTTTAGACGAAGCGCAAAACGCGACGCACGAGCAACTCAAGATGTTTCTGACCCGCATGGGTCAGAACGCCAAGATGGTCGTCAATGGCGACGTGACCCAAATCGATTTGCCGGCAAACGTTCGCCCCGGGCTCCTCGATGCGCGCGCACTTTTCGGCGAATTGGAGGGGGTCGCCGTCGTCGACCTGACGGAAGCCGACTGTGTTCGCAATCCTCTCGTCAGAAAGATCATTGCGGCGTACGCGCGCCGTCGGTGAAGATCTACGTTCGCAACACGACACGCCGGGAAAGACTCAACCTGCGCGCGTTAAAATCGGAAGCTCGGAAGCTCCTTTCATCCGTCGTGGCCGATCCGCAGACGAGCCTCTCGCTTTCGCTTATCGGGGACGCTGCGATGCGGCGCCTCAATCGTGAATACCGCGGCAAGGACCGGCCGACCGACGTGCTCAGCTTTGGCGTCCAACAGCGCGGCGCGTTGCAGCCCCGCCGGGGCACGGGAGCACGCGAACGTTCGCTCGGCGACGTCGTGATTAGCGTCGACACGGCCCGCCGGCAGGCCTTGGGCTACGGCGCCTCTCTCGACGAGGAACTACGGCGACTGCTCATCCATGGTCTTTTGCATCTGATGGGACACGATCATGAGCGTCCCTCGCAGCGCGCCCGGATGCGCGCCGAAGAACGGCGGCTTGCTGCCCTGATCGGGCTTCGCTGGCCATATTGAACACGCCGTTGCGGGGGCTGCGCCCCAGTTCGCGCGAAGGCGCAAACGTGCACCGAGAGCCACCCCAAACGTGATGCGGCCGGCGCGGCTCCCTGCAGGCGTGAAGCGAATCGCGGAAAGCCGTCTGTGGAGTTCGTTCCATTTCGCGTTTTCTGGGATCGTGTACGCGACGCGCACGCAGCCGAACCTGCGCGTGCACTTCATCATCGGTGCGTTGGTCTTGTTTGCGACGCTGTACCTGCGGCTGCAGCGCGTCTACGTCATCTGCATCATCGTGCTGGTCTGCTTCGTCATCGCCCTCGAGCTACTCAACACCGCGATTGAGTCGGTCGTCGATCTCATGACGGTAGCACACCATCCGCTCGCCAAAATCGCGAAAGACACGTCGGCCGGCGCCGTCTTAGTAGCGACGGTGTGCGCAGTCGTGGTCGGATATCTCATTTTTTATGAAGGTCTGACAACGACGGGAAGCCGCGTCATTACCGCGGTGGCACAAGCGCCGCCCAATCTGGTGTTCATCACGCTCGGCATCGTAGCGATCGGCACGATTTTTGCGAAGGCGTACGTCGGGCGAGGTTCGCCGTTTCAAGGAGGCGCGGTATCCGGTCACGCCGCGCTCGCATTCTCCGGAGCGACCTTGATCGCGCTGTTGACGCCGAGCATGCTGGTCGCGGTGATCGCATTCTTCTTGGCGGTGCTCGTAAGTCAAAGCCGCGTGGAGGCGGGCATTCACAGTACGCTGGAAGTGTTTCTGGGCGCGGTACTGGGCGCGGGGATGAGCTACGCGATCTTCCTCTTTATTCGGACCCCGCATGTGCTATAATGGCGCCAATTTGAGCCCGGACCCGCTAAGTACCAAGCGCCGCCTCGAGCGGCGCGACCCCTTCTCTCGCTCGTGGACGTAGCAGCCGCTCACTGGTCGGAGCTTATCGCTCTGGCCATACTCGTGGTTGCGGCAGCCTTTTTCTCGGGGTCCGAGGCGGCGCTGATCTCGTTGTCGCGCCTCAGAGCACGCGGTATGGCGGAGCGCAAGCTGCGTGGCGCCGGCGCCGTCCTGCGCCTGCTCGACGATCGCAATCGGTTCCTCACTTCGGTGCTGGTAGGCAACACGATCGTGCTGCTCGCGGCAGACTCGCTTGCAACGGCACTGTTCATCCGTGCCGGCGTCCCCCATGCAGCGCTCTGGTCGACGGCGGTGATGACCGTGTTGCTGCTCCTTTTCGGCGAGATCTTGCCGAAGACGGTCGCGGTCGCGAACAACGAGCGCTGGGCGCTGCGGCTCGCCCCCGTGCTGGAACGGATCGCGTGGCTCATGACGCCGATCAACACCGCCTTCATTTTCGTGACCAACGCGCTCGTACGCGTCTTCGGCGTATCACCTGCGTCGCACGGGCCGTTCGTCACCGAAGAAGATATTCGCAATATCGTGAACGTCGGTGCGGAACAAAAGGTCCTCGAGGACGAGGAACGTGAGATGATCCACTCCGTCATCGAATTCGGGGACACGATCGTCCGTGAGGTGATGACGCCCCGTCCCGACATGGTCGCCGTGGAAGTGGAGAGCTCACCGCGCAAGGCGCTGGATCTCATTATCGCGGAAGGCTATTCGAAGCTGCCCGTGTACGAGGAGACGATCGATAACGTCATCGGTGTCGTGCACGACCGCGAACTCCTGATCGCGCTTTCCAACGGAACGCTCGCATCGGATTCGCTCCGGACGCTCATGCGCCCGATCACCCTCGTCCCCGAAAACAAACGCGTGCTGCAATTGTTGCGGGAGATGCAACGGGGAAAGTTCTCGCTCGCCATCGTCGTTGACGAATATGGCGGTACGGCCGGCCTCGTGACGATGGAAGACCTGCTCGAAGAAATCGTCGGGGAAATTCGCGATGAGCATGACGAGGGAGAAGAAGAGCCAATCCGGTTCTTGTCGCCGCAGGAAGCCGTCGTGGACGCGGGTGTGAACATCGAGGACGTCAACGCCCGCCTCGGCACGCATCTGCCGCACGAAGAGTTCGAAACGATTGGAGGACTCACGGTCGGCCTATTCGGCCGCCTACCATCGGAGGGCGAACGAATTGAGACCGACGATCACGTCGCACTGATTATCGAGCGCACGCAGGGCCGTCGCATCCTGAGCGTGCGGATTGCCAAGCCCGGACGCTTTTCACCGAATGGTACGGCAGAGGGTGACGAGGGTGCAGGGCTGCCGCACGACGTCGAGACGGCTTGAGCCTGCCGGGGCGCGTCTACAAGACGCGCGCGATCGTGCTACGGAGCCACAACCTCGGGGAAGCTGACCGCATCTATACGTTGTTGACGCAAGCCAGAGGCAAACTCGACGCCGTGGGCAAGGGCGTGCGGCGTCCGAAGAGTCACCTGGCGGGACGACTCGAATTTCTTACTGAGACGCTACTCACGCTGCACCGCGGACGCAACCTGGACGTCATTACCGGTACCGATATGGTTCACAGCACGTGGTCGGCGCTCGTGCGACCCCATGCGTTCGGCGCGGCGAGCGTGATTGCAGAATTGACCGATGCGTTTTGTGAACCGGATCTCCCGGTTCCGGACATCTACGAACTCGTCCGTGGAGCGGTGCGTGGGCTTGCTCGAGCGGCGGATCCCTCCGCGCTCATCCCTCGCTTTCAGCTCCGGTTGTTGTATGCGCTCGGGTTGGCCCCGCCGAGCGACGCGTGCGTGCGGTGTGCAGGTCCCTTTGTCGACGGTGAGGCCTGGGCGGACGTCGATGCCGGCGGTCTTTCGTGTGCGGCCTGCCGCCCGCATCACGCCGATGCGTTCGGACTCTCGGCGCGAGATTTGGATGGCTTTCGCGCCCTCGCCGCACCCCGCGCGTTGGCGACCAAAGAGGCGCTTCGGCCAACGCCGGCAACGGCGCGGGCCATCGATGCCTTCATTACCTATCACTTAGGGAAACGGCCAAAGGCTGCAGGGGTACTTTCGCTGCTCGCGCAGGTTCCGGCCGCCGCGACGCCCTAAGGTGCGCGGCTGTGCCCGTCCTCGCGCTCGACGTTGGTGAACGCCGTATCGGCGTCGCCGTCTCCGATCCAGGCGAATCATACGCGTTGCCGCTCGGCACGATCGAACGATCGTCGCTGCGCCAAGACATCGCCGCGATTACGGAGTTGGCGCAGGGACACGGCGCAGAAACGATCGTCGTTGGAGATCCGCTGCGCATGTCCGGAGAGCGTGGGCCCGCGGCGGAGAAAATCGATCGCTTCTGCCAGGCGCTCGAGCGCAACTTTGGGGGCACGATCGCGCGCGTCGACGAGCGACTAACGACGGCACAGGTGACGAAAACGCTGATTGCGGCCGACCTCTCACGGCGTAAGCGCAAAACCGTGGTCGACAAACTCGCGGCGGCGGCAATTCTGGACACCTATCTCGCCCGACGCCGCGCGAGCCGCTAGAGAACGTGGGGTGGACGCGCCGCATCGCGGCCTCGATCCTCGCGGTACTGATCGTAATCTGCGTCGCTGCAGGCGTTGGAGTGCTGTGGTTCGTGCACTCGGTCTATGATGATCGAGCCTTACCGCAGCGCCAAGCGACGGAGATCGTGCCGCCGGGTGCGACGGCGTCACAAACCGCGAGACTTTTGGAGCACGATGGTATCATCCGGTCGGCTCTTGCGTTTGAACTCTTGGCTCGGCTTCGGCACCAGCAGTCGGCGGTGCACGCGGGGCAATTTCGCTTTGCTGCGCACCGGACGCTGAACGAAGTGTTTCAGCAGATGGTCACCGGCGGCTCGCAAGTCGCCGCATGGGTGACATTTCCGGAAGGGTTCACCGCGCGACAAATTGCGGCCACGCTGGCCGCGCACGATCTCGGTGACGAAGCGACGCTCGACCGCACCTTTCTGGGATCACGGATCAGAATCGACAGCACCTGGACGAGGTCGCTGGAAGGGTTCCTGTTCCCGAGCACTTACCTCGTTCCGGTGGATGCTACGCCCGCCGCGATCGCACGTCAAATGACGGAGACCTTTCGAGCGCAGCTGCCGCGCGATGCGAAGAGTCGGGCGCGAGCGCACGGCTTGCGCGTCATCGATGTGGTAACCTTGGCGTCGCTGATCGAACGCGAGGCAAAAGCGGACGACGAACGCCGACTGATGGCCGGAGTGTACTATAACCGGCTTCGCCGAAAGATGCCGCTGGAGGTCGACGCGACGATCGAATACACCTTTCCCTATCATAAAACCGAAATCACGCGCGCCGATTTAGCGAGCGACTCGCCGTACAATACCTACCGGCACCTGGGCCTCCCGCCGACGCCGATCGCCAATCCGGGGCGGGCGTCGCTCCTTGCAGCATTCAATCCAGAGCCTTCCCCGTTTCTGTACTACGTGTACCGGGGAAACGGTCATCACGCGTTCGCTCGTACGCTGGAAGAGCATAACGCGAACGTCGCGCGCTATTTGCACTAGGAGGTGGCCCATCGAAACCCCCAACGGCGAAAGCCCCGATCAAAAAGCAACGGGCGCGGACGAGACCGCTTCGCCACCGCAACCGCTCGAACTTCACGACGTCTTGGTGATTGAGACGAATGAAGGCGAGCGCATGGAATTCGAAGTCGTCGGCATCGTCGAGGACGAGGAGCACCACGGCTATTCCATCTGTTACAGCGAGGCCGTCGACGAGTTCGTCGTGACGGATGCCAAGGGGACGCTCGTCGAGGACGATGCGCTGGCGCAAGAGATTCTCGACGACTTCTTCGAGCTTGCCGAACAGTCTGGAAACGGCGAAGTCACAGAAGCCTCTGAGCCGTCAAGCGGAGAGACAACCTCGTAGCGGGATCGCGTCGCCGCATCCTCTTCCTCTCCGCCAACGTCGGCGTCGGGCATACCGCGGCCGCCGCGGCGGTCCAGCGCGCACTGCGAGAGCGCGATCCGAGCGTCGACGTCGACATCGTGGACTCGTACCGCTATGCCGCCTCGGTCTTTTCGAAGGTCGTCGCCGACGGATACATCGGGATGGTCCGGACCGTTCCGCAGCTCTATCGCTACATTTACGACCGCGCAGAGCGCGCGACGCAGGTGGGTGGATTTCGCGCTTGGGTCAGTCAATTTACCGCGGCAAATCTCCGGACGCTCATCGACGATCGTAAGCCCGATGTCGTGGTCTGCACCCATGCCTTTCCCTGCGGCGTCATGGCGGAATACAAACGCACGTACGCGCCAAAATTACCGATCCTGGGAATTGTCACCGATTTCGTCGTCCATCCGTTCTGGATTTATCGGAACGTGGACGCATATGCGGTCGCGACTCCTGAGATGCATGGCACGCTCGTAGCGCGCGGTGTCCAACGCGATCGCGTTATCGCTTGCGGGATCCCGGTCGATCCGCGTTTCGTCGCACCGCGGCGCCCAAAAGAGGCGCTACGACGAGAACTGGAGTTGCCGGCCGATCGCAAAATCGTGTTGATGATGGCCGGCGGACTCGGTATGGGACCCCTCGACGTCATGATGAGGGCGCTCGGCGAGATCGATCAGCCCTTGGCTGCAGCCATCATCGTGGGGCGCAACGCCGCGCTGGAACGTCGCGTCTTAGACGCCGCTGAGCAAATCGAGTATCCACTTCGCGTGCGAGGCTTCGTCGACAACGTCTTCGATTATATGCACGCAAGCGACGTGCTGCTGACGAAGCCTGGAGGGCTGACGTCGTCCGAAGCGTTGGTCGCCGGCTTGCCGATGATCTTCGTTCGCCCCTTGCCAGGTCAGGAAGAGCGGAACACGCGGTATCTCGTTTCCCGGCGCGCTGCGGTCCGAGTGAAAAGTGCCCGCCACGTCGCTCCGGCGGTCGCCGAGCTCCTCCGGTCAGGTGAACGGCTTGCGCACCTGCGCGCGAACATGCAAGCGCTCCGGCACCCGGACGCGGCTGACGTGATCGCCCAGCGCGTTCTCGCCCTGGCGGAAACACCGAGCGGCGTTCGAGGGTAGGACTACCATGATGCTCCCATCCTCGCGGACGTACGCCTTCTGGCTCGCACTGTTCCGCATCTATCTCGGACTCTTCTGGCTGGAGCACGGTCTCGGCAAAATCTTAGCGCGCCCCGCGTTCGGCGCGCCGGATGGTCCGATGGCACAGTTCCTCAACACGATGCTGCCACATACGAAGGGTCCCTACCACGATTTTCTCGTCGGCTACGTGATGCCAAACTTGCCGCAGTTTGGGTTTGCGGTCGAATTTGGTGAACTGGTCACGGGGACACTGCTGCTCCTCGGTTTCCTCACACCGCTCGGAGCGCTGATCGGTATCGTTCTTGCGCTCAACTACTGGCTT
This sequence comes from Vulcanimicrobiota bacterium, assembly GCA_019241305.1. GTDB lineage: Bacteria > Vulcanimicrobiota > Vulcanimicrobiia > Vulcanimicrobiales > Vulcanimicrobiaceae > JAFAXE01. The sequence goes on from JAFAXE010000094.1 coordinate 12,993, forward strand.
TCGAAGGGCGCGCTGGTCGGATTTTCTGCCTATGCGGGACTGGACGTCATGACCGCGGCTGCTACGGCGCTGTGCCTCGTGCTGCCAGTCGGGCGATTCCTTGGAATCGACGCGTTGTTTGCGCGCCGTGGCGCGCGTCCCAAACCACTTCCAGCGACTCCCCGTCCCACCGTCGTTGTCACACCTCCACCGGGACCGCGCGCGTAGCGGGAAGCAGCCACAACAATGCGGTACCGAACGCGAATTCCGCAACTGCCAACAAAATGGTCGCGCGGGGACCCATCGTCGGGGCAAGTGCATCGACGTGCAAGAGGAGTGGAGCGGCGAGAAGCGGCGCAAGAATCTGCGGCCCTGCAGTCGCGATATTCCATACGCCCATCGCCGTCGCCATCGCTCCCCGTGGAAGCAGCGCACATGCGAGCGCCCAGTCCGCGGTGAAGAAACCGCCCCAGGCAGTTCCGGCAATGGCCGCTGCGGCATACGCGATCGCCAGCGAATGTGATGTCGCGAGCGTCGCCAGCGCAAGAACGATAAGGACGTTCGCGACCGTGGCCACGGCGCGCATGTCATACCGGTCGCTCGGACGCGACGCGAGCGCTGCCCCCAACACGGCGGCAAGCGTAAACGTCAAGAACAAGAGACCGGTTTGTGTGCGCACCGCTTCTCCAACGACGCCGAGGCTCTCCCGAACGAAAAAGAGCAGGTAACCCACGAGCGTGAAGAAGCCGAGGTTCACCGTGCCCCGGGAAACGAGCAGCGTCAAAAAAGTGCCATCCACGCGAAAAGCCGTTTGCGACGTTGGAAGTGCCGCCAAGCTGCGAACGTGCCGGTAGGTGACGGCGAAGGCGCCGAGGAGAACTGCCGCAAGGACGGTCGGGACCGCCCAACGTGCGCTCAGTACCACGACGGTGACCAAACCGAGCGCATTGCCCAGCGATTGCCACGCGCTCATCCACGATGAGGCTTCCCCCCGGCGCTCGGCCGGAACGTAGTCGGGAATCGCGGCCTGGTATGGTGCGGTCACGACGTTCATCGCAATCTGCAACAGGAAAAACGCCGCGGCAAATTGCGTCACAGAAGGCGCCAGATATAGCCAGAAGATCGCGGGCACCGACATCGCTGTCCCGACCAACAGAAATTCGCGCCTGTGGCCGACGGCGGCGCGACGCAGATCGGCGGCGTAACCCGCGGAAACCTGAACGAGTGTTGCGATGCCGGCTCCGACTGCAGCCACGATGGAATACACCGCGACGGCATGAGGACCGGCGAGCGCTTCGCTGCGAGCCTGCAGCGAAACGCCGAGTACGGCGCCCCAGACGATCTGGAGACCGAACGTCAGCGTTCCGAGGCGGGACGGCCTAACCACGAGCGAGACGTTCGACCGCATAGCAGTAATCCGTTTGCACGTCGATGTCGTAGCACATAGAGGGAGACGCATCGCGGACCGCGCGCACGGCAAGGCCGAAAATCTCGTGCGCGCGGTCCTCGATATCCCGGATGCTGAGCCGCCGTATGGCGAATTTCACGAGCAGCCCAGGCCCGAGCAGTGTCGCCATTCGTACGAGGCTTTTGCGAGCGGAGAACAGCCGGACCGCGATCTGAGCAACACGTGCCGCCACTCCCGGCGCGAAATAGAAGACGCTTCCGTTCGCCAGCCGCTCACCGCCCAAGACCACCACGTGTTGCGGTGCACCAGGAAACATGAGCTCGTAGTCACGTTCAGCCGCGAGCGGCATCGCTGCGTCGACGTCGTCGCAGCGGCGCAAGAAGTGGTTGACGGCGTCGGCAGTAATAAACGGTAAGTCACTGGTCAACAGCAACAGCGGAGCGCCGGCGGCATACGCGAGTGCGCGTTGTATGTTTTCTTCGCCCGAAGGAGATTCCGGGATCGGATCATCGATGCGGCCAGAGCAGTACGCATGGACTTCAGGACTGCCGACTACGCCAATCCGGCGAGCACCGCAAGCGCGCGCCGCATCGAGTGCCGCATCGATGAGCCGCCGATGACCGAACGGGGCAAGTGCTTTCACGTCCGTTCCGATCTGCTCCGCGAAGCTGGCATCCACGCGGCCGCCTGCGGTGATGGCGGCCATGAGATCACTCACGTGCGAGCCTCCCGGCTAAAGGTTGCGGACCAAAGGCGGCAAAAGAGGCCGCTGCCCCATGTGGAGAGATGGCCGAGCGGCTGAAGGCAGCGGTTTGCTAAACCGTCATACGCTTCTAAAGGCGTATCGAGGGTTCGAATCCCTCTCTCTCCGACGTGTGTTGCTTGAAGGCGTGCGGTCGTAGCTCAATTGGATAGAGCAACAGGCTACGAACTTGTAGGCTGGGGGTTCGAGTCCCTCCGACCGCGCGACTCCTTCACACCTATGCGGTCGTAGGTCATGCGGTCGTAGCTCAATGGATAGAGCATCAGGCTTCGAACCTGAGGGTTGGGGGTTCGAGTCCCTCCGACCGCGCGCCGCCGTTTACGATGACGCGCGTTTCGTCATGACGATCTTCCCGTCCGGATAATCGAACGTCATGTTGAAGTTCTTGAGAAAGTCGAAACCGATCAGGCTTTCGTCAGTTCCGACGCTGCCGGAGTAACACGCGCCCGGATTTTGCCACGTTATGCGGCCGATTTCTATGCTCGACAGCACCCCACATGCATCGACCTCGTAGCCACCGGTGACGCCGCCGATGGCATACTTAGGCACTGCGAGCATCGATAGTCTCGATGAAAGCGTGTGAGGAATCAGCACGGGTGCCGCACCGCCAGTATCGAGTATTGCATGCGATTCAAAGCGGCCGTCGATCTTCACCGGCACAGCAGGCTGTCCCGATGTCAGATCAGGCAAGACGATCACGCCGCCGGCATCGTTGACCGAGTTCGTCTTGGGATCGTAGATCGTCAGATGACTCTTATCGAAGTCTACGTCGACGATTGCTCCGCCGAGAAAGTCAAACCCGAGAAGCCCGTCGACCTCCGGTTCGGAACTGAGTGAGACCAGGCCGCTGATAGCGTCGACATTTTCGAGCTTGCTACCGTCTGGAAAGGAAAGGGTGTCGACGTGCACGATGGCGCCCCGCACGCGCGGCGCATTCCCTGATGCGACTCCATAAATATTCACGGCTCGTTGTCGCTTGAGACCGGCGCGGTCTGCAAAGCCCTCAGTGAATGCGATGCTGTGTGCCCCGGTGTCAAGCTCAAATAACCCTCCGTGGCCGTTCACGGTCGCTCGCACGCGAATACTATCGTGACGCGTGTCGATGGAAACGGGTTCACCATGTCCGAAGGTCCATCGTGCCTTGGGAGTCGGTGGTTGCAGCGCGTCGGCAGCGAGCGCAACGTTGGCTTTTATCGTGTCGTATCGCGTTCTGACCGAAGAGCCGTCGTAGTGCCACGCCGACACGACGCGCTTGCCGAGCTGGGCTTCGGCGTACGCGTCGATGTCGATGACGGTCGAGTTCGTCCCCTCAGGATCATAGACGAGACGTTTGTAGGCACCGGTTTCCGGGTCGATGTAAAGGTCGAACGGTTTACCGCTGGGCGGCGTTTGCCTCAGCACCTTCGTCGCGATTCCATTGACGGTGGCGGAAGGGCGGAGTGTCGTTGGAAGGCCTCCGTTGGCCTCGCCAAACACGATCCGGCGAGCAAGGACGGCCGCTCGTGAGTCGCTTAGGTCTGGCACGACGAAGCCATTGAACGTTGAATTCCAAAAACGTGGTCCGGACGACGAAGGGCTAAATCCGCTTGTGTTGCCGGAGCCACTCTGGACCGAAACGATGCTCTGCTTGAAAAAGATACCGTTGCGCAACTCCTCGATCGTGAACAGATCGAGCTCGCTTCCGTCCTTTTGTAGGCGGAACTCTTTGCCAGTTAGGTGGAGCGTCCGTATCTTTCCGTCATCTGCAGTCCATCCCGCAAAGGTACGATGCAGCGCAAGCAAGTTGCTCGCTTCGTCGGCGCGAGCGGGCAG
>JAFAXE010000006.1 GCA_019241305.1 Vulcanimicrobiota bacterium
GCTTTGTCGTCCATCCAACGTCGCTCGAAGACGTAGCCCGGTATGAGCCGGGCGCAGCTGGTAAGGGCCGACCGATCATCGAGAAGATCCTGGAGTGGATGCCGGCGTACGCGGCGGCGCATGTCACCGGAATCCGCTCGCCGGCTGGCGTCGAAACCGAAGGCTGGTTTGTCGCTGCGGCGCTCTTGCCGGAACAGATCCTCGAGTTCCAGCGCGACAAGGTGTACGACAAAATCCTTGGTGCGATCGAGATCGGAGCGAACCTGGGTGCCGAGGTCGCGGGTCTCGGCGCCTTCACGGGCGTCGTTGGAGACGCGGGCGTGACGATTGCCCAGCGTTCTCCGATTTCCGTGACGACGGGGAATTCGCTCACCGTTGCCGCCGGCGTGCAGAGCTTGTTGCGCGGCGCAAGCGACATGCAGATCGATTCATCGCAAGCAACTGCGGTTGTCGTGGGCGCCACCGGCTCGATCGGTTCCGCGTGCGTTGAATTGCTCGCGCCTCACGTTCGGCACATCGTGCTGGTGGCACGGAACCTCACACGCTTGCGCAAATTCGCCGAGGCGGTCTCTGGTCAGCTCGCCTGCACGACCTCGTTCACGACCGACCTTCACGAAGCGGTACGGCGCGGCCAGCTCATTTTGACAGCAACTTCGTCGACGCAGGAAATCATCGAACCCGACGACTTACAGACTGGCGCCGTGGTGTGCGAGTTATCGCTCCCTCACGATGTTGGCCGCCGGGTTGCCCGCGAACGTCCCGATGTGCTCGTCACCGAAGGTGGAAACATGCGCGTTCCAGGAACTCCACGTTTCGAACGCGTTCGTGAACCCGGTCGCGATTTCGATTTCGGGATGCCGCCGTCGACGGCGCTCGCCTGCATGGCAGAAACCATGATTTTGGCACTGGAAAATCGCCGCGAGAGCTTCACCCTCGGGCGCGGGATCGAGGTCGGGAAGGTTCGCGAGATTTCTTCTCTGGCCGAGAAACACGGATTTACGCTCGCGGCGATGCGCGCGTTCGATCGCGCGATCACCGAAGAAGACGTTGCGGCAACGCGCGGCGCGGCGCAGGCGCGCCGGCTGGCGCCCGTATGAGTGCGCCTGCCCGTCAGCATACGTATCGCGCGCGCCTGGAGTGGAGTGGCGCCGAGCGCGGTGGGACGCGCTCGTATGCTGCCTATTCCCGCGAGTACCGCGTTAGCTTCGATGGCAAACCACCGCTGCGTGGCTCGGCCGACGCCGCCTTTCGCGGCGATCCCGCGTTGCATAATCCCGAGGACCTGCTCGTCGCGGCGCTGTCGTCGTGCCATTTGCTCTCCTATTTGGCGCTCTGCGCAATGGCCAAAATCGAAGTGGTTTCGTACGACGACGATGCGGTCGGTACGATGGAAGAAACTGCGGGCAGCGGCCATTTCACCCGCGTTGTCCTCCATCCGCGGGTCAAAATTGCAACGAATGACCTCGACCGTGCGCGCGCACTGCACGCGGAAGCGCACCGGCAGTGCTTCATCGCGTCGTCGGTCAACTTTCCCGTCGAACACGAAGCGATCGTTGAGCGTGCCGATGCCGGCGCCGGCGTCGCGCCGGAGGCGCCGTGAAAACCGTCGTCTCTGTTTCGCTCGGCTCGTCGTCGCGAGACCACCGGACGAACGTCGTGTTGCTGGGCGAAGCATTCGATATCGCCCGTATCGGCGTCGACGGTTCGATCGACCGCGCCGTAGCAAAACTGCGGGAGCTCGACGGAACGGTCGATGCGATCGGCCTCGGTGGGATCGACGTCTATCTGTATGCGGGCAGCAAGCGCTACGCGCTGCGCGACGGTTTGCGGCTGCTCGAAGCGGTCAAGAAGACGCCGGTAGCGGATGGAAGCGGACTCAAGAACACGCTGGAGCGCAACGCCGTTCGTTTCTTGCAAGACGACTTGGCGGTCGATCTGCGTGGGCGCAAAGTGCTCATGGTCAGCGCACTGGATCGTTTTGGGATGGCGCAGGCCCTCGTGGAGGCCGGGGCCGACGTGCTCTTCGGCGACTTCATCTTCGCGCTCGATCTGGACAAGCCGGTCCGAAGCCTGGCGGAGTTCGAGCGGCTGGCGGAACGCTATTTGCCTGATGCATGCAAGCTACCGTTTCAGTTCTTCTATCCTACCGGCAAGAAACAAGACCGCCCGCCGCAAGCGAAATACCCCGAATACTACGCCGAAGCCGAGATCATCGCCGGCGATTTCCATTTTATGCGGCAATTCATGCCCGAGCGACTCGATGGTAAATTGGTTTTGACGAATACCGTGACCGCCCGGGACGTCGATGAGCTACGGGAGCGGCGTGTTGCGCGGCTCGTCACGACGACACCCGATTTTGGCGGCCGTTCGTTCGGGACAAACGTGATCGAAGCCGCGCTGCTCGCGATCGTGCAAAAGCCGTGGGCCGAGGTCACGGCGGCGGATTACGACGGCGTGCTGCGCCAGCTCTCCCTCGCTCCGCGGGTGGTCGAACTTGCCGCCGCCTCTTCAACTTCCTAAGACCTCGCTCGCTCAACTAGGCGGGGGCGACGGTACCGGCGGTGGGGACGTGTCTTGGCCGAAGTGCGACGAGCACGATGGCAAGGATCAACTGCACGACGGAACGTGAGATCAGGTAGGGCGTCGGATACACCGTCCCGATCCCCAGTGCGCCGACCGCGTAAAACTGCAGAAGCGCAGCGGCAAACAGGACGAAGGCGAAGGTGTCGACGACGGCAACGTAGCGCGCCGGATCCCGCGCCGCGACGCATAACAGGTAACCGAGGGCCAGCGCGATGACGCCGATGCCCTTGAGCGCAAAGAGCAGAAGACCCGGCGTGGTGAGGCCCGCTACGGGCAACATCGAGAGCACCCAGCCGGACGCGATGATCAACACGAGTCCGGCGATGCCTTCGATGGCGGAAAGAACGTAGAGAATAATGGACAGTGTTCGGTACTGCGGCGAAACGACGATCATGCGAGAACCTCCTCCCCGGTCAAACCGGAATCGTTTTGGTATCGCTAGGCGGTCTCGGCGGCGGGCAGGACGCCGATATCGGTTTCGACGATCTGCGCTCGAGCGCTGCGGCTCCATAACCACGCCGCTCCGATGACAAAGTACGCCAAAAACAGATACGGGAACAGGTTAGCCGGCGCTGGTGGAACGGGATAGACGCTTCCCCACGCCGGCAACAGCAAAAGCAACACGGTGACGACGGCAAGAGCGACATGCTTGGGCCGCATCTCGCCACGGCGGCGAAGATAGAAGGGCGCGCCTACCGCGATGAATAGGTAGATCGCGACGAAGCCAAAGGCACTCAGCGTCGCCGTGTCGTTGAACGCGTCGTTGGGCGAGAGCCGGAAGACGACGAGCATGAGCGCTGCCACCGCGAAGTTGGCCAGCGCGAAGAGCGAGAGGGCGACGTGCGGTGATTTGTGGAGGTCGTGCGTCGTGCCAAGCCGTCGTGAAAGCAATCCGCTGCGCCCCATGGTGAAGATGACGCGCGCCCCGCCGTTCAGCGAGGCCAACGCTACGGAAAAGGAACTGAACAGCGCGCCGATATCGATGGGAATCTTCAGGTAAGGCGCACGAACGATGTCGGAGAGCGTGTTCAAGGGCGTCGTCAGTTTGTCGAGCGTCGTCGGAAAACCACGCGTGCCCAGGATCTCGGCATACACGCACACGACGAAAAAAAGACCGGCGATGATGACGCTCCAAATGACGGCGGCCGGAATCGTCTGAAGCGGCGACTTCGCCTCCTCGCCCAGAGACGTCGCGCTCTCAAAGCCGACGAGACTGAACACCGCGATGACGGCGCCGAGCCCGATGGCAGAAAGCGAACTGCCTTTCAGGGTCAATTGTTCGGCGTCGACGATGCCGCGGTGCGCGAACACGATGACGATGAGCAGTGTAATGAGGCTCACCGAGGCCGTCTCGAGTGCCAGCAGGGTGATGGTCGAAAGACGAATGTCGTAATAGGAAATGTACCAGCCCACACCGAGGCAAAACGCGACGAACACAAGACTCGGGATGGCTGCACCAAGCGGGCCCAGCAGTGCGCGCGAAAAGACGGCAAAACCCGTTAGTCCGGCGACGCAGACGAAGCCGTACGCCCACAGAAGGCTCCAGCCGGCAAGGACCGCGCCGCGCGGACCGAAGGCGCGCTGCGTATACGTGTACAGAGAACCGGCAGTCGCAGAGCGGCTTGCGAACTCGCGCAGGCAGAGCGCGACGGCGAGCAACATGACCGCGCCGAAGACGTAGGCGAGCCAACTGGCATTGCCGGATGAGGCGAACGCAAGCGGGACGATGAGGACCGGCGTCATCGTCGGGCCGAGCATCGCAATCGACTGCGCAAGAACTTCCCAAAAATTGAGACAGCCGGTCCGCAGCATCTGCAGCGCCATCAGGCTGCGGCTCGCATCCCCAGATCGTGCAGCACTTCGCGGGCGGCCCGGACGCCTTCACGTGCGGCGCCTTCCATGAACCCTTGGTAAACGACGTTGCAATGCTCGCCGGCGAAGAGGACATTGCCCTGGCGCACGCCTTCGTATCCCGCAATACTCGTACACTGCCCGACGAGCCAGCACGAGTAGGAACCGCGGAAGTTTGGATCGAGGCTCGGATGGCTGAGCGCAGCTTTCCCGGTGTAGTGTTTTGCGATGCCGGGCCACACGCGGTTGAGTTGCGAGACGAGGTGCGCGGCATAGCCGCCGATCAGCGGCGAGCCGATCGACATCGTGTACGGTGCCGGCGGATGCAACGCCGCGCTGGCGGCGCCCGCTGGATACTGCACGATAAGCCCCGCTTTGCCGGGCTGGCCGCGGGATTGCTCCCAGGCGTTGACGATATCGAGATCGGTCGTGATGTCGCCCGTCGAGATGCCCCACGGCCCGCGGTGGTTCCACCAGCGCTCGTCGAACTGCACGACGAACTTCGAGTGCTCACCGTAGCCGAGCGTTTGAATCGCACGCATCTTCCGCGCGTCGAAGCCGGCCCGGCGCAAATCGATGGTTCGCAACACCGCAAACGACGGCGTGACGATCGCCTTCTCGACCGTTTCCTCGCGTGTGCCGTCGGGCGTTTCAAACGTCAGAGCGACGCGTCCATCCGGACGGCGATCAATCCCCACGAGGCGGTGACGAAGAAGGAGAGCGCCGTCGGGCAGCGCGCCGGCGATCCGTAGCGGTAACTGCTGGTTTCCTCCCACGATGTGATAACGCTGATCCGATACGCCAAGAATGGAAAAGTCGCCGTTCGCCGCGTTGTACGCGGGCTGCGGCCCCACATAGTACACGAGGTTCAGCGCGCTCTGCTTGCGCGTGTCGATCCCGTATTCGGCGAGATACGACACGTCGAGAAATTGCCCCATTGGCGAACGGTGTCCGCCCGGTACGTAACGCTCGATCCAGTCGTACGCGCTCATATGATCGAGTTCGCGCGCGTGCGGTGTTGCGGAGTTCCAGGTCGTCGTCTCGCCGAGCGTCTTCAACTGACGCTGCAGTTCCGCATAGACAGGACGAAAGTCGCGTTCGGCGTCGCGCCAGAAGTAATACTTGCCATCGAAGTACTGCGTCATCTCGGCGCCCCGCGGTTGGGCCGCCAGAACGTCGACATTCCGAAGACCGAATCGCCGAGTGAGCGCGTGCATCGTCGTATGCGCGGTGTCGGTCAACTCTCCGCACCACTCGCTCGTTTGTCCGTCGTCCCAAAAGTACGGTAGCGAATGCATGCGGCCGCCGACGCGCGCCGAGGATTCATACACCGTCGCCCGGATGCCACGATCTTGCAAGACGAGCGCTGCGGTAAGTCCGGAGATCCCCGCGCCGACGATCGCGATCCGTGGCCGAGCAGCCGCCGCCACAGTTCGTCCGCCGCCGACGGCGAGCAGGGCCGCCGCAGAACCTGCACCTGCGAGAAAGCTTCGCCGGTCCAGCGACGGACCTGCTGAGACTGGCGAGACGACCGAGCGCGCCAAACGTTGCAGGGCGCGAAACTGCGGAGTGCGACCCACAACAAAGGGTTTCCGCGTCACAGGCATAGCCAACTGCAGCGACGCTCGCTTGCTCCCGGGAGGCGGTTCGATGGGCGCGGAAGCCGGAATTCTATGCGCGTCGCATTCGAACCGGTGGCAGCGGGCCTGCTCCAACGCCGCTCGGCGGCCGTGGTGCGCGGCGTCTCATCGGCCCATCCAGTATTCGTGGAGCGTGCCGAAGGCGTGCGCGTTTGGGATGCCGATGGACGCGAATATCTCGACTTTGCGGCCGGGATCGGTACGCTGAATCTCGGTCATCGTCATCCGCGCGTTGTCGCAGCCGTGCGCGAACAACTTGAGCGTTTTACGCACACCTGCTTTCAAGTGGCTCAGTACGAGGGCTACGTTACGCTTGCGGAGCGGCTCAATCGGCTCGCGCCCGGCGACTTCGCAAAAAAAACATTGTTACTCAGCACCGGCGCGGAGGCGACCGAAAACGCGGTCAAAATCGCGCGGCACGCGACGGGACGGTCGGCCATCGTCGCCTTCCGCTATGGCTATCATGGTCGCACGCTGTTGGCACTCACGATGACGGGGAAGGTTGCGCCGTACCGCCAGAATTTCGGGCCGTGGGCGCCCGACGTCTATCACGTGCCGTACCCGTATCCGCTGCACGGGTTCGACGAAGAACTCTGCCTTTCGGCGCTGCAAGAGTTGTTCGAGACGGAAGTCTCACCGCAGCGCGTCGCCGCCATCATCATCGAGCCGGTCTTGGGCGAAGGCGGCTTTGTCGCAGCACCGTCCTCTTTTTTGCGCGCGCTGCGCGAAATTGCGGACTGGCACGGCATCTTGCTCATTGCGGATGAAGTGCAAACCGGCTTCGGCAGAACCGGCGCGATGTTTGCGATGGAACATTCCGGCGTCACCGCGGACATCGTCGTGGTCGCGAAAAGCCTCGCCGGAGGGTTGCCGTTGTCGGCGGTGATCGGACGCGCCGACGTGATGGACTCCGTGGAGCCAGGCGGCTTAGGCGGAACGTTTGCGGGCAATCCTCTCGCCTGCGCGGCGGCGCTGGCGACGCTCGATGTGTTCGAACAAGAAGATTTGTTTGCGCGAGGACGGACGATCGGTGCCGCGGTGCGGGCTCACCTGACCGAACTGAAGCAGCGCCATTCCGCGATTGCCGAGGTACGTGGAGTGGGCGCGATGGTTGCGGTCGAGCTGCACGATGCGCCGCTCGACGAACGCGGCCGCAACCGTGCCCGGCAAATCGTCGATGCCGCGTGCGAACGTGGCCTATTCCTTCTCACCGCCGGTCCAAAAGGCAATACCATACGCTTCTTGATCCCACTCGTCGCCAGCGATGCCGAGGTGGAATCCGGACTCGAGCGCTTTGAGACAGCCTGTGCGTCAGTGCTCTCCGTCAGCGAAACGAGGTTCCAAAATTCTTGACACACGACCCGATGTCGAAACCGTCCGCTCGTACACGCAAGCCGCGCTCGACGTCATAGCGACGGAGCGGCTTTCGCCGGAACAGGCACGTTGGGTCGTCGGTGAAACGCTCGACGGCTTCCGGGAACATGTCAATCCCGGTTTCCTCGAGTATCGCAAATCGGTGACGCGCGGCGGGCTGGACGCGGCGGTCGAATGGGCCGACTCCGGTCCGAGCACCTTCGTCGACGTGAACGGCCGCGAGTACATCGATTGTTTGGGTGGCTTCGGCATCTTCAACGTGGGGCATCGCCATCCGAAAGTCATTGCGGCCGTACGCGCGCAGCTTGGCCGCATGGCGTTGCACAGTCAAGATCTCCTGGATCCTTTACGCGCAATGCTCGCGAAGGCCGTCTCGCTCCTCACTCCCGGCGCGCTGCAATACAGTTTCTTTTGCAACAGCGGGACGGAAGCGGTCGAAGGTGCGCTAAAGCTTGCGCGCGCCTACGATCCAGCGAAACAAACAATTCTTGGCGCGACCAAAGGTTTCCACGGCAAGAGCTTCGGTTCGCTCTCCGTTAGCGCGAAGGCGGCGTTTCGCCGGCCTTTCGGATCGATGTTACCAAGCGTCGAACACGTGCCGTTCAACGACTTGCCGGAACTGCGCCGGCGTCTCCATACACTGAGCGCGGTCGGCGAGGACGTAGCGGCCGTCATCCTGGAGCCGATTCAAGGTGAGGGCGGCGTCAACGTACCGGACGACGATTACTTACCGGGCGTGCGGGCGTTGTGCGACGAGTATGGCGCGCTGTTCATCCTCGACGAAGTTCAAACCGGGATGGGACGTACCGGAAAGATGTTCGCGTGCGAACATTGGGGAGTATGGCCCGACGTTTTGTGCCTCGGTAAGGCGTTTGGTGGCGGAGTCATGCCCGCGGCCGCAGTCGTCGCGACGGAACCGGTGTTCTCGCGGCTGTTCGATAATCCGTTCCTGCACACGACGACGTTTGGCGGCAATCCACTCGCATGCGCGGCCGCTCTCGCCGCGATCAACGTGACCGTCGAAGAAAACCTTCCCACCCGAGCTGCATCGATGGGAGAGTACATGTTCGCGGGCTTGCGCGAAGCGGTACGGGGCTACGAGGACATCGTCGTCGATGTCCGTGGGAAGGGGCTCATGCTGGCGTTGGAGTTCCCCGACGACCAAACCGGCTTCGCAGTCGCGAAGGCGATGTTCGAGCGTGGCGTTCTTGTCGCTGGAACGCTGGTGAACGCCCGCGTGATCCGCGTCGAGCCGCCGCTCGTGATTCGCCAGGATCAGGCAGAACGCGTTTTCGAGGTGCTACGAGAATCGCTCGAGGCGCTCCGTCGCTCCACAAAGACGGTACCGTAGCGGCGGACTCGGCGTAGCGACGGAGAACTGCTCCGTTGCCATGATTTCGGTCCAACCAAAGGCTCACGCCGCCCGAACGGAAGCGCTCTCGCATCTCATCCGCGACGCCGACGGAACCTGCTTGATGTACATCGACGGGCAGTGGTGCACTGCCTCGGACGGCGGTACGCGTGCGATGATCGATCCATCGACGGGTCTCGAGATCGCACGCGTTGCCGAAGGTACCGTTCAGGATACCGAGCGCGCCATCGCGGGCGCGCGACGCGCCTTCGATGAAGGGCCGTGGCCCCAGACGCCGGCGTTGGAACGGGCGAAGCTGCTCGGTAAATTGGCGGATTTGATCGACGCGAATGCTGTGGAGCTGAGCCGGCTCGAGACGCTGTCGTGCGGCAAGCCGCTACGCGAAACCGAATACGACATGGCGGACGCGGCCAATTGCTTTCGCTATTACGCTGGACTCGCCACGAAGCCGCACGGGGAGACGTTCGAAGTCCCCGCGCCGTCGCAGACGTTCGTGGTTCGCGAGCCGATCGGCGTGTGCGGTCAGATCATTCCGTGGAACTATCCGCTGCTGATGGCGGCATGGAAACTCGCCCCGGCGCTCGCCGCGGGAAACGTCTGCGTTCTGAAGCCATCGGAGTTGACGCCGCTGACGGCGCTGTGGCTCGCACGCCTTTTCGAAGAAGCCGGCTTTGCGCCGGGAGTGGTGAGCATCGTGACTGGAGGCGGACCGACCGTCGGAGCTACGCTCGCTGAAAGTCCCTTGGTCGACAAGATCGCGTTCACCGGAAGCGTGCCGACGGGTCAATCGGTGATGCGCGCCGCGGCATCGAACATCAAGAAGATCTCGCTCGAGTTGGGTGGAAAGTCGCCCAACATCGTTTTTGCTGATGCTGATTTCGAGACCGCGGTGGACTATGCGCTGTACGGCATCTACGCGAATGCCGGACAGGTATGTTCAGCCGGCGCGCGGCTCGTGCTGGATCGCGGCATCTACGAGAAGTTCCTCGACCGGCTCGTGGAGCGCACGAAGAAGATCGTCGTCGGCGACGGCTTCGACCCAGAGACGGAGATGGGGCCGCTCGTGGCAGAGCGGCAGCGCGACCGCGTCGAGTCTTACATTCGCGCGGGCGTCGAGGAAGGCGCGACGATTGCGACCGGCGGCGCGCGTCCCGCTGGACCGCTTGGCGAGCGCGGTTTCTTCATCGAGCCGACGATCTTCACGAACACGAATCCGTCGATGCGGATCGTGCGCGAGGAGATCTTCGGGCCGGTGCTGGTCGTGCAGCCGTTCAGCGACGAAGCGGAGGCGCTCAAAATCGCCAACGACTCGCCGTACGGACTCGCAGGCGCCGTCTTCACGAGCGACGCCGCTCGGGCGCATCGCGTCATCCGAAAGTTGCGCGCCGGGATCACGTGGATCAATACGTATCACCCCACGTATAACGAGGCGCCGTGGGGCGGCTACAAGCAATCGGGTATCGGCCGGGAACTCGGCACGCACGGCTTCGATGAGTACACGGAAGTGAAGCAAATCAACGTCAATCTCGCGGTCGAACCGGTCGGCTGGTTCAAAGAGTAGTCAGCGCTGAGCCCCATCGCGCGCTGGCCGGCATGACCCTTTTGCGCCGGCTGTTCGTCACGCAGCCGCACGACAGCACTCGCAGCGGCGAAGGGCCGCCACTGCGCCGGGCGCTTGGCGTGCCGAGCCTCATTTGCGTCGGCCTTGGAACGATGCTCGGGGGCATCTTCGCTGCGATCGGGGTCGGCACGCTCAAGGCAGGCCCCGGCGTGATCGCATCGTTCCTCTTGTCGGGGTTAGCGTGTTTTTTTGTATCGCTGTGTTACGCGGAGCTCGCCTCCATGGTGCCGATCGCCGGCAGCGCGTATACCTATGCGTACGCGACGCTCGGCGAGATCGTCGCCTGGGTGATCGGCTGGGACCTCATCCTGGAGTATGGCGTCAGCGTTGCGCCGATCGCGGCGTCGTGGTCAGGAACGCTGCAGTTGAAACTCGCGGACGCCCACATCACCTTACCGCAGTGGGCACAAGTGGCACATCTTTCGTTTTCGCACGGTTCCCTCGACATGGTGCATTCGCAGGTCGACGTGCTCGCCATCGCAATCGTCGTCTTCTTAACGGCGCTCCTGGCAATTGGTATCCGCGAGTCTGCAGGCGCGAACACTACGCTCGTGATCGTCCAGGTGGTCGCTATCGTGATCTTTATCGGCGGCTTGGTGGGAGCGATTCATCCGCAAAATTTCCACCCCTCATTTCCGCACGGTATGCCGGGCGTCGTTGCGGGTGCGGCGGCCGCCTTCTTTGCGTACATCGGGTTCGACACCGTCACGGTAGCATCGGAAGAGGCGCGCCGTCCCGCGCGAGACGTGCCGATCGCGGTCGTCGGGTCGTTGTTGCTTGGCGCGGTCCTCTATATCGGGATCGCGTGGGTGACGGTCGGCGTCGTGCCGTGGGCGCACATCGATCCCAACGCCGGAATGACCGATGCCGTGCGACGTGCCGGTAACAATCCGTTCGTTGCATGGGTCACCTTCATCGCCGTGATGGCGGGAACGACGACGGTCATGCTCACGTCGCTCCTTGGGCAAATCCGCATCTTTTATGTGATGGCGCGCGACCGGATGTTGCCCCCTGCAGTAGCGCGCGTGAATCGGCTGACTGCGACGCCACTCGTTCCAACAATCGTCGTCGGCCTCATCGTCGCCATCCTCGCCGGTATCGTCCCGATCGACATCGGCATCGCGCTCACCAACATCGGCACGCTCTCCGCCTTCACGATCGTGTGCGCCGGCGTCTTCGTGCTCCGCACGACGAAGCCGTTCGTCGATCGGCCGTTCCGTGCGCCACTGGGAAAGGTCACCGCGGTCATCGGTGCAGCGCTCTGTCTCTATCTCATGATCGGAGGCTTGTCCGGGGGGACATGGCTGCGCTTCATCATCTGGTTTGCGGTCGGCATGGTATTCTATGTGCTGTACGGCTATCGCCATTCGTTGCTCAACCAGCCGGAAAGCCGTGCACGCACGGGAGGTATCGTATGAGTGGAGACAGCGGTAAACTCAGTTTTGAGCGGGATATCCGCCGGATGTTCACGTCGGTGGACGTCGATCATATGGTGAAGGTGGCTGGGCTGAACCTTGCGGATCGCGACAGCGTCTTCGCGCACGCGGAGGCGATTTATGCCACCGTTTCCGCCGGGTCCATGCCGCCAGCGTCCAGCGGGGAGCCTCGCTGGACGCCGCAGATGTGCGCGGCCTTTCAGCGCTGGAAGGAGGAAGGCGGCCTGCCGTAGTTACGGGCGGCCTACACATCTGCCGATATCTCGCCCAGCCGCCCAAGGCGGCGCCTCAGCCCGTGTGCGGCGGGAGGCCAAAGGGAATGAGGGGGCATCCGCACAACATGCGGGGCTGGCGCTGGGCCGAGGCCCGCGTCTTTTTCCGTGAATAGGCGAGGCACGACTAGGTGAACGAACGGGAGACGGTCCTTACTAAGGAAGGTCTGGCAAAACTCGAGGAAGAGCTCTACGATCTCAAGACCGTCCACCGGCGGGAAGTCAACGAGCGAATCAGACAAGCGAAAGAGTTCGGCGACATCTCAGAAAATGCCGAGTACGAGGACGCGAAGCAGGAGCAAGCGTTCGTCGAGGGCCCCATCCTGAAAGTCGAAGGGCTGATTCGCAATGCGCGGATCATTGAGGCGACGGACGCGACGGCCGACGAGGTGATGCTGGGCGCGACCGTGCGCGTGAAGGATCTCGACGGCGGCGAATCGCGTGAGTTCGTCATCGTCGGTTCGACGGAAGCCGATCCGACCCACAACCGGTTGTCGAATGAATCGCCGCTCGGCAAAGCGCTGATCGGCCGCCGCAAAAGCGATGTCGTCGACGTGACGACTCCGCGCGGCGTGCGCCAGTACAAGATCGAGCTGATCGGCGCAAAGAAGAGGGCCACCGCGAAAAAGGCCTCGTAGCGGCCTTGGAAAGCGAGGAGCTCGGCCGGCGCGAGGCCGAGTTACGGGCTGCTCGCAGCGCGAATCTTGCCGCCCTCCGCGAAATCGGGCGCGACCCCTACGCGACGACACGGTACGACGTTCGTGCCCACGCGGCAGATCTCGGCGAGCGATACGCGTCGCTCGCTGCGGGCGATGCGGCGGAAGAGACGGTGGCGGTTGCCGGGCGTATCATGGCGCTGCGAAAGATGGGCAAAAACGTTTTCTTTGCCGACCTTATCGACCGCACGGGCAAGGTTCAGCTCTACGTGCGCAAGGATGCGCTGAGCGAAAGCGACTTCGCCGCATTCGAGTCGGTCGATATCGGAGACGTGATCGGCGCCCGCGGTACGATGTTCCGCTCCAAAGCGGGCGAGCTGACGCTACGGGTCGCGGCTCTTGACGTGCTCGTGAAGTGCTTGGTGCCGCTCCCAGATAAGTGGCACGGCCTCGTCGACGTCGAGAAGCGTTACCGCCAGCGCTATGTCGACCTGATCGTCAACCAGCCGGTC
>JAFAXE010000158.1 GCA_019241305.1 Vulcanimicrobiota bacterium
GTGATGAAAACGAGGTACGGTCGCGTGCGATCCATCGTTGCGCCGAAACGCGCATCGATGCGCACGTAGCCTTGACCCGCGATCAGACGCGCTTCGCCGACGTCCTCGACCGTCGCCTCTGCCTGCGCCGGTGCATATGCGACCAGATCGTGGCCGCCCGACGTATGGACGACGGCGTGTGGGTTCCCGTGTTGCGTTAGCTTTCCGGTAATGATGAGGTTGCCCGCGTTGTCCAACTCCATGACTTCGGTTTTCGCGGCATAGCCACGCATGATCGGGCCGCCGCCGAAGTTTGCTGCTCCAAGCGCTTCGCCTTGCGATCCGCTCGTCTCCGCAACGACACCCTCACCGATGTCCGAGTTGAACAACCCACCTGGGGGAAGCGCCGGAAAATAGGTGGTGAGGCTCGAGCTGAACGTCAACCCGAGAAAGGCGCTATTCAGAAACTTGCCGGCCTCGAAGTTGTCGCCTTGCACACCGATTCCGGTGCGAGAAAACCCGGTAACGCCAGAAGCTTGCGACGAATTGCCCACGTCTTCTCCAAAGACGCCCGCTGAAGAGATACCGGAAACGTTGCTTTGAGTCGTTCCGAAAAGACCGTCGCCGCCGTTGGCATTTCCTACCAGCGCCGTGCCGGTGTCCGCTGCGCCGCGTACGCCGATGCCGCTCGAGGTTTGTCCAAACACGCCGGCGTTGTTGAAGGGCGTCCCCTGCGGATTCGGGGTCGCGAGATCGATGCCATACACGCCTGCTGCGCCGCTCGTCACGCTGAAGAAGGTCGTCTGCCCGACGACGCCGTTGCCACCTTTGCTGCTGCCTTGAACTCCGGGACCGGTTCCGCTGTTCACGCCAGAGATGCACGCCGTGGCGGCGTTGCACAAATGGACCCGTGAGCCGGCGCCGTGCACGGGCCCTCCGGCGAACGCCGGAGAAATCGCGATCGCCGCTGCGAGCGCGATAACGCCGCAACCGGCTCCGAGGGCAAGACATTTCATTGCTGTGCCCGAGGGAACGTTCATCGAACGTGCTCCTTTCATTCGCACGAGGTCATAGTTCGGCTCACTGTCGCACGCTGCAGCACGTCACCTTCAGCGTTGCATACTTCGCCGAAACCAAAGCCGCCAGGTTCGCGGCTGGACTTGCCCTCGCGTAGCGCCTCATCGGCTCGACGAGGTTTCAGAAACCCGGAGCGACGCTGAAATCGTATCAAGGTCGGTTCCGCCGTGTCGCGCGCGAAGATCAAAATACAACAACGTGACAAAAACGTAGAGACATGGCAGCGTGATGATGCTGAGAACGTCCGCGATCACGATTTGCAAGCCATGATTGTGCAGCAACGATAACGGAAGCGTAAGCAGCAGGGGACCACCAGCCAAGATGAGCGGCACCAGCGCCGCCTCGGCGATGTGGGGGTCAAACGGCCGCAGGACAGTGGCGCCGCCAGGGAATGCGCGCGCATGTTCGCTGTGCCCAAGGACAGCATGAACGAACGCGATGTTGCTCGCGAGCCATACGAGAGCGAGTGGAAAAGCAAAGACGAGTCCGATGATGATCCAAGACACGGCGCTATGCGGGCTTATCTCGAATTCAAATCCAAACATGCTCGCGCCTGCCTTCAGCAGAAGAAGGACGAGCGCGCAGATAACGAAGGTCACGCAAAACAGAATGGCGTAGCGTACCCAAGCTACAATGAGCGGCCAAAGAGCACGTAAGATGGTGGCACACAGTTCACGCAGCGTAAGCTTCTTGCTTTGCAGGAAGTGATCGACGACTATAGCGGCGGCGCACATGCCAAAGACGTCCGCAGACCAGATCATAATGAATCGAAATATCTGCCAGAGTGTTGTTGTTTGCCCTGTAGCGCTGATTGACTGAGGAAGATACGCCGGGGCGCTGCTGCCTACGACGATCGCGGCTAATGGAACGAAGTGACGGATCGCGAAAATAACCGCTGCGTCGAGAAGTTCACCGATGGACTGGGGTTGTAGATCGTCGATGGCAGAGGAAACTACACCGACAGGAACGCCCCCCTCTGGAAGAGGCACAGACTTTCCTTCAATGTTTATGTTCCGCGACCTCCGCTGTGACTTAATGTCGCTTTCGACAAAACTAACGCGATTGCTTCAAGAATGACTTGACGGCAAGCTCGGCGCCGTTGGTGTTCACCGTGATGGCGCCATCCTGGTCGGTGCGATAGACTCGCGCACCCGCACCCTCCAGCGTTGCGATCGTCGACGGTGCGGGATGGCCGAACAGATTGTCGCGGCCGACCGAGATGATGGCGTACCGTGGCGCGACGGCACGGATGAACTCCGGCGTCGAGGAGTAGGCGCTTCCGTGATGTCCGACTTTCAGCACGTCGGCGTGGAGGTCGGCGCCACTCGCCAGGATGCGTGCCTCGGCCTCTGCGCCGGCGTCACCGGTGAAGAGCATGCGAAAGCGGCGGTACTCTACGCGAAAGACCAGTGAGTTGTTGTTGATGTCATTGCGCGTATTGGTCAGCAGCGGCAGCGTCGGGCCGTAGAATCGAAAGGTCACGCCGTCATCGCTCTGCCACACATCGCCTCCGCGTGGATACACGATCGGAAGATGGCGCTGGGCGACGACATCGAGCGCATCGTGATACGCGTGGCCGGGATAGGTTTGTCCGCTGTCGGCGAACGCGTCGCTCCCTAGTGTGCGCAGAACGGGCGCGATGCCGCCGGCGTGATCGCCATGCGGGTGGGAGAGCAGCACCGCATCGAGGTTGTGAATCCCTTGGCGAACCAAGAACGGAACGACGACGCGCTCGCCCACGGCCTCCGCCGGCGAAGCGGTGGCGACCTCGAGACCGCGTTCCAGCCGTCCGCCACCGTCCACGAGAAATGCATGGCCATTGGGTGTGCGGATGAGGATGGCATCCGCTTGACCGACGTCGATGATCGTGATGGCGAGATCGTGCGCGGTGCGATGCGGCGGCCAGAGAACCAGCGCCGACGCTGCGAGGAACGTTGCGCACGCTGGAAGCCAGCGCTTCTTGTGCAGCAGGAGCGCCGCAACCAGACACGAGGCATCGTACAGTGCGATGGTCCAAACGGGCGGCGGCGTCGCGACGACGTGTGCACCAGGAAGGCTCGAGATGGTGCGCACGACACCGATAATCCACGATAGCAACGATGACTCCACGTTAGCAATGAGGTGTGTCACCGGCGGGAGCGGCGTCGCCGCAACCAGCGCCAGTCCGAGAATCAGCGCGAGGCCAACGATTGGGACGACCAGAGCATTCGCGACCGGCGCGTACGGTGCGACGACCAGAAACGCATACGCGGTGAGCGGCCACGTTCCGACCTGCGTCGCTAACGTGAGCGCAATCGCCTCGGCACAGAAACCCGCGATGCCGATCCTCTCCAACGCGTGCGAGAATGGCTTGGCAAAGAGCATGATCGCGGCGACGCACGAGAACGAAAGCGCGAACGAGAGCGAGTCGACCGACGGCGTCCAGACGATGCCAATGAGCAGCGCGGCGGCCGATAAGGCGTTCCACGAAAACGTGGGCCGTCCGCACGCATGTGCCGTGAGTCCGAATGAGATCATCGTCGCCGCCCGCAGCGACGGGATATGCGCGCCGCTGAAGAGCGCATAGAGCCACACGACCGCCATGATCGCAAGCGACGACGAAACACGCTCGATTCCACAATGTGAAAAAAGCAGCGCCGCAAGCATCGCAACGACGCCTAAGTGCAGACCTGCGGTGATGAGGACGTGCGTCGTTCCCGTATCCTGGAATTCGGAACGAAGGTCCGGCGGAAGTGAGCCCTTCTCGCCCCACATCGCTCCTGCGAGGATCGACGCACCGGGCTCATCGAGTGACGCATGCAGGCTCTGTGTCGCCCACGCGCGCGCACGTGGAAGCCACGCGTCCCAATCGTCGTCACCTGGGGGCTCACGTGCAAGGAGACGCACGTGAGAAAGCCGCCCTGCGAAACCGCGCTCCGCTTCGATTGACCGCAGGGAAGATTCGCCCGGGTTGCGCGCCTCATCAAATGGCTCGAGCCGCCCTCGAAGCTGCACGCGTTCTCCAACGTCTGGAGGCGTCCCCGAAACGGTGGCTTCGACCGCGTCGCCGTCCTTCAAGCGTACGTCGAGCCCGGCGCCGAACGTTTCAGGGTGGACGCCGGTTACCGTTCCTTCGAAGACGCTCATGCGCGCGTGCGCAGCCGGCGCCGAAAGAGATCCGTGCAGGTTCGCAAGCACGACGCCGGCCGCGAGGGCAACGAGCGCGATCACCCGAACCACTTGCGCGACTACGCGGAGCAAAACGGCAATCGCCAGACCCGTGGCGAGCGCCACGATGGCGACACCGTGCAGTTCGCTCAGGATTCCCGCGACGAGCGCGGCCGCGACGGCGATCATCCCGGTCCGACGCACGTTAGCCTCATCGCGACGCGGCGCGATAACGGCTAGTTCTCAGGAGGCGGTTTGCGGATCATCGTCACGGGTGGCGCCGGCTTCATCGGATCGCACGTTGCGGATGCCTATCTCGCCGCCGGACACGACGTCGTGGTGGTGGACAGCCTCTGGGCACAAGGCGGAGGGCGGCGCGAGTTCGTGAACGAGCGGGTGAGCTTCGTCCACATGGACATTCGTGACGACGGCATCTCGCGGTTGTTTTCGGAGTTCCGGCCCGACGTCGTGTCGCATCATGCCGCACAGCACAGTGTGGCGATCTCATCGCGGGATCCTCAACTCGATGCTTCCGTCAATGTGATGGGCTTGATCAACGTGCTGGACAGCGCGGTCAAAGCCGGCGTGCGCAAAGTCATCTTTGCCTCGAGCGGCGCAACCTATGGTGAGCCAGAGACGCTTCCTATAACGGAAGCGACACCGCAGCGTCCGAGTTCACCATACGGGATCACGAAAATGGTTTCGGAACACTACCTTCGCTTCTACGAAGCGGAGCGCGGACTCGATTTCACTGCCCTGCGCTACGGGAACGTGTACGGACCTCGCCAAGACCCGAGCGGCGAAGCCGGTGTGATTGCCATTTTCATCGCGAAGTTCTTGAACGGCCAGGACGTCCGGATAGATTCCGACGGCGAACAGACGCGCGACTACGTTTACGTCGCAGACGTAGCGGACGCCAATGTCTCGGCATTGGAACGCGGCGGCGGCGGCTGCTTCGTCATCGGGACGAACCGGCGCACGAGTGTGAACGCGCTGTACCGCGAGCTCATGGCCATTACGGGCGAAGCGCCGACCATCGAGCGCGCGCCGAAACGGCCCGGCGACGTTCGCGATGCACAGTTCGATTTTTCGCTCGCGCAGCGAGAACTCGGCTGGAGCCCCGCGACCTCACTGCGCGAAGGCATGGAAAAAACGGTCGCGTATTTTCGCGAACGGTTGGCGGCCTAAGGCGCACTGCGCTCGCCGGAAGGTCAAGCCGTAGCCGATGACCTACAGAACTTCGCAACGGGCGGCGTGAGCATCGTCGTGTTCCAAACGCGCGCACTGTAAATCCCGCTGGACGTGGCGAGGCGCGGGCCGCAAGGCGCCGCGCCTCGAGACGTCTTTGCCTACATCGCTTTCTGTCCGGTCGCTTTCACGAGCGGGTTCTTCTCAGCGAATGCGCCGTTCGGATTCGGCTTCACCCAAACGATCAGATCCCACACGCTTGGAAACTGGAAAACCGTTACAACGTCGGAGGCGCTTTTCACCTTCCCCATCTTCGCGAGCTCTGCTGCGGTCGGGTGCGCTGGATCTCCCCCGCCAGCGGCGAACTTCGCGTTCGGCATCCACAGATCGTAGGTCAGCTTGCCGGTGGTCGCATCCTTCGTGACCCAATGCACGTGGCCGTCGAATTCGTACCACCGTCCCGGATTGATCCCCCACAAGTGAGGGCGATCGTTGCCGCTCTTGAGCACCGAAAAATCCGCTCCGAGCAGATTGCCATTCACGTCGTACCACAGTTGACTGGGGTGACGCGCATCGCTGGACTGCCATTGCATGTTCGCGTAGCTGATCGCACCGGTGTCGTCCTCGAACGTGTAGCGCACGTAGCCGGCACGTTGCGCATCGGCAGCGGTTGCAAAACGCTTGTTGAGATCTGCCTGAATAGCCCGGACGAACGTCGTTTCGGCTCCGCTCTGTGGTCCGCTATACGTCGGATTCTCGTCCGCGAGAACTGCCGACGAGGCGGTGATGAACAACGCAGCAGCGCACAGTGCGGCGGAAAAATTTCGCATAGCCTAACTCCTTGCATTCGGGCAACAACGTCGGTCGACGTGGGCCGGTTACGACGGCCCGCGGGGGACTCCCGCCCGCTGGGGTGTCCGCAAGATGCCAAAGAAAAAAGGCAGGCGTTCATCGAACGCCTGCCTCGGACGATATCAGGGCCGACGGCGCTAGGGTCCGAGCGCAGCTCCGACCGGAAGCGCGAGATAGGTTCCGGTCACCACCTGGATCGGATTCTGCCCGGCCTTATTCTTGTTGAGAACGAAGATCGAGGGCGGCCCGTTCAACTGGTTGCCGCTCGTAACGTACAGCTCGTTGCCGCGCACGGCGTTGCCGACCGGTCCCTTCAACGGCGGATAAAAGGAGTAGATGATCCGGTCCGGTGGCGACTTGCCGTTGGCCGTTGCCGAATACGCCAAAACATTGGATGCGCCGGTGTTGGAAACGTAGGCTTCACCGGTCTTATCGATAGAGATCCCCGTCGGATTGTTCTGCTCACCGGAGCCGATGATCGCACGATCGAGCGTCGGCTTCGTGACTGGCGTCGTGAACTCGTCGACCTCGTTGGTGTCGGTCGTGTAAAGATTACCGGCCGCGTCGACCGCGACGCCGTTGATCGTGGGATGGTGGTCCGGCAGAGAGATCTCCTGAAGCGGGGTCGCCATACCTTTGGCCTTGGGTGCATACACCGCAACGAATCCGTTCGTTGAGCCGCCGACAAACTCATAACCATTGGAGTCGACCGCAACGGAGGTCGGTTCGAACGGTAGTAACAGGGAACGCTTCGATTTCCCATTGCCGGTCGAGCCGGCCTTATAGACCTCGACGGAGTTGTTCACCTGATCGGTGACATACAACTCACCACCTTGGATCGCAATCGCCCACGGGTTATAAGGAAGTACGAGCGAGGAGCCCGCTGGGGCCTGCAGCGTCCCGTCACTCTTGATGACGAAACGGAACACCGATTTTCCGACGGCGTCGCTCACGTAGAGCGCACGCGCCGCTGTATCGGGAGACGGCAGGATCCCGTGCGCACCGAGTGGAGCGACTGATGTGGACAACAGGGGAGGAGCGACGGATGAAACACCGCCGCAGCCGGCCAGCACCAGAGCAAATCCGGCACCGGCGAGCACGATACGTCGTCGTGAAAGCATAGGACGTCTCCGAAGAACGGATGGAAGCGTGAGAGCGTCGTGGTGTTTTCCTCAACGAAGGGTTCGCACCTCGTCCCCCCGCGCGCTCGGCGTCGCGAAGACGGCGGTGTGACGCACCGCACTCTTGGACGCCCGCCGAGATGACCGACTTTACACGACCAAATTCAGCAGCTTATCGGGGACGTACACCTGTTTGTGCGGGCTTCTGCCACCTAAGTGCTTGCTCACTGCGGGTGCTCGAAGTGCCAACGCAACGGCCTCGCTTTCCGCCAGTCCAGGGTTCGCCTCGATACGTGCGCGCAGCTTTCCATTGACCTGGACGACCAGCACGATTCGGTCCACCGATAGCGCCAG
>JAFAXE010000011.1 GCA_019241305.1 Vulcanimicrobiota bacterium
CGTTATGGTTCCCGACCGCTGCTGTGTTGCCATTGAAGGCGCTCCTGGTCGCCGGGGAACTGCCATTCTACGGTCTGGGCCTTTTTAGACCTGCAAAGCGGTAGTTCAGAGATTAGGGAGATGGCCAGAGCCACGCGGCGCCGCGGACGCCGCTGGAATCGCCGTGTTGCGCCGGAACGAGCGGCGTATCGAACGTATCCGAAAATACATAACGGCGCATCAGACGTGGCACGTTTTTATAGAGGCGCTGGATGTTCGATAAGCCGCCCCCGAGCACGATGACATCCGGATCGACGATGTTGACGACGTGCGCGAGTCCGCGCGCGAGACGGTCCTCGTACTCCGCGACCGTTTCGCCGGAATCGGCATCGCCGTGGCCGGCTTTTGCCGTAATCTCGAGCGCATCGAGCAGACGGCCGCTGCGGCGTTCGTATCCGCGCGCCAGACCGCGTCCCGAAAGAAACGTCTCGATGCAGCCGCGTTTTCCGCAGTAGCACGGCGCACCCGGAAGGTCGTCGAGCTGCGGCCAAGGCAGCGGGTTGTGCCCCCACTCGCCCGCAATGGCGTTGCGGCCTTCGACGATCCGGCCGTGCACGACCAGTCCGCCCCCGACTCCGGTCCCTAAAATGACACCAAACACGGTAGCGAAGCCTTGCGCAGCACCATCGGAAGCTTCGGAGAGCGAAAAACAATTCGCATCGTTCGCAATCCGGATCTCCCGCTTGAGCCGTTCGGCGAGATCGCGGTGCAGCGGTCTTCCGTTGAGGACGGTACTGTTCGAATTCTTGACGAGTCCCGTTTCGACCGAGATCGCGCCGGGCGTTCCGACGCCGATGCTCGCGCTTTGGCGCAGCTCACCTTCCATCTCTGTGATGAGCGCGCCGATGGTCTCGATCGTTCCAAGATAATCGCCTGCGGGGGTAAAGACGCGTCGCCGGGCGAGCGTTGAGCCGTCCGCTCCGAGCGCAATGGCCTCGATCTTCGTTCCGCCGAGATCGACCCCGATGCGAACGCCGCCGGAAGCGACTACCGTGAAGCGGCCGCGACCTTCCGCCGCTGCGGTGGCGGCTCTTCGAGATCGCCGGTGATGGCGAGGCCCGCGATCAGTTCCGCGATACGGCGCGAGCTACCGCGGGGCGCGATCGTTCCTTGACGCTCGCGCATATCGCGTAAGCGCTCGACGCTCGAGACGATCCGCCGTACGGAACGCACGACGTCGGCCGTCGTCAACGCGACGACGCCAATCCCGTTGGTGCGGACGTATTCCAAGTTCCCGCGCTCCTGCCCCGGAACGAAGTCGTACACGACGACGGGAACTTCAGCGATGCTTGCTTCAGCGAGCGTTCCGGGACCAGCCTTCGTCACCAGGAGATCGGCAGCGCGCATCAGCGCGGGCACTTCGTTCGAATAGCCAAGGATCGTCAGCGGCGTGCCGAGCGATGGTGCGAGCTCTTCCAGGCGCGCGCGCAATCCTGCGTTGCGACCGGTGACGACCACGAGGTGAAGCGGCAAACGCGAACGCGCGAGCGCGAGCGTCGTTGGTAACAGTTTTCCCCCGCCTTCGCCGCCCGCCATGAGGAGCGCGATCGTTTTATCCGCCGGCAAACCGAGCGCCGCGCGCAACTCCATCTTGGATTCGGTCACGTCTTCGAAGCGAGGATGCACGGGATGACCAATGAGCCGCAGTCGGGTTTCGGGGATGCCCCGTTCGCGTGCGCGTTGATACACTTCCCGTGCCGGGACGACAACTGCGTCGACCTCGGGCGTAAGCCAGCCTTCGTGAACCCTGCCGAGATCCGTCACGACCGTCACCACGGGCGCATGCAAGCCGGCATCGGCGCGAGCCCGCAAGGAGGCATGGTTTAAAAGCGGATGCACTGACACGATGACGTCGGGCTGATACTCTTTAAAGAGTTCGCGCAGCCGTTCGCGATAGAGTGGTTCGCAGAAACGAACGACGCTGCGAAAACGGCGCCGTCCATTCGTGGCATGATACAGCGCCCCGTAAATCGGGGGCGCGAAGCGGAGTGCCGCGCTGTAGGCAGGGCCCAGGTGAGAAAGTGGAAACGTGCAGTGTGCCGAGACGTCTTCGATGCGGTGTTCGAATCGCACGTTGCCAGGAAGTTCGTCGAGTGCCGCCGCGATCGCTGTAGCGGCGCTGCGGTGTCCTCCACCGGTATCGGAAATCAGGAGGAGCACCCGCTTTGTCATTGCGCGGGTTGCTGCTGCCCTTGACGCAATGCTTTCAGGGTGCGAAAACGCTCGAGCCGGCGCATCACCAAGCGACGGCGGCGATTCTCGGAGCGGACGTGTGCGATGAATGCGCGGGCCGGCGCATCGTAGAAACGAAAGATGTCACCAAATTCGACGTCGGGATTGCGGTGGTGGCCATCGTGGTCTTCTGGGAGCACGATCTGCAGGACACGCGCGACGCGAAACAGCCAGCGCGGCGTAATCCACCCGAGCTCAGTCGTGTGTCGCCACCACACGTGAATCTGTCCGAGCACGAGTCCCACCGAAGCGCCCGCGGGCGATGCCGGCCAGAGCACGAACGCGATGACGATGTACGGAAACGCACCGAGCACTCCGTCGAGCAGGACGGCCGGGTCCGACGAGATGACCGCATGGTCCCAATACGAGCGGCTTCGGTCATGATGGACGCGCAGGTGCAGTTTTCCCCACAGATGCTGTGGGACGTGATACAGGAACGTTGAAGCCGCGTCGCCGACGATGAGCACAAGCAGCATCACCGCAACGAAGGCCATCATACGGGCGTCCTCGCTAGAGCCACGCGAACCTTTCCGCTCCCAGATGTAGCAGCGTTGTTGCGATTTGCCTCGACGTCCATCGGTCCCCTGCCCCTATTCGGGATGCTGTGCGCGGTACTGGCGGGTTGCGGACCATCCCGGCCCACAACCTCTCTTTCCCCGCAACGGGTTGCCTTCACGGTGGCGGTCCCGCTTCTGGAGACGTACGCGGAAAGCTGGCGTGCAAGCCGGCGCGCATCGGTGCTGCGCGGGATGCGGCTGGTCGCGGACGCCCCGGTTCCGACGGTACGGACGGCGGCGGTGACACGCGCGATCGTCCGCAGCAATCCGCGTCTCGCTCCTCCGGAGGCGCTCATATTGGCGACACACGCCGTGGCGCTCGCCGATGTGCATCATCTCAATTTCGGATTCTTTTGTGCAACGCTGCTACAGGAATCCGGCTTCTCGCCTGATGCACTCTCTTCGGCGGGGGCGGTCGGCATCGCACAGTTCACGCTCGATACCGCCGCAGCCTATGGCGTCGATCCATTCGATTGGCGAGACGCAATGGCGGGGGCCGCGGAACTGCTGGGATCGTACGTTCACCAGTACGAAGGCATCTACGCCGATCCGTACGCCGCCGCCCTTGCTGCATACGATGCGGGACCTGGAGCGGTCGCAACGTATCATGGAATTCCACCATACGCGGAGACCCGCGAATACATCGCTGACGTGTACCTTCGCTGGGCTCGGATGGCCATGGACGTAGGAGGTCAACCACACGATGCCCCAGCGAATCCAGGACGGGGCCTCGGTGGGTTGTGAGGACTACCCAAGCGCCACTGAGCACTGCGCCGACGGGTAAGAGGCGGAGGTATCGATGAAAACGGTCCTCGAGCGCGACGGCGCAGAACGCATCTCCGAGCGGCTGCTCCTCTATCGCGCACCGCATCCCCGCCAGGTTGCGACGTTCGCGGACGACGTTCGTAGCGGACTCTGCGCACCCACCAAACACCTGCCGCCAAAGTATCTCTACGACGCACTGGGCTCGGCGCTGTTTGAAGCGATTTGTCAGCTTCCGGAATACTATCTGACTCGAGCCGAAAGCGAAATCCTTGCGCGTGATGCCGGTGCGATCTTAGATGCAGTCGGCGCTCCTCTGGAAATCGTCGAATTGGGGAGCGGCAGCGCACAAAAGACGCGGGTCCTCATCGAAGAAGCGCTGCGTCGTCAAGAGCTGCTCACGTATCGCCCGATCGATATCTCCGCGAGCGCGCTCGTCGGCTCCGCTGGATCGCTGATTGCGTCGTACGAACAGCTCATCGTTACGGCGTACGCCAGCGACTATTTCGATGTGTTGCTCGATGGCGGGCTCGGTCGCGCGCCGGGCTCGCGCGTGCTGGCGCTGTTTCTCGGTTCGAATATCGGCAACTACGATCCGCCTCGCGCGCGCATGCTACTGCGTGCGTTGGCGCAAGCGCTTCGGCCCGGTGACTGCCTTCTGCTCGGCGCTGATCTGAAGAAGGACGTGCGGGTCCTCGAGCTGGCATACGACGATCCGACCGGTGTGACCGCCGCCTTCAACAAGAACCTGCTGGGGCGAATCAACAGGGAACTTGGAGGAACGTTCGATTTGAGGGCATTCGCCCACACCGCGCGCTATCAGCCATTGAGCGGAAGCGTCGATTCGTTCTTAATTGCTTCACACGCGCACGATGTTCGCGTCGAGGGGCTGAGCCTCACGGTACGCTTCGAGCACGGTGAGCCGATCCATACGGAATCGTCGCACAAATTCTCGCCCGAAGATATCGAAGAGCTCGGCAAGATCACCGGGTTTGCGGTCACGCGTCAGTGGCGCGATGCCGCCGAACGGTTTGGACTCTGGCTCCTTCGCGTCGTGTAAAGGGCATGGGCGTCGGTGTGCCGCCGGAAGTCACCGCTGGGCACGAGGCGGCATCCCTCGGTCGGTAGCAGATATCGATAGGCGTAGGCTTCGGGCGCGCGTGATCCGTCCCGCCGCCTTACCGGCACGACAATCCGCGCGTACATCGCGCCTTCATCTTCGAAGGCATCGAGTACGCTCAGCGCCGCACGAATCGCTCGAAATCCGTATAACTCGCCCTGAACGCGCAAACCGCCGTCCGCACACGGAACGAACGCCGGGTAGCGGCAGTGATAGAGTCGTCCACTCACCGATCCCTCGGCGACGAACGATGCGCCGAGGCCGAGCAGCACACCATGGTTTTCGAGTCCGCGCATGAGCGTACCGTACACAAATACAAAGCGCGTGGGTTTCAGGTGACGCCCGCCGCCGTTCGGGCGCGCCGTTCGGCGCGATACAAAAGCGCGTTCGCCGTTAGGGCGAGTACGGCCGACAGGACGCTTCCAATGACGATCTTGTCGTTGTCTTGGCGTTGCATCCCAAGGAACAGCATCACGCCCAGTCCGCCCGCGCCGATCCAGGCTGCGAGGTTAGCGATCGCGATGAGAGAGACCGCCGCGATCCGTACTCCGCCGATCATGACGGGAAGCGCCTGCGGAAGCTCGACGCGAAAAAACGTTTGGCTTCTCGTCATCCCAAGCCCGCGAGCGGCATCGCGGAGGGGGAATGGCACTTCCTCCAGGGCGACGGTAATGTTGCGCACCAAAATCATCTGCGCATAGGCGACGAGCGCGACCAGTGCCGTGATAAAGTTCAAGCCCAACAGCGGGACGAGCAGAGCGAGCACCGCGAGGCTTGGCAATGTGTAGATCGTACCGAAGACCGCAAGGATTACCGCCTTGGCGTGGGAGTGGCGGGATGCCCAAAATCCGAGGGGAAGCGCAATTCCCAGTGCAACCGCGAGGGCGCACGAGGTCAGCAGGATGTGTTGCAGCAGCAGCGACGCAACGTACGGCACGTGGTGCATGAGGTAGTTCACGTAGACTCCACGATCGCTCGGCGGACGTCATCGAACGCCAGTCGTCCGATGGGCCGCCCGTCTTCGATGGCTTCGAGCGCGTCAGCGCCGTCGAGCATGGCGCTCAGCGCTTCCCGCAACGTCGCTTCAACGGAAATGCGTTGCGATTGCCCATCGACCGCCTTCGCTCGCATCGCATCGCGCACGCGTAATAAGGAAAGCCGGCGCACTGCGTCTTTGGTGTCGAGCAACTCTTCCACGTAGGGAGAGGCAGGGCGTCCCAGCACGTGCAATGGCGTATCGTACTGAACGACGCGGCCCGCAGACATGATAACGATGCGGTCGGCGATTCGAAGCGCCTCATCGACGTCGTGCGTGACGAAGAGAATCGTCGTCCCGAGAGCGCGCTGGAGCCGTACCGTTTCATCCTGAAGCGCCGAGCGCACGATCGCATCGACCGCTCCGAACGGCTCATCCATCAGCAACAGCCGAGGTCTCGCCGCGAGGGCGCGGGCAACCCCAACGCGCTGGGCCTCGCCGCCCGACAATTCGCGCGGGTACCGGTCGGCGTACCGCTGCGGATCCAGTTGAATGAGGCGTAGCAGTTCCTCCACGCGTTCCGCGATACGGGCTCGATCCCAGCCAAGCAACTGCGGGACCACGGCGATATTTTGTGCTACGGTCAAATGCGGAAAGAGGCCCACCGCTTGAATGACGTAGCCGATGCCGCGGCGCAACTGCGTGGCCGGGAAGTCGCGAACGTCCTGTGCGTCGACGCAAATGGTACCGCTTTCGCTCGGCACCAGACGATTGATCGTCCGCAACAGTGTGCTTTTGCCACATCCGGAGGGACCGAGAACCACAACGAGCGTTCCTGGCGGTACGTCTAAATCCACATGGTCCACGGCGTTTCTGTCGGATCCCGGATACCGCACGACGATGTCGCGCAGTGCGACCGTACTTCCGCCCGACTTTCGAGCGTCCGTCACACCAGTCGCGAGCGGCTCAAGAAGTCGTGCGCGACGTCCTCGGGCTCACGTTTCTGGCCGTCCACCAGATTGTTGAGGCGGCGCATGACGTCGTCGGTCAACAGCGGACTAAGCCGATTGAGCGTCGTCGCGATGGCGGGGCTTCTTTGTAGTGTGTCGTCGCGGACGACCGGTGCCACTTGATAGGTGGGCCAGAAATGTTTGTCGTCGACGAAGACGACGAGGTTATCCGCCGCGATCTGGCCATCGGTTCCGAAGGCGACGACGACGTCGACGGCACCGGAGACGAGGGCCGTATATTTGAGCCCGATATCAAAGAGCTTCACATCTTTGAAACGGAAGCCGCCATACGCTCGCTGCAATCCCGGCAACCCGTCATCGCGGTGCGTGAACTCGGGAATCGCGCCGAGGCGAAGTTGGGCCGCGGCTGTGCTCAGGTCGCTGAGCGTGCGCAGATGGTAGGCTTGAGCGACCCGCTGCGTCGTTGCAAGCGCTTGCGTGTTATTCATCGGCGCGGGCTGCAGCCACGTAAGATGAAACTGCTCCTCGTAGAAGCGTTTCACACGTGGAAAGATCTCTTGCGGACGGCCGCCGGGCTTCGCGTGGAGGATGTTGACGAGCGCCGTGCCGGTGTACTCGGGGTAGAGATCGATGTCTCCGCGCTGGAGCGCCTCCATGGCGATCTCCGTTCCTCCCAGGTTGAGCTTGCGGGTGACGGAGAGGTCGTGCTGCGCGAGCAATTGCGCGTACATCTCGCCGAGAATCAGTTGTTCCGTGAAGTTCTTGGATCCGATCGTCACCGAGTTGCTACGGTTTCCAGCGCAGCAAGGCAGTGCCGCCACAGATCCAAGCAGGGCGAGAAGGCGTCTTCGCGTGAGATCGTTGGACGCGTGCCTCACGCGGCTCCTGTTCCCCACCTGCCGCGCCAGCGCCGCTCGACGAGACTGAGACACGCCTCCGCTGCGAGGGCAAGCACGCCAACCCCAACGGCCCCGCGCACGAGGGAGGCAACGTCGTTGTTGGCAAGCCCGTTGACGATCAATTCACCAAGGCCGCCTCCGCCGATAAAGGCCGCGAGCGTCGCGCTCGCAATCACCTCGACCGTCGCGGTACGCACTCCTGTAAAAACGACTGGCAGAGCGAGCGGCCACTGCACGCGTGAACGAATCTGACGTTCGCTCATTCCGATACCCGCCGCCGCATCGAGGATAGCGTGAGGAACCGCACGCAGGCCCAAATCCGTGTTGATGGCAATGGGCGGAATGGCGAGGAGGACGAGCGCCACGAGTGCCGGAGCAAAACCGACGCCGATGAGCGGAATCATGATGGCAAGGACCGCGAGACTCGGCACGACGCGCGCGGCGCCGACGAGACCAAGCGCCGCCTCCCGGACGCGCGGAGAACGGGCGATCCACGCACCGAGCGGTATACCCAGCAGCAGCGCAACCGCTAGCGACGCACCGGAAAGCAAAACGTGACCGCGTAACGCCGGAATCAGTTCACTCACGCCGGCTGCACCTGGAATCCGCCCGGCTCGCGTTGAAGCCGCTTCACCGCATGATCGTTCGACCGGAGCCTGTCGAGACCTCACCGATTGCCACGGAGGCGCTGCCCTCCTTTCCAAGGCTCGACGATCCGGCGCTCTATTACAGCCGCGAGTTATCGTGGCTCGAATTCAACGACCGCGTGCTCGAAGAAGCGCTCGACGAACGCAATCCGTTGTTGGAACGCCTGAAATTCATCGCCATCTACAGCACCAACCTGGACGAGTATTTCATGATCCGGGTCGCGGCGCTGAAGCAACAGGTTGAGGCGGAGGTTCACCGCCGCTCGAACGATGGTCGCTTACCAGCCGAGCACCTGAGAGCGATCTCCGAAGGGCTGCGCCCATCGCTCTGTCGGTTTACCACGTGTCTCCGCGAGAACATCCTGCCTGAACTTGAACGCGTCGGTATTCGCATTCGCCGCTATGCGGAGCTCGATGCGAGCACGCGCACCGGGCTGAAGCAAACGTTCGACGAACGGATCTTTCCCGTGCTGACGCCGCTTGCGGTGGACCAGGCGCACCCATTCCCGTACATCTCGAACCTCTCGCTCTCGCTTGGCGTCGAAATGTTCGAGCACACGCCGGAGGGAGAAGTTCCGCATTTTGCGCGGGTAAAAGTCCCGGCAAGCCTTCCGCGCTTCATGCCGATCGCAGCCCCGGAAGGCGAGTCGTGTTTCGTGTTGCTCGAGGACGTGATCGCACACAATCTCGACGTGCTCTTTCCCGGCATGCGGCTTTCCGCGTCCTTCTGCTTCCGCGTCACGCGCGACGCCGACCTCGACATCCAAGAAGACGAAGCCGACGATTTACTTCGCGCCATCGAATCGGAGTTGCGGCGGCGGCGCTTTGGTCAGCCGGTGCGGCTCGAAGTCGAGTCGAGCATGCCCGAACACCTGCGTTCGATGTTGCTGGAGGCGCTGTCGCTCGAAGCGGTCGACCTCTACGAGATCGACGGGCCGCTCGCAACTTCCGATTTCATGGCGGTCGCCAACCTCGATCGCCCGGAACTGCACTATCAGCCGTTCATGCCGGCCATGCCAAAGCGGTTGGCGCATGCCGCGGACATTTTCTCGGTGATTCGCGAGGGCGATTTGCTCCTGCATCACCCGTACGAATCGTTCGATCCGGTCATTCAGTTTGTGCGACAGGCCGCCAGCGATCCGCAGGTGCTTGCGATCAAGCAGACGTTGTATCGGACCTCCGGTGCCTCGCCGGTCGTCGCGGCATTGATCGAGGCCGCGGAAAACGGCAAACAAGTCGCGGTGCTGATCGAGCTCAAGGCGCGTTTCGATGAGGAGAACAACATCCACTGGGCGCGCAACCTCGAGCGCGTCGGCGCGCACGTGGTTTATGGTCTTCCGGGCCTGAAGGTACACGGCAAAGCGACGCTGGTGGTACGCGACGAGGCCGACGGCATCCGGCGCTACGTCCATTTCGGGACGGGGAACTACAATGAGCGCACTGCTCGACTGTATACGGATCTCAGCATGTTCACGTGCCGTCCGGAGCTTGGTGCCGACGTCACGCATCTGTTCAATGCCCTGACCGGCTTCTCGAAAGCGGCCCACTACGACGAATTGCTGGTCGCGCCCGTCACGCTCCGTGCCGGCTTCATGGACCTCATCGAACGGGAAACGGAGCATGCCCTCGCCGGGCGAGCCAGCGGCATCACGGCGAAAATCAACGCGCTGAGCGATGCCGAAACGGTTCGCGCGCTGTACCGCGCCTCGCAGGCCGGAGTTCCGATCGAGCTCATCGTTCGGGGAATGTGCGAGTTGCGTCCCGGGCTGCCCGGTGTCAGCGACACGATTCGCGTCCGCAGCATCGTGGGCCGATTCCTCGAACACTCGCGCATCTTCATGTTTGCGAACGGCGGTGAGCGCGAGGTCTACATCGGAAGCGCCGATTGGATGGGCCGCAACCTCGACCATCGCGTCGAAACGATCGTGCCGGTGTTCGATTCGGCGTTACAGGAGCACATTTCACGCAACATTATCGGCGTCTTGTTCGCCGACACCGCCAAGACGCGCTGGCTGCGTTCCGACGGTACCTACGTGCGCCGCTTACCGCACAACGGCGAGCCGCTCTTCAACGCCCAGGAAGCGCTCCTTCGCGCCGCCCAAACCCTGGGTTAATCTTTAGATGCAGCCTTGGCCGTTGATCCACTCTTTCTGGGCGGTGTAGCCATCGACGGAAGTTTCCTGCCACGCGCACAGATCGCCGATCTCCTCGCCGGTGCTGCTATACCAGCCGTTGAGCATTGGGTCCGTCACGGCTTCACAGAGCTCGTGCGACATCACCGACGTCATGGATTGCTCCGTCGTCAGTCCTGAACCGAGACAGCCGCTACATTCCAGGTACGGCACGATCGCATACGGCACGTTCCCTACGAAATTGTGATATCCACAATGGTCCGTGCAGGTTTGACCGGCGCCAATGGCGGTCGCATCGACGATCGTGCCTTGCGGGGTGAACAGGAACAGGAGCGTATTGGCGTTGGGAACGATCTGACCGCCGCTCGCGGTGAGGCGCGTAACGATCGCTTGAAGGTCGCTGTCCAGCACGGTGCTGCCAAGTGCGTCGGTGGTCGTGAGCGTGCCGATGCGCGAACCTGTGCCGATGCCGTATACGGAAAGGTTCGTAAATTCGGAACTCGCGAGGTAATCGTCGAGGAACGTGTTGAACGCGTC
This sequence comes from Vulcanimicrobiota bacterium, assembly GCA_019241305.1. Lineage (GTDB taxonomy): Bacteria > Vulcanimicrobiota > Vulcanimicrobiia > Vulcanimicrobiales > Vulcanimicrobiaceae > JAFAXE01. Next base: position 10,873 of record JAFAXE010000011.1, read on the forward strand.
GCGCAAGCTCGAAAACGGTGCTTGGTTCCAGGCGTCCCCGAGGAACACGGTGGTGCACTGCACGTTCGCCAGCACGGGGCCACCGTGATTCGTGACGTCCGACGGAGCCGCGGCAACGCGCCGCTGGATTTCTTGATTGCGAGGATCGTCAATCGGTAGAACGATTCGAAGCGGCGAATCGGGCACGGTGTCATTTCTCCTCGGGCGCAAGCGGCAAAGTGCGCCTTTGAGCAAAGCGACGGCGCGTTCCCTGCCGAAACGCTACACGTCCGCAGGCGGCGGCTCTTGCGCGCGGCGCAAAATCGTTTCCCACTCGTCTGCGGTGACGGGCTGGACCGACAGGCGTGAACCCTTTCGCAACAGCACCATGTAGGTGAGTTCCGGCGCCGCTCGCAGTTCCGCCAGCGAAACGAAACGCGGCATCTCACGTTCGTACGCGACGTCGACCATCTGCCAAATGGGATTCTTGTCGCTCGCGCGCGGATCGAAGTAGTCGCCCCCACGCTGGCGCGCGGTAAAGTCGGGATAGGCCTCTTTTACGACACGGACGATACCGGCGATCCCGGGCACCTTCGTGCTGCTGTGATAGAAAAATCCCAGGTCGCCGACGCGCATCTCGATCATATTGTTGCGCGCTTGAAAACTGCGCACGCCGCTCCATTCGGTTCTTCCTTCGCGGCGCAACCGCTCCCAGGAATAGGTTTCCGGCTCCGTTTTGAACAGCCAGTGTCGCGGCATCCGGGCTGCGTTCGCAAACGCTCGGGGAACCTCCGGCGCTGGGTCGAAAATGCGCGGTGCATGCACCGTCGATTCGTGCGAAAGAGCGATACCGGTTGGGACGGCGTGCCGCGCGAAGGATACGTCGCCGGGCAGCCGGGACGCGTCCTCCGCAACACGCTCGTGGGGCGACGAAAGTCCGAGCCGGCGGACCCCGGTCCCTCGATCGAGGTGCGCTACTTTGAAGTACCACCGGGCGCCGCGACACGACTCGAGAAGCACGCTCATGAACACGTCGTCATCGGCGGCGAGGGAACGGGCCACGCGCTCGTCGGCACCGAGGTGCGGGAACTCCGGCCGCGCGACGTCGTCTACGTAGCGCCGTTTGAACCGCATCAGTTCGTGAACCGTGGCAGTGAGCTTTTCGGCTTCTTTTGCATCGTCGCAGCGCACCGGGACTACGCCCAACCGCTCGACGCTGCGGAACTGAGCGCGCTGCTGGCATCTGCAGCCGGAGCCTACGCCGATACCAACTCCATGGTGCCTTCGCCACCGGAGACTAGGCGAGGCACGGCCGGGTAAGCGTCGAAGGGCACGGGGCGCTGCTCGCGTTCGTGTTGCGGCCGCTTCATGGTTTTCGCGGGCAGTTCCCACGAAGGAGGGACGATGAACCGCACAATCGTGTCTGCCCTTTTTCTTTTGTCCGGTGCGCTGGTGTACGCGGGCATCCTATCATCCCGCACCGCGGTCGCTCAGTCGATGAGTTCAGCGCCCGTGGGCGTTCCTAACTCGGGATACACGCTGCACATCGATGCCGACCAGCATTTCGGTGATGGCGACCCTGGAAAAATCGCGCATCACTGGTGCAAGGCGGTATCTTCGACGCTGAGCGAATGCCAACTGTACGATAGCGATGCGCCAAACGCACGTTTGATCGGCGTCGAAACCATCATTCCGACCGCCGTGTGGCGAACGTTACCCGCCTCCGAACAGCCGCTGTGGCACTACCATAAGACTGAGTTGAAGAAGATCCACGCGACGCTTCCTGGCATGTCGCAAGCAGACGCCGCCAAAGTGATCTCTCAAATCGAAGATACCTACGGCAAGGTATGGATTCTCTGGAATCCTGATCGCAGCGAGGCGCCGGTGGGACAGCCTTCTATAACGATCCTCAAATAACGCCCACGAATCGCACCAGAAGCTAGCGCAGCTTGATAACGGCGGGGCCCTCTGGACCGCTCGCAAGGGGAGCCCCGCCAAAGGCCTTCTCCAGCAGTGGTTTGAGCTCGCCCTGTTCTTCCATCGGTCCGAGGATATCGGTGTCGCCGTAAAACGTACCGTCGATGAAGACCTTCGGTAACGTCGGCCAGTTAGTCATCGTGGAGAGTGTCTCGCGCTTCGGCATGTTTTCTAAAACGTCGATCACGGTGAACGGGTAGCCGAGCCGGTTGAAGAACTCAATGGTCTCCAAGGTGAAACCGCAGCGCGGCATTTCCTTGGTACCTTTGCCATAGACGACGATCTTGTGTTTGGCGATCTCTTCTTCGATTTCGCTATGAAGGGTATCTGACATCGTACGTTATTCGAGAACCTCGGTGCGGATGGCGAGAGCATGGAGTCGGCCGTCGGCGCGGGCTTCACGCACCGCCTGTTCGACCATGCGGTGACGGTCGAGCAGTGGCACGCCCGCAAATGCCTTCGATCGTATGAACACGTCGTAGTGGTCAAGAGTGCCGGTGCGGTCGTAGACTTCGACGTGCGCGTCGGGCAATGCTTGGCGGATGAGCGCTGCGAGGTCGCCTTGCGCGATCACGGCTTGAGGGAACGGCGCCCGAGGGACTCCAGCATCGCGGCAGCCCGGCGTTCCCGCAGTCCGTCCGCAAGGCTCTCGGCGACCGTCGAAGCAAGCCCCGTCGCGGCGCGAGCAATCCCGGCCGCGGCGACGACGCACGAAACTCCGATCAGGATAGCGGGAACACCCTGCGCCCGCACGGAGTTTCCGACGCGCACGCGGGAGGCCCGGAGGATTCGGGCTGGATCGAAGCGCCAAGGGAGGGACGGAAGACGCGGCATGGCGGCTGCCGGTTCGTCGCCAACCGTCCCAGGCCCGCTATATCGAGGTCAGCGTTCGTCCCGCAGGCCCGCTCGCAGCGTAGAACTCAGTTCCGGACCGTCGGTATGACCGTGGCTCGAGATCGCGTGCTCGCGCGCGGCCTTCATGACCTCCTCTTCGGTACCAGAGATTTTCAGCGTGCAGCGACTATCGCTTGGGACCTCGCTGCAGTCGATATACTTTCGGCCTCTCTCCATCGCGATCGTCCTCTCTAGAAAGGGGCAAGCGGCCTTCGTCGGCCTGCGCTGCGGGCCTTTCGTTGCACGCCATGTGCTTATGTCGGGAGACTTGCGTGCTTGCGGGCCGGCGCCGCCCCAGCGTATCATGGGCGGCGATGCTGTTTCCTTTGATCCTTGGAATCTGTTCGCTCATTATCGCCGCGGTGATGTTCGCGGGTGGTTTTGCCGAAGAGAAGCGCAATGAGGGTTAGCGGCGTGGCATGAAAGCCGTTCGCCTCACCGAGCTCGGCGGCCCTGATAAGCTTCACGTCGAGACGGTAGCGGACCCTCAGCCTGGGCCAGGCCAGGTCTGCATCAAGATTACGCGTGCGGCATTCAATCGGCGCGACGTCTTCATCACGCAGGGCTTGTATCCGGCGATCGAGCTTCCCAGAACGCTCGGATCGGATGGTACGGGGACGGTCGCAGCGTTGGGCACGGACGTTCGAGATATCGCGGTCGGGAGTGCGGTCGTCATCGATCCGCAAATTGGCTGGAGCGATCGTACCTTTCACGCGTCGAAGGGGATGTCGATTCTCGGAATGCCGCTCGACGGAACCTTTGCGGAATATGTCACCGTCCCCGCGGAAAACGTGTACGCTCGTCCCTTGCCGCTCAGCGACGACGAAGCCGCCGCGATCCCACTCGCCGGACTGACCGCGTACCGCGCAGTGTTCACGCGCGGCCACATCGTCAAGGACGATATCGTTCTCATCACTGGCGTCGGCGGCGGCGTGCAGACGTTCGTGCTGTTGTTTGCGAAACACGCCGGAGCACGCACGGTCGTCACCTCCAGCAGCGACGCGAAGCTGGAGCGCGCTCGTCAAATGGGTGCCGACGTAACGATCAACTCCAAAACGTCGGCCGCATGGCACAAAGAGGTACGTTCCGCGAGCGACGGGGGCCCGACGCTTGTCGTCGACAGCAGCGGCGGCGAGACGTTGGCCAAGTGCCTCGAAGTGGCACGGCCAGGCGCGCGCGTCGTTATCTATGGCGGTACCGGCGGCGATACAACGATTCGACCTTACAGTATTTTTTGGAAGCACCTCGACGTGCTGGGAACGTCGATGGGAAGTCCTACGGACTTTCGCGGAATGCTTGCACTTTTTGCGGCCGGACTGCGGCCCGTTATCGACCGCGTCTACCGCATGGAGCAGTGTGCGGAGGCTGCCCAACGCCTTCTCATTGCGGAGCAGTTTGGCAAAATCGTGCTAGCCATCGCGTAGGACGACGCGGAGGGGTACAATGTGCTCTCCAAGGTCGAGCAACGAGAGGAGAGCTAAAATGAACGTACGTTCACGGAGCCGGTACGGAGCCGCGCGTGGCACACTGGTTCTTGGCAGTCTGCTCGTCATGGGAACGCCCATCGGTGCGACGCCCTCCCAGGCAACGGTAAAACTCGTCCCCCTCCGTGGATCTGCAGCACGCGGAACGGCCGTGTTGACGCAGCAGAGCGGCAAGTTGACGGTCCTCATCAAGATGGACCAAACGATGAGTGGCCAAAAAATGCCGGAAGGCGCCCATATTCATCGCGGCAGCTGTCCAAATCCCGATCCCAAGCCGCTCTATCCCTTGGAACCGGTCGTGAAGGGCACATCGACCACGACGCTCGAGAGCGTCGACCTCGCAACCCTCACGAGCGGACAGTACACGGTGAGCGTTCACAAAACGACGACGGGTAAGACCGATCCAATCGCGTGTGGTGACATCAAGCTGGCTAACCCCTCTGGGACGTCCGGTTAACGTTGAGACGATAGGAACGTATGGGCGCTTCCGCGGCGTCAAAACCAAGCTCAGCACGCGCGACGGCTACCGAATCGACACCGGTGACCGCGGAGAGATCGGGATACAGTAGCGACGCCTCAAACGCGGTCGGCGCGCGATCGAGCACCATCGTGACAACGCTTCCTTCGCGCTGCAACGCATCCAGATAGGCCAGAACTTGGCGTGCCGCGACGGGCCACAGCACGGGCGGCGTGCCGGCATAGACGCGCGCCACAATGTGCGGGATCGTGGTGGGGCCGATGCTCATCAATGCCGTTACAATTTCGCGTTCGCGCGCGGCGCGGTGTGCGATGTACTCGTTCAATTTGGCTCGCGCGTCGTCGATGCGTGGACCATGCCCGCCGAGGATGACATTCGCATGGGAGTAGTTTTTACGTAAGCGAGCCAGCGTCGTCTGATAGCGCCGCATGTCGCCACCCGGGGGAGCAACGACGACGGTGCCGCGTCCCACTACCACGTCGCCGCTGAAGAGCGCGCCGTCGTCCTCGAGCCAGAAAACGAGATGATCGACTGCGTGCCCTGGAGCGTGCATCGAACGAATTGCCACAGCGCCGCCCATCGAGACTCGAGCATCGTCACCCAACGCGTGATCGAAAGCGAAGCGGGCGTCGGGATGGGCGTAGACGGGCGCGGTCGTCCGTTCACGCAAAAGCGCGGCTGCCGGCGCGTGGTCTGGATGACCGTGCGTGACCAAAATGCCCGAAATATGCTGACGTTCGCGGCGCGCAGTCTCGACGATGATATCGACGTGTTCGGGATCGAGTGGGCCGGGATCCACCACGGCGGCGGCGCCACCTCCCACATCGATGAGATAGGTGTTCGTACCCTCGAGCGTCATGGGCGACGGGTTGCGCGCGCGAATTCGGACAACGCGCGCGCTCATCCGCGCGATGCGCTCGGTGTCTACCACTTTTCGAGTTCCGGCGGAATTCGAATCGCTCCATTCGTGTCGACGATCGGCATCACGGGTTGCGGACTGCGGCCGTTGGTGTGAGCGCGCAATGCCGCTAGTGAGGAAAACGCCGTCAGCCGCTCGAGGTGACGGAGCGTGGGAAACACGAGCGTCCAGACTGCTTGGCTCCCACGTGCAAGGGCCTCGGCCGGCGAGACCCAAACGCCGTCATGCATTTCAACGGCATCGGCGCTCGCGCGTGAATCCCCCTCAGCCTCCGCGATGAAGAAATGGGTATCGAAACGGCGCGTCACATCGATCGGAGGCGTGAGCCAGCGCGAGTAATACACAAGGCGGCTCGCGCAGAGCTGCCATTGGCGCCGTTGTAAAATGTCCTCAAAAGTGGCACGAGCGGAACGTTCGTGGCGAGCTTCCGCGACGTCGCGGTCGGAAAGTGGCGTGCCCTCGTGCGTTCGGCCGAAGAGCATTCCGGCTTCTTCGAAAAGCTCACGCAACGCGGCAACAACGATTCCGGCACCGACGTTTTCCGGAACACGATCGAGGAAACGCGCCATCTGGGGCGCCCCGTCCGCCGGTTCGACCGCGCCGCCCGGAAAAACGTAGGCATCGGGCAAGAAGGCGCTACGCGCGCTGCGGCGAGCCATGAACACCTCGAGACCGCTACCTGCTTGTCGCACCACGATGATCGAGGCCGCCGGCCGAAGAGCCGGTTGCCGGCTCACTGAACTGGAACGAAATCGACGTCCTCGCGTACCGTTGCGTTGGCTTCGATCGCTTCGATCGCGGCAATGTCGCCGGGGTCGGTACTGGGTTGTGCCGCGATGAAGGCGTCAAGGATCTCCAGCGCTACGGCGATCGAAGTGGAGCGCAAGCTGAGTGCCAGCACGTTCGCATCGTTCCACCGGCGGGCGCCTTGCGCCGTGGCGGCGTCACCGCAGAGTGCGGCACGCGCCCCAAAAACTTTATTGGCCGCAATGGACACGCCAGTGCCCGTCCAACAACACAGAACCCCGAACGTCGCGTCTCCTTCAACGACGGTCTTTGCGACGCGTTGGGCGATCCTGGGCCAATTCGTCGTGCCGTCGAGAATCGCCCCGAACTTCTGCACGCGATAGCCGCGGCGTTGCAACTCCAGAAGCAACGCGTCCGTAAGCGGGCTCGTATCGTCGCTGCCGAACGCGACGCTGTTGGCTTGCGATGGCGCCGTCATAGGGAGTGCTTCGACCGGGGCCGCGCTCTTCTTGTGTGCCGCGCTCTTACGCCGTCGCGAGGCTCTGTCCAACAAAGTGCCGCCGTCATCGAAAATCGGCGGCTGCCACAGAAAATCGCTCGGTGCTACCACAATCGTGAACACCTCCACTCAGCCGCTCGGATACGTCAGCCCCGGCGAGTTCGAAGCGATGGAGCAAGCAGCATAAACCTCGTGCCCATCAATCGGCAAACCGGGGAAGTCCAAGGCGAGCCTTCGAAGAGGCTGAAAGAGAATAAGGGGAAGGGACCCTAACAGGAGTTCGTGGCACTTAGGAAGAGTCGCAATATGGCAACGCTTCGCCGCTTCATAGAGGTCTCAGTTTGCCTTGGCATTATTGTGGCGGGGTGTTGCGGTGCGAGCGCCGACCACGACCGCCGCTTGGCCGCGCCGGCGGGTGCCGAGTGGCTGCAGACCGGATGGAGCGCAGAGCTCCAGGGCCTGCAACCCTTTGAGACATATCTGCGGTTCGGCAACGTGCCCTCTCTCGCGGTGAGCTGGACCAGCCCGTCGGGCGGACTTGATACGCCGCCGGTTCTTGTTGGGAAGGGTGGTCGAGTTCTGTATTGGGGTACCCAAGGCGCCCTCCTTGCTATCGATCCGGTGACGGGACAGCAGTTGTGGTCGGCGCCATCGTATTCACCCACAACCGACGGCGTCGAGAACCCTGTTATCGACAAGGAAAGGATCTTCGCCGCTTGCTATGCTTCAGCGGTTAATGGCGTGTGCGCGTACAGCACGCAGACGGGCGCACTGCTTTGGAGTCACGATTTCGATCCAACCACTAATCGGATTTC
>JAFAXE010000137.1 GCA_019241305.1 Vulcanimicrobiota bacterium
GCGGCACCATCACCGTGCATCGTCCGGCCACGACGACGACGGTTCACGTGAAAGCTCCGCCGGCGACGGTACATCATGAGGCGGCTCCCGCCCCAGTTGCGCCGCGTCCGGCGCCAGCAGCGGTCCGGCACGAGGCGGCTCCAGCGCAAGTTGCGCCGCGCCCCGCACCGCCTGTCTACCATCCCGCTCCGCAACGACCCGCCGCGCTTCCGCCGGCACGTCCGGCGGCGGCACCGCCCGTCCGGCCCGCGCCGGTAGCGGCTCCGCATCGTCCGCCGGCCGCACAGCCAAAGCCGGCCGCACAGCCGAAGCCGGCACAGCCGAAAGCCTCCGGCGGTAAGCCTCCCAGCAATAACGGCGACAAGAAGAACAACCCCAATTCGAATCCCTAAATCGATCCACGTGTAACAGGAAAGCGCCTCGGAAGATCTCCGAGGCGCCTTCTTTTACTTTGCCGGTTCCGGTGGATTCGGAACGTCGGCGAGCGGCCCGAAGCCCGCTCCGCGCAAGGCTTCGTTCGTGCGAGCCACGTCGACCGCGAAAAAGGTGTCGACGTCGCGCATCGCACCGCGTACGCGCCCCTCGACTTGCACGGCATACGCCCGCAGAGCAGCGTTCGGAACTCCCGCGATGAACCCACGCGTCAGCGCCTCCAGATCTTCGCGCAGCGCGCCCGGGCGCTGAATCGAATCTTCGTCGTTATGATAGTCTGCGGTCAGCTCTCCGCGGAGCGCATGTGCCCGCTCGAGCGTCGCAGTCAGCCTCTCGTCGAGGGCCGCATTTGCTCCCCGTTTCTTCACGGCTTCGAGATGCCGCGTCCCGGACGCGACGACGCTATCGAGACGATTCAAGGCCGCGTCGATCTGCGAATATTCACCGAACGCGCGCGCGAAGAAGTCGTGGTTCGCGCGTAGTTGCGCAAAAGGTAGATGGGAGCGAGGATCGGGTCGCACTTCCAGCGGCTCCGTGAAGGTCGCACCGCCGACGGCGAAGCTGACGGTGTACCACCCCGGCACAACTTGCACGCCGACGCGCGGACCGCGATACTCTTCTCGAGCCGCACCCGCCCAACGCACCGGACCATTTTCGCGAAGATCCCAGACGACGCGATTGATTCCAGCATCGTTGGTGACGAGGGGCACCTCGCGTTCACCGACCTTGCGAGTCCCGGCGATCCGTCGAACGAGCCGGCCGCGCGTATCGAAGACGTCGATCGAAGGCGTCGTGGTTGCCGGCCGCGCCTGATAAAAGGAGAGCAGTGCACCCTCCGGCGGGTTTTGTCCGGCGAAGTCGGTGTAGAGCCCTTCGTCATCCGCGTGCACCGAAAATTCGTATGTAGGACGCGGCGCGAACGCGAACTGGCCCGCTGCCTGGGCCGCCGGAAGCGACTGCAACGGAGCAATGTCGTCGATCGCCCACAGCGCGCGCCCGTGCGTCGCGATCAACAGATCGTTCCAGCGTGGCTGCACGCGAATGTCATAGACGGGCGTGTGCGGGAGATTCAGCTGCAAACTCCGCCAGTGCAAACCGCTATCCCACGACGCCCAAATCGAATTTTCCAGTCCGACGTACACCAGCCGAGCGTTGCGGGGATCGGGGCGAATGCTGCGCGCCGGCTCGCGGCTCGGCAGGCCGCTATCGATCTCTTCCCAACTTGCGCCCCAATCGTGGGTTACGAACACGTGCGGAGCGCGATCTCCCAGTTCGTGACGGTCGTACACGGCGTACGCGGTCCCCGCGACGCGCGCCGACGGCGCAACAATTTCGAAGCGGCCGTCCGGTGCGATGTTCGGTGGCGTCACGTCGCGCCAGTGCAGACCTCCGTCGCGCGTGAGTTGAATCAGTCCGTCGTCCGTTCCAACCCACAACTCGCCGCGCCGCAATGGCGAAGCCTCGATGTCGAGAATCGTGTCGGTGTATTCAGCGCCCGAGACGTCCCGAGCAATCGGGCCGCCAGAAGGCCGTTGGTGCGCCTTATCGTTCCTCGTGAGATCGGGACTGATCGCCGTCCAGTTTCGTCCACGATCTTTCGTCTGAAAGACGACGTTGCCGCCGAACCAGACCGTCCCGGGATCCCAGGGCGACAGCGCGATCGGCGAATCCCAATTGAAGCGGTACCGCGCCTTGGCGATCTCGAACGACTCCGCCGACGTCATCTCGTACGGTGCGATGTACTGATTGCGCCTTTCCGTGCGGTCGTAGATACTGAGCCGGCCGTCTTGCAGGTCGGTCCAAATCAAATTCGGGTTGCTGCGATCGGGCCAGGCCCACTGTCCGTCACCGCCAACGACACGCTCCCAGGCTGCATTTGGGAGTCCTTCGGGGTCGAGTGCGTTGGACGGTCCACAAAACGCATTATTATCCTGAAGCGGCGCACAGACGCGATAGGGCGACTGGTCGTCGTAACCGACGTGATAGACCTGGCCGATCGGCACATTGCGGGAAAAGGACCAGTGCGCGCCCCCATCGAGCGTGAGAGCGTATCCGCCGTCTTCGCCGACGATCATGCGCGACGGATCGTTTGGCGCAATCCACATCGCATGGAAGTCGACGTGCACGTCGCGCGCCGTCTCTTTGAACGTCGTGCCCCCGTCCCGGCTTTCCGCGAGCATCTCGGACACGGCGTAGACGTGATCGGGACGCTGCGGATCGACCGCAAGGTGCGAAAAGTAGAACGGCCGTTGATCGACCAGCGTGTCGGACGAAACGAGCCGCCACGTTGCGCCCGCGTCGTCTGATCGCCAGAGAATCCCTTCGTGCGATTCGATGACCGCGTAGACGCGGCGCCCATCGCTCGGCGCGATCGCGAGGCCGATCCGTCCCAGCGGCCCGGCGGGCAACCCGTGCCCCGTCAGTTTCGTCCAGGTTGCTCCACCATCCGTCGACTTGTAGAGGCCGTCGTCCGTGCCTCCGCTTTCGAAGGTCCATGGTAGGCGTCTGAATTCCCACACCCCGGCATAGAGCACACTCGGGTTTTTCGGATCCATCGCAAGGTCGCTGACGCCACTGCGCGGCCCGACGTACAGTGATTGCGTCCACGTCTTGCCGCCATCGGTCGTCCGATAAATGCCACGGGCGCGAGAATCTGCGAAGAAGTCTCCCATCGCCCCGACCACGACGGTGTTGGGATGCCGAGGATCGATGACGATAGAAGAGATCTGCAGCGCGTCGCCGAGTCCCATCAGCGCCCACGTTCGACCGCCGTCGGTCGATTTGTACACGCCGCCGCCGTAGGTAACGTCGTTGCGCGGATTCGTTTCACCGGTTCCCGCCCAAACCGTTCCGTCGCTCGTGGGATCGAGCGCTACGACGCCGATCGATGATATGGGCTGTTTATCGAACACGGGACGCCACGTCGCGCCGCTGTTTTCGCTCTTCCACACGCCGCCGGCTGCCGCGCCGATATAGTACAGTTTCGGATCGTTCGGGGAGCCAACGACAGAGGTCACGCGGCCTCCGCCTGCCGCCGGACCGAGTTGCCGCCAGCGCATCCGGCCGAACGGTGCCGGGCCCGGGGTTTCGGTCGGTTCGGCCGCCGGCGAAGGCTCCGCAGTTGCACGTGCAGGCGCCGGCGCGGCGACGGAGGCTTGAGGGGTAGCGAGTGCAGGAGCAAGCGCGCCGCAGAGCGCGGCGACGATGGCAAACCGCCACTCCGACTCGCGCGTTGGACGAGTGGGTACCACACGTTGGGCGCACCGTGCGCGCGCCAAGAACCCGAGCAACCGCCATCTCAAAGGCATGGCGGGTGCTTCTACCACAGCTTCATCCTACCGTTTAGCGAGGAGTTTTATGAAACGATCCACTCAGGCAGCGTCAGCGCTTACGACGCTGGCTGCACTGCTTCTTGCCGGTTTGGGCCCGGCGCTTTCCGCCAACATGGGCATGACCTCGACGCGCAGCATCCAGGTGAAGATGAAAGCCCAGAACGGCTCGAATGAAAGCGGCACCGCGACGCTCATGCAAGAAGGTACGAACGTCATCGTCAAGATTTCGATCTCCAACGGTTCGGCGAAGCCGCAGCCGGCGCACATTCACACCGGAACGTGCGCGAACCTCAATCCCGCTCCCAAGTATCCATTATCTAGTGTCGTGAACGGTGTTTCGACGACGACGCTCAAGGACCTCAAGATGACGTCGCTCGAAAACGGAGACTTCGCGATCAACGTCCATAAGTCGCTGTCGGATCTCAAGACGTACGTCTCGTGTGGCGACATCCCGAAGCTAAAGCCGATGACCGGGATGTAGCATCGTTTGCGGACCGCGCTTCGCTGCGGGCGCGTGCCGCATCACCGCTCACGTAGGCGTCGATTGCATCGCGAAGATGCGCCGACGCCTTTCTCGTGTCCGCTCCGCAGTTCGCTGCCTTTAAGACCGCGTCTCGCGCAGTGATGATGTAGGGGGGTAGCGGCGCGGCGCTGAGTGCCTGCACCTGTGCGGCTCCGCTCCGCAGCCCGGCGGAGGTTTGCGAGGGAGGGAACGTCAGGGCTCGTGAAACGGCGGGCGCGAGCGGCGGCGCCGCTCCAGCGAGTCCTTGAGCGCGCGCAGCGTCGGCAAGGGCGCCTGCCACATCGCCCATACGGAGGCGCGCAAGCGCCGATTGGTATGCGAAGTCAGCACGCGTTGCCGCGCCGGGATCGAGCACCATGGCGCGGTTCAAGGCTGTGTACGCGTCGTTTAAGGCGCGCGCAGCCGCACTGTTCACGGCGGGTGGAGGCGGCTGCGGCAAGAGCGGTGGGACGCCTTGTGCAGCAGCGCGCAATCCGCACAGCGCGGTGAATCCCAACAGCGCGACGACATGTATGTGGCGCATCCCACTCCTATCGCCTTGATCTTTCGCGTGGCGTTTCTGATCTCCCGCGGTAGCAACATCTACCCGAAGCGCAACGCGCAGAATCGCAGGAGCACTTTCTGCTCCCACGTCCGAAGATCCAACACGTACGATGCCGCTTTTCGATGCGCACCTCGAGCGCGACGATGCCGGGTTCTACGTCGTCCCGCCGGAGCGGACCGGCGGTGTTCCGGTGCGCCTTTTCCTCTCGCCTGAATTGCTCGCTGGGGTCGATGCAGAAGTCGGGGCTCAAATAAACAATGCGACGCGCTTCCCCGGCACGGTACTGGTCGTGATTACGCCGGACGTGCACACCGGCTACGGCGTCCCTGTCGGCTGCGTGATCCTCACCGATGCTCCCAGCGGCGCAATTGCGATGGGACCCGTCGGCTTCGATATCGGGTGCGGAATAATTGCAGCCCGTTCGCAGATTCCTGCAGAGGCGGCGACTCCCGAACGCCGGCGCGCATTCAACTGCGCCGTCATGGCTCGCGTCGCCATGGGTGCGGGAAGCGCGGGGACGCTCCGCCCATCAGACGCGGAGTTCGAGCGGCTGATTCGCGGCGGAGCAGAATACTACGCAGAAGCGTACGGCACTGCGGTCGCGCGAACGCACTGTGAACGCGACCGCTTGCCGGTCGACGATGACTGGACCGTTCCGTGGGGCGGCCGCGGGCGCCCAGAACGAGGCCGCGCACAGTTGGGAAGCTTGGGTGGCGGGAATCACTATATCGAGCTGCAGTCTGGCCTGCACTCCCAAACGTTGTATGTGCAAATCCATACCGGGAGTCGCGGTTTCGGTCACGGACTCGCGACGAACTACTTTGGGTTGGCGCAGGCCGAAGGCAACGGTCCGCGTGACCTCGACCTCGGCTATTTTACGCCGGCTTCAGCACACTATCGCGGCTATCAGAACGCCGTCTCCGCCGGGGGAAACTACGCCATCGTCAACCGGCTCGTCATTCTCGAGCAGGTTGCCGACGCATTCCGCAGCGTGTTCGCCGGCGAACTGCAAATCGTGTACGAGATCAGCCACAACCTCGTGCAGCGCGAGGACGTTCCACCGTTCGGCGATGTCTGGGTTCATCGTAAAGGCGCGACCCGCGCGTTTCCTGCCGGGCATCCGGCGCTCGTCGGAACGCCGTGGGAAGCGCGTGGCCATCCGATTTTGATCCCGGGTAGCAACTTGGATCGCAGCTTCATTTTGCACGCGTTACCTCGCGCGGAACTCAGCGCTTTTTCCGTCAATCATGGGGCAGGACGGCGGCTCTCGCGCAGCTACGCGGCAACGCATCTCGATCGCAACGAGATTCAGCAGCAGTACCGGGCCGCGGGAGTGTTGGTCAACGACGATGACCAGGCCCCAATCGATGAGTCGGCCCCGTGTTATAAATCGGCCCGCGACGTTGTGGACTGCGTCGTAGGTTTCGGACTTGCGGCAATCGACGAAGAGTTACTGCCGCTCGCTTCGCTCAAAGGCGTTGAAGAAGCGCGCGGCCGCAAAAGGCGGCGTGGGCGATGACGGACTCGAACCGCCGGCCATCACCGTGTAAAGGTGCTGCTCTCCCAACTGAGCTAATCGCCCGCCCTACCTCTCGAAAGGGCGAAGGACGCGTTATGCGCCGCGGCGCCTGAACGGCTCGGTAAGATCGTCCACCAAAAGTCCGATACTCATCCCACGCCGTCGCGCTTCACGCTTTAAGGCAGCCTGAGTCTGCGGCGTTACGGTGAGCGAAATGTGCACGCGCGCAACCTTGCCGATGAAGGGGCGTCCGCCTTTTCGCTTTGCGCCGCCCTTGCGGCCGCCGTTTTTCTTTCTGCCGGCGCCTCTCATCGCGCCGGACCGGGCAGAACGTTTACCTTGCGTAGCCATCGCGTTACGGCGATATCGGACACGAAACCCATAATCCTCTTTACGGGGCACGAATGCGGGCGCACAAAACCGGCTTGGGAGGACCGCCGCGCCGGCGGGAACAACGGGGAGCAGAACGGTCGATGCGCCTCCCAGCCGCGCCGCATATGAGAGGGACAGCGAGAACGGTGCCCAAGACCGCGGACCGCGCCGCGCTCGCAGCACAGCACGTGCTGCGACATCTGCACGATCCCGCGGCGCTTTCGGGAAATTCCCTCGTTTCCTCACTGTTCGGGCAACCGGACGGCTCCATTCCGCTTTCCCAGAATGCGCAATCGCGGCTGCTTGCGCTGGTTCGCACCTGTGCCGATCAGTTGCGCGCGGATTCGAACGAAGATCCCGAACGTCGCGAGCGCCAGTATTCCATTCTGGTTCGCTGTGACTTGAACCAGGAGCCGCACGATCTGGTCGCGGCCGAGCTGGCACTTTCACGTCGTCAGTTCTATCGTGAGCGGCGGAACGCAGCCGGATATCTGGCTCGCTTCTTATCATCGCGCAAGCTCGGCCATCCCGCTCATAGCGGCGTCTCGCTGGATCGCTTCGAGCTGGAGCTGGCACGCGCCAAATCGCTCCGGCTCGCCGGTGAAGCGCAGCGCTCGGAAGCGATTTTGCACGAGTTGATCGGTTCGGCCGAAGGAATCCGGCGCAAGGTCGAGTCGTGGTGCGCTCTCGTCGACATCCTCATCAATTGCAACCGGATCGCCGAGGCTGAAGCGGAATTGGCAGAAGCGCAGCGCGCGCTTCTCAACAGCAACGGCGCTTCCCGTTCGGCAACTGCGTCGCTTCAAGCGCGGCTCGATATGCAGCGCGCCTCGTATTTTTGGTTTCAAGGTCTCGCCAAGGAGACGTCCGAGATCGATGCGCGCAGCGAGCGAGTGATCGCGGAGATGTCGCGCTCCGGCTCGCCCGATGCGCAGGAGTTCTTCGTCACGACGCGGTTGCGCCAAGTGCAGTGCGAGTTGATGTCGGGGACGTTGGAACGCGCGCGCGCCGACATGGAAGAGATTAAAGCGTTCCTTGCATCGTCGAGTGACGTTCCGCTCGCTCCGCGGATCACGTTCCTCATCGCGTTTGGTAACGTGAAGGACCACGCGCCGGAAGGTTCCGACGAGGTGTTATCGCTCTTAGGCGACGCCCTCGCCCTCGCGCAGCGCCACGGTCTCATTGAACTCGTTATCGAGGCGATGTGTCAGCTCTCATCGCATGCGCAGCTGCGCGGCGACCACCTCGCGGGCATGCGCTATGTCTACGAAGTGCTGCCGATCGCCGAACGTTTCGCGCTTCCGTCACAACACGGGATGCTGCTCAACGTGGCCGCGATCTCCGAAGCCTCGCTGGGACATCACGATGCTGCGATGCAGCTGGCGTGCCGCGCACGCGAGGTCCTGGCGCCCAACAGCCTCGAGGCGATCTATTCCCGGCTCGCCGAAGCGCAAGCGAGCGTCTCCACGCGAGGCTTTTCTCGTGCGGCGACCGCCGCGGCAGCAGCCTTCGAGGCAGCCATGCGCATCCACAGCGATCGTCTCGCCGGCACCGCACTCCGTTTGATGGGAGAGAGCGCTGCGGGGCTTGGTCACCGTGAAGACGCGCGCGCGTTTGCACTCGGCGCCGTCGCACGGCTCGAACGGGAGGGACCGCCGTTTGCCTTACTTCAGGCGTATCAAGCCGCGGCGAAGATCACCGGCGAGCGCCGTCTGCGTGCACAAGCTGCGGAGCTAGCAGCGGCGCTCGGACGGTAATAGCACTTTCGTGCTATACGCGTAGGCAGCGAAGGCGCCGCGGGGGGTGGCAGGGAACCACGAGAGCCTGCCTGGCGCTCTCGGGCCGAGCGTCTTCGAGCCTTCGTAGGAGGACCGAGCCTTGATCTCGCTGCTCGCGGTGCTGGTCGCCATGATGTCGATGTTTTTCCATCACGATTCGGAGTGCCGTCACGGCGTGCACATGCACGTCATCTGGCAAGATTGTCACGAGGGCCGAGGCCACAAGCTCTGAGACGGCTTCTCACCCTCGTTGTCGGTGCAGCGCTCGCTGCGGTGGTGGCACCGCGGTGGGCGCTCGCAGCGCACGACTATCCGATCCATTTCGACGGCCCGATGGTCCATCACGGCGCGCCGTTCGATGGCCGCCGCGGCGATTTGCCGCATTTCGAAGTGATGTTTCATAGCGGTCCCGTTCAGGTCACGACGCGCAGCTATGCCATCTATTGGCGCCCGACCGGGACGTTCATGAGCCGCAAATACCTGCCGCTTCTCGACCAGTTCTTGACGGATGCCGGCGGCAGCCGGATCTATGGTGTCACGAAAGAGTACTACGGCTCAAACGGACAGGTGCGAAACCAATCGACCTTCGGCGGCAGCTGGACCGATACGTCGCCCTACCCCGCGAACATCACGGACGAAGCAATCCAGGACGAAGTCCTCAAGGCGATGGACGCCAACGATTGGCGTCCCGGTCTTCACTCCTCGTTTTTCGTGATGACGGCGAAGGGCGCCATCAAAAACGTCGGCTTTTGCGCCTATCACAGCGCCTTCAATTTCCGTCACGACGCGGCGCAGCCCGTCGTCTACGCCTTCGTTCCTTACGTGGGGGCCCTGAACGGCTGCGATCCACCGTACGGCATCAGTCCGAACAACGACGTTGCGTCCGACGGCTCGATCATCAGCATCTCGCACGAGCAAGACGAGATGGTAACCGACCCGACGCTAAACGCCTGGTACGACCCCAACAACGGTGAGATCGGCGACATTTGCATCTTCGCTTTCGGCGTACCGTTCGGTCCCAATGGCTCGAACATCGTGATCAACGAACACCCCTACTTTCTTCAGGAGGAGTGGTCGCAACAGAGTAGGTCCTGCCAGCCGAACCTGTAACCGCGGTCTTCTCCTAGGGCGTCGGGCGCCGTTCTTCACTCGCCAACTTTTGGGCGACGCGCTCGTAGATTTCGCTCGCTGTCGGATGCAGGTGTGGAAGCGTCGCAACGTCGCTCACCGTCGCGCTGCGGTCGATCCACGCCATCGCTTCTCCAATCAACTCGATGGCGTTCGCCGCAACGATTCCAACGCCGAGCAGCCGCCCTTCCTGGCCGGCAATCATCTTGATGAAACCCTCCGGCTCGCCGGAGACGATCGCCTTTCCTACATCGGAGAAGCGCTCGCGCGCGACCCTGATTTCAAAACCGCGTGCCCGAGCGGTTTGTTCACCGATCCCCGCGACGGCTAACTGTGGCTGCGTGTAGACGCCGTGCGCTTCGATGCGATCGAAGTCAAGCGGCTGGGGCGTGGCAGAAAATGCGTTGCGCACGGCGGCACGCCCTTCCGCTGCGGCTGCGTGGACGAGGCACCTTCGCCCGATGACGTCGCCGGCACCGTAGACGCGCGGATTACTCGTGCGTAAGGTGTCGTCCACCAGCACCGCGCCGTCACGGACTTCGACTTCCCCGGCAGAAAGATCGAGCGCATCGATATTCGGGACGCGCTGCGTCGTGACCACGATGGCGTCGACGTGCGTCTCGGCACATTCGCTGCGCGACCCGAACGCGAGCACGCACCTGCCGTCGCCCCCGCGGACTTCCTGCAACGCTACGCCCGTCATGACACAGACCCCGTCGGCTTCGAGCGCCGCGGCGATCGCCTGCGCGAGATCGGGATCTTCGTTGCGGAGCAGTTCGCGCTCACGCTGCACGAGCGTGACCCGCGCGCCGAGACGCGCGAAGTACTGCGCGAATTCGCATCCGACGGGACCGCCGCCTAACACGGCGACGGCGCTGGGAATGTTGCGCAAATTCAGCACGTCGTCGCTCGTCAGAAAACCGCACCGCTGCAGCCCGGTGATCGGGGGTGGCCGAAGCGTCGAGCCCGTCGCGATCACGAAACGCTCGGCGCGAATCCGCTTTCCGTCGCACTCGATCGTGTCCGGGGCCACGAAACGGGCGATCCCTCGAACGAGCGGATAATGCTCGAGTTCGTGGACGCGATCTTCCGCGAAATACTCGACGAGCTCACGCTTGCGCGCGATGATCGCGGGGATATCGACATGAACGTCGTTGGTTTGGATGCCCAGTTCGACGCTCTCTTGCACTTGCCCGAGCCGCTCCGTCGACGACAGCAGCGTTTTGGCCGGCATGCATCCACTGCGGATGCACGTGCCGCCGAGCGGGCCGATCCCGCTGACGAGCACGAATCGCAGTCCGCTTTGGCGCGCCGTTTGAGCCGCGGCGAAGCCTGCGGTCCCTGCGCCGATGATGCACAGGTCGACGTCCTGGTTCATTTCTAAAGGGTTTGCGCTACGCCGCGACCGCCTGTGCGATCGTTTTGAGATCCTCGACGAACTCGGCCATTTCCCGGCGGCGTGCCGCGTCGTCCGGCGCGCGTAAAATCGCCGAGGGATGAATCGTCGCAATGACGCGTGGCGCGAGTGGCGACTCGACGAAGTGCCTGCGGTTTTCGGTGAGGCGAAAGCTCGAACCGAGCAGCGCTTGGGCCGCCGTAGCGCCAAGCGCGACGACGACGCGCGGGCGCACGTGACGGATCTCCGCTTCGAGCCAGGGGGTGCACGCGAGCACTTCGATGCGGCGCGGTTTTTGATGAATGCGCCGTTTACCGCGCCAGATGAACTTGAAGTGTTTCACCGCATTCGTCACGTAGGCGTCGCTCCGTGAGATGCCGGCTTCCTCGAGCGCTTTGCTAAGCAACTTTCCCGCCGGTCCCACGAATGGATGTCCCTCTTTGTCCTCGCTGTCGCCGGGCTGCTCGCCGACGAACAGCACTTTGGCGCGCGCACTTCCTTCACCGAACACGGTTTGCGTCGCATCTTTGTAAAGATCGCAGCCGCGGCAGTGCGCTGCCGCTTCACGCAACGCGCGCAGTGACGTGCCGCTGGGAAGAAAGTCTGCCGCCGAATGCTCGAGCTTCGCTCTGCCGCGACGTTGAACGACACCTGCCATGGTTACACCTCGCTGAGGTGTTGCCCCGCCGCGTCCTTCTCCTAACGCGCGCGGTGCTAAAACCGGAGGCGCTGCTCGACGATGAGTCCCGACCCGGTAAAGTTCGGTGACAGCGGCGACTCCGGGTCTGTGGTAATTCCAGAGAATGTGGTGCGCCGGTACGTCACGAGCAATGCCTCGCGTGGCGTCTCTTGTACTTGCAAACCGGCGAAGAAGAGCCGCTGCGCGAAATCGATCGGTTCGGCAAACGTTCCTTTGGCAGCGTAGCGCCCATAGCCGACCGCGGCGTGGAGGGCCTTCGAGAGATGCGGTGCGACGGTCAGCATCGCTTGCGGCACCTCGTACGAAACGCGGTCGAGTGGGTGCAGTGCGAAGAACGGCCGGTACAAGGTGTCGTCCACGATATCGATCCAGACGTCGCCGAAACCGGCATGCCAGGCGCTCCACAAGCCGTAGCGCTTTTGCCGTCCGAGCGTGGCGGCAGTCGGCAACTGTGGCAGGTAAAAGCCGTCGACGAAACCCGCCTGCGTCGCCGTGACGCGCGTTTCCGGTTCGACTTGCCGCAGATCGGTATATTCGGCTCTGAGTTCCAGCGGCCCACCGTCGAGGAAGTAGCGTAACCGGTATCCCTGACGATTCACGCCGAGCGCGCTGTTATCGATGAGTTGATACGTCGACTTCAGCCACTGTCCGGGCCAGGCGAACGCGGCACTCCACTGATTTTCCGGCACACCGTAGGGCAAGATTGCGGTCGCATAGCGCGGCTCCATCCGAAACCAGTCGAGGGAGGCGGTCGCGCGGCCTCGATGTGCGGCGAGTTCAGCGCGCTCGTAACCGCCGGTTCCTTGCGTTCCTGGGCGCACGACTGGTGCGGCATCGTACCACGCACGCCCCAGCTCCAGAACGCCGTCCAACCCGACGAACGATGGAACGTGAAAGGCAGCCCGGAGTCCGGCAACGGTCTCTTGTTGTCCGCTGAGGAAACTCGTCGGCAAGACGCCTTGGGGCGTGACAACGAATCGCGGCATCGCCCCAAAGGGAACCGTCACAGAAAACGGGGCCCCGCCGGTGTTTAGATGCAGCGCTTCAGCCGAAAAGCGCGTTCCGTCACCGTGATCCACGACCAGCGATCCCAGCGTCAGTCGCGCGGAGTCGCCGGCCAACGCGGGGAGTGCGGCGTCCGTAACTTCCAGCGTCGCGATGCCCCGCTTCGCGACGATGTCGAGCCCGTGAAGGGGTAACGCCGTGCGCGCCGGGGCCCAGGTATCGCTCCCGGGAAGCCCTGGTGAAAGCGTCTCCGCCGGCGCGTATGCGATCGCCGGATTCACGTTCACGAGCGCAGGCTGCGTGAAAACGAAACGGTCGGTTTGCGCCAGATCGAACCAGCCCCCGCGCAGCACGAGATTGCCGTCGTTCGTGGCGACACGTCCGCACAAGGGCGAGAGCCGCGTGACGTGTGCATCATCCGCACCAGCGTGCGTCGGGTAGGTAACACGATACGGGAGAGCGTGGGAGCCGACGTGCGGATCGAGCGTCGGCAGAAGGCTCTCGTTCCAGTATGCGGCGTTGGTGACGCTTCCGTTGACGGATTCGGCGCCGAACGTCGCGCTCGCTTCTAGTGAGCGAAACCGATAGGTCGCCTCGGAGTTGAGTTGCGCGACCGCCGCGATTCCTGGAACGAGCGGTGCGCTGGAAAGGAGATCGTACGGCGTGTTCGGCGCAAGCGGCGAACCCGCAATGAATCCGCTGCCTTCAGGTGGCACCTGCCCTGGGCCGGCGGTACTTTGGTCGACGAACCCCACGGCCGCCGAGGTGTGCAAGCGAAGGCGGCCCTGTTCCGGTGTTGGCGTGGCACTTGGTGCCGCGCTCGGGGCTGCAGCAACCGACACCGGGCCAAACGCGCATATGGGCGGATCGGCGGCGGCGGCGCGGGCCGAAGCGGCAACCAAGAAAAGGGTGGCAACGACGACGTTGCCACCCTTGCGGACCTCGCGTAACAGAGAACGCGTCGCGTTTAGATGGCCGGCGGCGGAACGCCCAGCCGTTGGAACGGGTTGCGCACGCGGTAAACGGGCCGGTCGCCGAACGAACTGTTCTCGAATGGCGTCATCATTGCCGGGAGCCCGGCGGACGACGTTGCCGTGAACTCGTTGAGGTCCGTCCCCTTCGGCGCGGTGGCAGCTGCGATGACCGGACGACCGAGGTGGTTGAGGATCGCCGTTGCGATGTAGTCTCCGACCATGTAGCCCTGATTCGTGTTGGCGAGCCAGGTGACTTTCATCGGTCCAGCCAGCGTCAGCGGCTTCGACCACGTCTTTCCGCCATTCGTCGACGAGATGTATCCTGCCATCAAGTTGCAGGCCGAACCTGTGCAATTCGTATTAGGCAAGAAATAGTAATCCAGCGCGATGTGAGCCTTCGACCCCGAGGTCGTCGGGTCGATCACCAATCCTGGAATGAAGTGGTCCACCGTGCTGGTCGTTTTATCGATGGGAACGCGGGTCACCGGCGACCACGTCGTGCCGTCGGTGGACGTGGAATAGACGATATCGTCCGCGGTGCATCCCGAACGGAACGAACAGTCGGCCCACGAGATGTAATACTTGCCGGCACCGTCGATGGCACCCGAAGGCAACGGCGCGTCGCGGATCCCGGCGCCCCCTTGCCCGTGGAACATGACGGGTGCAACGGTCACGACGTTGCCCCACGTCTTACCGCCGTTGGTGGACGTGAACGCCGCGATGGACGCCGTCGAAATGTCGTAGTCACAGACGATGACCGTGCCGTCGGGTTGCACCTGCGGCTGCCCGCCTTCACCGGAAAGCCCAGGAACGGCAAAGGGAGTCGACCACTTCTTCCCGCCGTCGGTCGAGGTGAGCATGTACTCTTGGTCCCCAGCCGTGAAGTCATCTTCTTCGATGTAGCAGTGTCCCTTGTACTTGCTGGTCTTCCAGTTATCGCAAACGATCCACGGCTTATCGATGAAATCGCCATTGTCGGGCGCGACTTTCACCGGCTTGGGACCCCACGCGACGCCGTCTTTCGAAATCGCCACGACCGGCTGCTGTCCCGTCGTTGAAACGAGCGGCAAGACTTCGGCGAGCCACACGCCGTGAACGGCATCATAGGCGACCGT
>JAFAXE010000157.1 GCA_019241305.1 Vulcanimicrobiota bacterium
AACGGGAACGGAGTTTAACCGGCTCGTGCCACGCTTTATCGTTGCGCCGATGTCAACGGAAGAA
The DNA here is from genome assembly GCA_019241305.1 of Vulcanimicrobiota bacterium. Taxonomy (GTDB): domain Bacteria; phylum Vulcanimicrobiota; class Vulcanimicrobiia; order Vulcanimicrobiales; family Vulcanimicrobiaceae; genus JAFAXE01. The sequence continues at coordinate 65 of JAFAXE010000157.1, forward strand.
GACGGCCCGCCGATGACAACACCCGACCTTCAAGATAGCGGCGCCTCCCGCGCAGCATTTCAACAGCTCGGCAACTTCAGCGATATCGGATCGTCGTTGGATGGCGAAAGACGATTGGTTCGCTTCGCCGACGACTCGGCGTTCGGAGGTCTTCCCGACGCGGCCTCGTTGGCAGAAGGCGATGAGCCGTTCGTGCGTTTTGCCGGCACGACGACGGAGGCAGGAAAGGGCGTCGACGCGATCACTGAGATGGTCGCTGTCCTCAATGCGCAACGTGCCTATGAAGCAGATGCGTCGGTGTTCGAGGCGGGAAAGCGCCTTGCCGAACGGACCATCGATGTGGGGCGGCTGTGACCGTCACGCCTCTGCCCCTCGTTCCTGGCACGAACGGCGCCTTCCAGGCCGATACCCCGCTGGAACAGAACGGCGGCTCGGCGGTTGATTTCGGCAATGCATTTTCCGCTGCGCTCAACGACGCTTCCCGGGCTTTCAGTCGTGCCGCCGATGCGGAATCCGCGTTCGTGCACGGGCGTGGCGGCCTTCAAGAACTCGTGTTAGAGCGAGCACAAGCCGACGTCGTGTTGGCAATTGCGACGAGCGCGACGTCGCGCGCCGCGCAATCCCTCTCAACGATCGTCAACATGCAGGTGTAGCGTGACCGCGTTCGAGCGGCTGCGCGCATTGCCGGCGCGCGGGAAGGCGCTCGCAGCCGGTTTGTTGCTGGCGGCTTGCGGCGCAGTCGCGATTGCGCTGTTCTTAAGCCGGGACGCGAGCGTCGCGCTGTTTGCCGAGCCGCTGCGTCCGGAGCAGGTTGCAGAGATCGCTGAGCGCCTCGCGTCGTGGAACGTCGCCTTCACGCCGCTTTCTGACAACGTTCGCGTCGATGCGCGTCAGCGCAACGCCTTGCTGCTGCGTCTTTCGATGGCCGGTGTGCCGCATGCGCATGTGGCGACCTCGCAGGAAGCACTGCAGAAAGCCGGTCCGCTCACCCCACAGTCGGTGCTCGATGCGGAACGGCAGGAGGGACTGGCCGGAGACCTCCAGTTGGCCTTGCGCGGCGTCGCGGGGATTGAGGATGCGCGAGTCATGCTCGCCGATGACCGGCCGAACATCTTCACCGATGAAGCGCCGCGTCCGGCGACCGCCAGCGTGCGGCTCACGTTGCGTCCCGGTGCGACGCTTTCTCGTGACGCACTCGGAGGAATACGGGCCTTCGTTGCCGGCGCCGTTTCGGGCTTAGACGCGAAGCGTGTAGCACTGCTCGACGACCGTGGCGTCCCGCTCGCTGAGACCGCGTCTAGCACGAATGAGGCGGTCGACCTTCAGGCTTCGTTACAGTCGGCACTCGACGCTGCCTTCGGCAGCGACGCGACGATCGTTCGCGTCCGCGTCGCTTATGATGGCCGTCAGCACGAGGTTCACGATGCGCGCCGGGAACCGCTCGGTGCACAGGCGATCGTTGCGTCCCACGCCGACGAACGCTATGCCAACGACAAGAAGCGCTACACGAAGTCGACCGCGACCGAGGATCACGGGAGTACGTTACACGAGGAGCGCACGTCGCTCGCGCCGGGCGCCACGGAGCACATCTCCGTAGCGGTCCTCGTCGATGCTGCACGCCGCTTGGATCCTTTGAAGATCCGCGAGATTGCAGTTGCAGCAGCCGGTCTCGAGGCGCGCCGCGGCGACACCGTTAGCGTCGAAGCTGTTCCGTTTCGCCGCATCGCTCAGAAACCCGAAACGCTGCAGACGACGATGTTGGGGTATGCCGCTTCCTTCGGTCCTGCGCTGTTGTTCTTAGGCGGTGCGCTCGTCGCTCTTCGAATCGTGGCGCGGCCCGCGCTCGACTTCGCAACGTCGCTGAACTCGCGCGCAGCCTTGCGCAGTATCCGGGCCTCCGCGGACGGTCTGTCGCCCGCAGAGGTACGTGCTACGCTGTCGAACGAGCCGCCGCATACTGTCGCGGCGGTGCTCAGCGGGCTTTCCTCGTCCACCGCCGCCGCGGTGTTGGAATCGTATGATCCCGCGACGCGTGGCGCGATCGTACGCTACATGTCCCAGCCCATGACGCCGCTGGCCCGGGATGCACACGTGCTGTTACGGTCGCGGAGCGTATCCTGAATTCGAACGGCCATGAGTTTCAACCGTTGGGCGATTTTCTGCGCGAGGCACGGACAAAGCAAATAGCGCTGGGCGAGCCGCCGAACGAACCGATTGTTGAGCGTGCGCAGCCGGACAAGCCGCCTTCGGCGCTGCCGTCCAACGGGCCGGCGCTGTGTCCGCACGAAGAAGCGTTATGTTCTGCAATTGCGCTTGCGCGGTTGGCCGCGACGGAAGCGTTTCAGCGCGCGTCGCATCGGGTACTCGAGAGCTTTGCGCGCGACGTACTTGCTCGCGAGTTGCAACTCGCCAGTGCCGACCTTGCCGCGCTGGTGAAAACCGCTTTGAAAAGCCTCGCTGCTGAAGAGCCCGTGGCACTACTGGTCTCATCGGACGACCTGCATCGGCTTTCGACTTGCGACGTCCCGCTCCGCGCCGATCCGTCGCTTGTTCCGGGCGATCTTGTCGTGGAGCTCCGCGACGGCAGCCTCGATGCGCGGCTGAACGTGCGTGTGTTGACAGCATTGGCACACACGATGGCATGAAGGCAATCGCGATTGGTTGCGTCGTTCGCACCGTCGGGGAATTGCTGGCAGTGCGGCTGCCGGCCGCGCGTGTGGGCGAAGGCGTACGCGTGCACACGAGCATGGGCACGGTGCGCGGGCGCGTCGAGAGCCTCGATGGCAAAGAAGCGATGGTTGCACCGTTTGCGACGCTCAGCGGTGTCGCGGTCGGTGACCGCGTCGAGACGTCCTTCGACGCGCTGACGGCCACACTCGGATACAGCATGCTGGGACGCGCATGCAGCGCCCTCGGCGCTCCGCTCGATGGCGGTGCACCGTTACGCGGCATGCTTCGCGTCGTTCGAGCACCGGCGGATGCCGGAGAACGCCTCTGCGTGACGACACCGTTTTGGACCGGCGTGCGCGGGCTCGACGCTCTTCTTACCATTGGAAGGGGCGCGCGCATCGGCCTTTTTGGCGGACCGGGAACGGGAAAGTCGATGCTCCTCGAGGCGATCGCCGAAGGAGCGAGAGGCGACGCGGTGGTGATTGCGCTCATCGGCGAACGTGGGCGTGAAGCTGCAGCCTGGTTGCAGCGCGTCGACGCCAGAACGACGATCGTCTGTGCAACCGCGGACCGGCCCGCAGCGGAGCGCGTGCGCGCGGCCGAAGTCGCCATGGCGCAGGCTCGAACGCTGCGCGATGCGGGACTTCATGTGATGCTGATCGTCGACAGCCTTGCGCGTTACGCTACCGCGCTCCGCGAGTTACGCGCGGGACTGCGCGAGCCGCCGGGCCGCGGGGGCTATCCACCAACGGTGTTATCGGCACTGGCACGGTATCTGGAGTGTGCAGGCGCGTCGTCAGGTGGTTCCATCACGCTCATTGCAACGGTCCTCTCCGATGGCGCGGACGAGCGTGAGCCGCTCAGCGACGCCGCCCGCGCGGCGCTCGACGGTCACATCGTATTGTCAGCCGAGCTGGCGCGCGGCGGCCGGTTTCCTGCCATCGATGTGCTTGCGAGCACGAGCCGAACGATGCACGCCGTCATCAGCGAAGAGCATCGACGCGACGCGAGCACGGTGCGCACCGCCTTGTCCTTGCTTGCAGAGACTCGCGACTTGCGCGCGGTGGGTTTTGCAAATGCGCACGACGACGCCCTCGCGCGCGCCGTCGCTGCGGAGCCCACGATTACGGCCTTTCTTTGTCAACAAGGGGCGACGCCGCCGCACGAAACGCTGAAGCGATTGAAAGAGATTGCTCTCACGTGTTCGTGACGGCGAAGTCTCCTTGAAGTCGGCCTTCGGGCGAACGGAGGGCGGGCCTTTACCGTGCCCGCTCGTCTCGGCAGCGCGAAGCACGCCGCTGCCGAAGAAGGCGGTGTGAGGAAAGCGGCCTCGCGTACCGTCTTGGCGGCGGCACTGATCGCCGTCGTACCGTTGTGCGCCGCAGCCGCTCCCTCGACGATGACGACGTCACCGGTCGTCGTGAGGCTGCTGGAACGCTATCGCGCCGCGGTTCAAGACCCGGGCTCGCCCGAACTGACCCGGTATATCGTTTCCGGAACGCTCGCCGGCGAAGGATTGACGGGGACGTTCCGCTCCGTGCGCGACGGTGAGCGCTCGCGAGACGATCAGCAACTGGGGCCGCGAGCCGAGATCGTGATTGGCAACGGCGAACGGTTCTATGTCCGCGATTCGGAAGGTGCGGTGCGTCAGCTGACCGGCGTCCTGCTGCGCCGTTCGCGCACCGAGCGGTTCATCGATGATGGGACGTTCGCGGAGCATCCTGAGCGCTGCGTCGATCGCGGCAGCGCGCGGCTCGGCGAGCGGACCGTACGCGTTCTCGACGTGACGGCGCCGGATGGTCAGACGGAGACGCTCTATCTCGACGACCGCACCAGCCTGCCGGCGCGCGTCGCGTACGACGAGGATGACGGGCGCACGACGATCGACCTGGATGACTGGCGCACGGTGGCCGGACACCGCTTTGCCTTTCACGCAGTTATTTCCAACGGCGATCACGCCTTCGATGTGACGCAAGTGACGACGGCGGTGCAAGTGGTTGCCACGGTGCCGGCTGGAACGTTCGACGTGAAGCCGGCGCGCAAGATCGACATGCCGGTGCCCCAGACACTACCGATTTCCGAGCGTCAAAACCACCTCTACGTCCCGGTGCACATCAACGGCGAGACGTTCGATTTTTTGCTCGACACCGGCGCGGCAAGCTTACTCATCGACCGGCACGTCGCGAACACCCTTGGGCTGCAGCAGCAAGGCTCGTTCGAGGCGAGCGGAGCGAATCGAACGGGCGGAATCAGCGTCGCCCGGCTACCG
>JAFAXE010000226.1 GCA_019241305.1 Vulcanimicrobiota bacterium
CCCTCCATGTCGAAGAAGACGTCGCCAGGTGACGGTTTGGGAAGCAGCGTCAGCCCGCGCGGTGGTTCCTCCGGTGCCGCGGGCGGTAACAGTTCGTAGCGATACGGATCCGGCAGCCCCTTCGCGAGCGCAACGCGCTGATCGAATTGCAAACGCGCCTGCCGTCGCAACTTTTCGAAGGTCGTACTTTTGATATCCGCCGGCCGTTCCACATCCGGCTGAGCCAGCGCCTCGAGCGTAAGAATGCCGCCGCTGCGCAGGCGACGGTCCTGCAGACGCGATAAGCCGGCGACGAGAATGGGGCTGTCGTCCCGCCTGCGCTGCTCCACGCAGCGTCCGTTCCACGGGCATAGGTTGCAGTGCGAGCACGGATACGGGTACGTTGCAGTGCCGTTGGAATGGAATATCCGCCGTTCTAAGCGGCGCTTCAAAGCCCGCTCGTACGGAGCGAATTCCGAAACGCGAAACGCGGTACGCCGTCCGTCGCCGAGAACCACGTACATGTGCTCCGGCATCCTGCCCTGGATTTCGGCGACGCACGCGCTGTAAAAGCACAACTGCACGAGAAAGTACGGTTTCTCGGAGCGGGCCAGTTTCGTGTCTTCGACTTCGTACGACCACTCGCCAAGGTTCGACGGCACCTCGACGCGTCTGAGGATGTCGGCGTGTCCCAGCCACGTGCCGTCGAAAAACGTCGCCTGATAAATGATGGCGGCCCCCGCCTGCATCGCGCGTTTCGTCGCATCGGCTTGCCGACGGAACGCCTGAAGGCGTTCCCCTCCGTCGACCCGCGCGCGCTCGATTTCTTCGATCCAAAGGCCGCTCCCGCGCAACCCTTCGAGGTAGCGGCGTTCGTGCTCGTCGCCCAAGCGGGCCAGAATCTCGGCGTGCTGCGGCTTGTCGCCGGGACGTTGCAGCGCCCCAAGTATTACCTCACGCTCGAGCACGGTGAGGTGCTCGCATGCGAGAAAATCGTTGAGGTCTGACGCGGAAAGAACGATCTGGCCCTGGGCGCGCTGCATAGCCTCAGTATCGCAGTTCGATATGCCAGCGGGGTGGCACTGCCCGCTCGTGCGGGCGCGCGATTTCAGACTTTTTTCATGAAGGGCCGGGATGCTGGCGAGACTCCCCCAGCCAGGTATTGCCGAGCCACCGGCTCGGGAGGAAAGAGAGGATTTGTTGACTCGGATGAAGTCCCATTACGCCGCGCTTGTGTTGGCGGCGCTCGGCTTCGGCGCGTCGTCGCTGCAAGCGGCGGCCATGCCCGCGCCGCGTCTCGGCGGCGTTCACCCGGTGGCCGCCGTGCATCGCGCCGGGATCGCGGGCGGAGCAGCGGTCGTCGGCCATTTGCACCACATCGTCACCATCGGCTCGACGGTGGACCCGCAAAATGGCGATCAAAACCCATACGGCCTCATGATCGCGCCGAGCACGAGCGGCCTCTTGACGCAAGGCGATTTGGTCGTTTGCAACTTCAACGACAATCTGAACATTCAAGGGCTCGGCACGACGATCGTGTTCTTGCATCCGACGCCCGGCGCGTCGCCGCAACGCTTCGTACAGGACGGCCGATTGACGGGTTGCAATGCGCTTGCGACGTCTCCCGGAGATGCTCCCTGGGCCGCTGCCTTTACAGCTAACGATAATCCCTTCTACGATTCCACCGGCAATTTGATTGCCAATCTTGCGGGAGCGCCGCTCGCGCAGCCCTGGGGCCAGGCATTTTCTGGTACCAAAGGTCCATATGGCGTTGCGGCATTCTACACGGCCAACGCTGCGGACGGCAGCATCGTGCGCTTCGGCATCCGGCAGAACAGCATCACGATGAAAGCCATCGCGAGCGGTTTCCCGGTAAACCACGGGGTACCGGGCACGGCGCTGGCACCGTCGGGACTCACGTACGACGCCTCCGACGATACGCTGTACTTTGCGGATGGCGACGTCAATGCGGTCTACGCTTTCCATAACGTCTCATTGATCCCGCCGCACGGAATCACGGTAGGCAACAACGGCAGAACCTTCAGCGGCGTCGCGGGCTCGCTCGCTGAGATGGTGTTCCACGGAAGCCCGCTTGGCGCACCCATCAGCATGGCGCAACTCTTCAACGGGAATCTCGTCATCGGAAACACGACCAATAACGACCTGATCGAGCTCAACCCCGCTCGCCACGCGGTGGTGAGCATGCGGAATCTCGATCACCACGCCGTCGGCGCGCTGTTCGGCATTGCGGCGACGGGAACCAGTGCTTCCAACACGCAGATCTTCTTCAACGACGACAACGACAACACAGTGAAGGTGCTTCAGCCCTAACACTCGCCCACAGCGGTTCCGCTGCGGCGTTCGTCCCCGAACCCGCACGCCGCAGCGGAGCTCCCCCGCGGGGTACACGCTTGCCGTGGTCATTGGCGTCGTTTCGGATACACATATGCCGCGCTTCGGACGGGGATTGCCGGCGGCACTCGAGGACGGCCTGCGCCGCGCACGCATCCGAGTTCTCTTGCATCTCGGCGATTTCACCGAACCGCAGGTTGTCGCGTGGTTCGAGCGCGTCGCCCCGGTTGAGGCGGTAGCAGGAAACAACGATGGAGCGGCTTTGCAACGGCGCTTCGGACGGCGCAAAATCGTCGAACTCGCGGGATATCGGATCGGCCTCGTGCACGGCGACGGGCGGCGTGGAACGACCGAACAGCGCGCGCTCGCGGCGTTCGCCGACGAAAACGTCGACGTGATTTGCTTTGGTCACAGCCACATACCCGTCTGCGAGACGCGTGGCGGGATGTGGCTCCTCAACCCAGGTTCGCCGACGGACAAGCGCCGGCAGCCGTTGTTCTCCTACGCGCTGTTGACGTTGCAACGAAAGCGGATCGACGCCAGACTCTGTTTCTTCGACGACAAGCGGCCCGCGCCAGGCTAGCGCTCCCGCAGCATCATAGGCGCGCAGCCAGGAACGACGAAGGCAGAAATGGCAACGAGGGCGCGTGCTGCCGCCCTCGCGGATCGTCCAAGCCGTCGTCATCGCGTGTACGAGTTTGCTGCTCGCCTACCCCTCCGTCTCGCACGCACAATCGCTCGCTCAGGAGCAGCCCGCGACGCCGTCACCAACGGAAATCCCGTCGGCGAATCCCGGTGCAACGGCATCGCCGACCCCGGGCCCAGCGCCGTCGCCGAGCGCCGCTCCGAGTCCGTCGACTCCGCCTCCGACGCTCTTGCCGGCGAGCGTGTCGCTGATGGTGACGGGAAGCCCCGCCGATACCGCGTTTCTCCAGGCGCAAATCAACGCGGCGATTGGGCGTGCGCTGCGCTCAGTCGCCGGCGCAGATGCCGGAATACGCTACGGGACGCCCATCCCGTCACTCGTTCCGCTCGCGCCGGGCTTTTCGACGACGTACGACGTCCCGGTCACGGTGAGCGGCGGTAGCATGAATCCGGTGCAAGGCATCGTGGCCGTGTCGGTGCAGAACGTCAACGTACCTTCGGCGCAGCCGGTGTTGCTCGCGCTCGACGATGACCCTGAATACATCCGGACGGACGGGGTGCTGTTTCGCGGCACCATCGATGCACAGCGGCCCACGCGCGTGTACTACTATCATGCCAACGTCGGTACGCCGCGCCGTTTTCTCGTGGTGCTCACCGGTCCGGCAGATGCCGTGGCGCGCGTTCACGTCGTTGAAGCATCAGCTGGACCAAACCGCGACGTGATGACCGTCGGCCACGCCGTCTCTCGTTCCTTCGTCTTGCTTGAACCGCAAAATGAAGGTGTGGTCATCGACGTGCAAGCGACCCCCCCGTTTTTCCAGCGCGACACGCCACTCGCTCCCGGCGACGGCGTAGCGGGAGCCGTCGACCTTAGCGTCTTGAACGGCACTGCGGTGACGATGACGGTCATGGCAATTCCGCCGAACGCTGATCCGTCGGCGTATCTGGGTGCACAACGTGTGCCTACGGACGGCCACAACCGGCACGGCACGTTTGCGTTGTCCGACGTCGAGCGCAAAATCATCGCCTACACGGTTGGCGGTCCCGATGCCACGGTGGAATACGGTTCCAGGGCGCAGAGTCCAGCGAACGTCGATCCCAACGATGCCGGCCGGGACGCAGGAGACTATGGCGTCGTGCACCGCTTCACGTTCGACGTCAATAACCCGCTGGATATGCCGGCGACGGTCTATCTGTACGAAGAACCAATTGGTGGCGTCGTTCGGAATAGCTTCCTCATCAATGGCACGCTAACGGAGGTTGGCTGCGCACGGCTCTCACAGCGCTATCAGGTCGGTTCATACCAGCTCGGCCCACGAAGCAGCCAGACCTTCGATGTGACGACGATGACGGACGGGGGCTCGAACTATCCGTTAGAAATCGGTCTGACGACGACGCCGCCGCTGCCGACGACCCCGCCGATCAACGCCCCCGACGGCTGCTTCCCGAAGGCAAGCCCGTCGCCGCAACCTTCGCCGAGCGCCGCACCACCGACGTCCTTGCCAAGTCCGCTGCCGACGTAATACTGGCAAAGCCTTGTCGTTCCGCTGCTCCTGCGTGATAAAACGTCTGGAGTGTGGCGATGCGGGTCAACGTGACGATCGACGTGCCGACCGCGACCTCCGCGGAGTCAGTGGTCGCTCTGCGGGGCACGTTGTCGCGGCTCTTTTCCGATATTGCGTCGCGGCCCTACGGGAACGGGACGATCGACGGGCCGGCGGATCGCGTCGAGCGGAGCTGCATTCTTACGACGCCGCGTCGCATGTTGGAGTCCTTAGCGGCGCGCCGTCCAGTGAGCTATGTATACCATGGTTCGTTGCGCGTACCAAAAGATGCGGAGCGTCCGTTTGAGGCGGCGGTGCGCTATTTGCGGCGCGACTCTGCGATGGAGCGCGTCGTGACGCGCGTCGAACACTCGCGGACGCAGTACACCCTCAGAATCGTTCACAATGGCAACGACCGGTACGATCCCGCTTCCCATACGATTGCGTGGGATCCGACGAGCGCCCTACGCACGACGGAAGGTGGCGAGCAGTCGCCCGCGCTCGGCTTGGGTCACGAGTGCGCGCATGCGGCAGCGCGTCCGTCGGTCTTGGACCACGGCGAACGCGTGCGTCTGGCACGGTACGACAACGCCGAGGAGCGGCGCGTCATTCGAGGCGCAGAGGCTCACGCCGCCAGAACGCTCCGAGAGGCACAACGCTACGACCATCGAGGGACTCTGTACCGCGTGGCGTCGCCTGTCGTCTGTTGACGCTTTAGTCCGAGCAACCGGCCGAGGCAACCGCCGGCCTGCGAGAGGTGTCGTAGGGAGTGCAGATGGTCCTGACATGAAGAAGGGGCACCCCCGTGCGCCACGATGAGTTCTTCTCCGATTTCGATGCGATGTTCATCGAGTTGGCGAGACGTGCGCGTACCGGGCGCTTCGAACCGAACTGCGACGTCTTCTTGAGCGACGACGGCGAGACGATTTTCGTTGACGTCGAGATCGCCGGTAGCGATCCGGCGGAGTTGCGCGTTGGGGTTGAAGAGCGTTGCCTCTTCATCTTGGGCCGGCGCACGCGTCGCGACCGCGCGGCCCGCGGTTCCTTCCTCCTCAAGGAGATCGAATACGGCGATTTTGTCAAGAAAATCCACTTGCCCGTCGCCGTCGAGTGCAGGGATGTAACCGCATCATACCGCGACGGTATGTTAACCATACGGTTGCCGGTGTCACGCTCCGCCACGGTGCCTCGCCGCCGGACCGAAATTCAAATGACTGTACAAAGGATTCTCGCCTAAAGATGGCCGCCCGCGTCGAACGCTCCACCACCCAAGAGATTCTCGGCATTCTGCCGCTGCAGGATGCGGTGCTGTTTCCCAACACCGTCATCCCGCTCGCCGTCGTGAAGAAGCCCGGGATCGCGCTTGTCGAGGAGGCGCTGCGCGAAGGGAAGCAGATCGGCCTCGTCGCGCTCAAAGATAAAGATATCGAAGACCCTGGTCCCGACGACGTTCGTCGCATCGGCACCGTGGGCACGATTCAGAAGATGCTGAAAGTGCCCGACGGAACGTTGCGCTGCATCGTAGCCGGCTCGAGCGTTTTTCATATCGACAGCTTCACCAAGACCACCCCGTATCTCGCGGGAACCGTTCACGAGCTTCCGGATGTCACGGTCGAGACCGAGTCGTCGGTCGCGATGCACCGCAACCTCGCCACGCTGTTCCAGAAGCTTCTGGGCTATCTTCCTCAGGCGCCGCGCGAGATGGAGATGGAAGTCAACAACATCACCGACTCCAATCTCCTGACATACTTCATCGCGTCGACGATGCGGCTCGATACCGCCGACCGTCAAGGGATTCTCGAAGAGCGTAACACCGAGAAGCGGATGCGCAAGCTCACCATGCTCCTGACGAAGGAGCTCGAGGTGGTGGAACTCGGTCACAAGATCCAGTCCGACATCCAGCGTGAGATGGAGAAGAACCAGCGCGAGTTCTACCTCCGCCAGCAGTTGCGGGCGATTCAAGACGAACTCGGCGAAACGGATCCGCAGCAAGCCGAGGCGAACGAACTTCGCAAAAAGATCGACGAGGCCGAGATGCCCGAGGACGCTCGCAAAGCAGCGGATCGGGAACTCGACCGTCTCTCGAAAGTGCCGCAGGCTTCGCCCGAGTACAGCGTCATTCGCACGTACCTCGACTGGCTTGTGCAACTGCCGTGGTCGAAGGAGACGAACGACGCGATCGACATCGGCGAGGCGCGCAAAATCCTCGACGCCGATCACTATGACCTCGAGAAAGTCAAGGACCGGATCGTCGAGTACCTGGCTGTCGGCAAACTCAAGAAGAAGCTGACCGGTCCCATTCTATGCTTCGTGGGACCACCTGGCGTTGGCAAAACGTCGCTCGGACAGTCCATTGCCCGCGCGATGGGCCGCAAATTCGTGCGGCTGTCGGTCGGCGGCGTGCGTGACGAAGCCGAGATCCGCGGACACCGGCGCACCTATATCGGAGCGATGCCCGGCACGATCGTGCGCGCGTTGCGCGATGCCGGGACGCGCAATCCCGTCATGATGATCGACGAGATCGACAAGGTCGGCAGCGACTTCCGCGGCGACCCGCAGTCGGCGCTGCTTGAAGTGCTGGATCCGGAGCAGAACAACACGTTCCGCGATCACTACCTCGACCTGCCGTTCGACCTGTCGCACGTGCTCTTCATTTGCACCGCGAACCAACTCGAGACGATCACTCCGGCGCTGCGCGATCGCATGGAGATCATCACGCTCTCCGGCTACACGGAGTTCGAGAAGCTTCAGATCGCGAAGCGCTACCTCTTGAAGAAGCAGCGTGAAGCGAACGGACTCAAAGACTCCCAGGCGCAAATCAACGATCAGGCGCTGCGCACGATCATCAACGACTACACGCGTGAAGCCGGCGTTCGCAACCTGGAGCGCGAGATCGGCACGGTCTTCCGCAAGGTGGCGCGCCGCATCGCCGAGGAGCCGCGCTTCAAAGCCCGCATCAAACCTGAAACGATCGTCGAGTATCTTTCCAAGGCGCGCTTCTACAACGAAGTCAAAAAGCGGATGGCCTCGGTGGGCGTGGCGACGGGCCTGGCGTGGACGCCGGTCGGCGGGGATATCATGTTCATCGAGACGACCGCGATGCCGGGTTCGGGAAAGCTGGTGCTCACCGGCCAACTCGGCGACGTCATGAAGGAAAGCGCCCAGGCCGCGGTCTCGTTCCTGCGCTCCCGTTCGATCGAGCTTGGTCTACCGGACGACTACTTTGCCAAGCATGATCTGCACATTCACGTGCCGGCGGGAGCGGTCCCGAAAGACGGACCGTCGGCCGGTATCGCGCTTGCGACCTCCATTGCTTCGCTGCTCACGAATCACAAGGTCGATTCGAACCTTGCGATGACCGGCGAGATTACCCTCACTGGCCAAGTGTTACCGATCGGCGGTGTGAAGGAAAAGGTCCTTGGGGCCAAACGAGCCGGCATCAACAAGATCGTCATGCCCAAGCGCAACGAGATCGACCTCGACGATGTGCCGAAAGAGGTGCGTGACACCATGACTTTCGTGCCGGTCGAAGAGATCTCAGAAGTGTTCGAGCAGGCGTTCGGCAAGCGGATGATCACGCGCGTCCTTCTCGGCGAGGAAGCGACCAAGAGCGACAAGGTCGTGCCGATGCGTCGCACCGCGAAGCGTGCAGAACCCAAGCGCACTCCGGCGCGCCGGCGCGCGGTCGTTGTTTCGCGAAAGGCCCAGCCGGCGGGGGTTAGCTCACCGTCACCTTAACGGCCACGCTGTTATCTGCGCCGTCGGAGATCGTGATGGTGCAGCTGCCGGCCCCGACCGAAGTCACGTTGAAGAGCGATTTCGAACTACCCTGAGCGACGGTCGCCACGGCGGTGTTGCTCGAGGTAGCGGTCCAACTCGTCGCGCCGTTCTCACTGACCGATAGGGTCTTTGTCTGGCCCAGGCCGCTGAACGACAGTTTGTTCGGCGTGACCTTTATCGGGTGAACGACGAGGACGGCGATTTCGGCGCCTGCGGTGTCGACCCAGACGTTTCCGTCGGAACCTGCGGTCAGTGCGTCAGGCCGGACCCCGGCGCCAAACGGCGGTTTGAAGGTGGTGACCGTGTGCGACGACGTGTTGACGCGGAAGACGGTGTTGTCGTCGTTGCTCGCGCACCACGGCTCGCCGTCCGGACCGCGGGCACAAAACTGTTCCGTCGCGTTCTGGTTGAAGGTCCCGCCGAGCGAGTACGTCGTGATGGTTCCGTTCGGCGTGATGCTGCCCAGCATCGGTGAAGTCGTCAAGCACACGAACCAGACATTGTTGTCCTTGGCCAGCACGACCGGCGCCGGCGCGCAACCAACTGGAATCGTAAACATTGTGATCGTACCGGTCGAAGGCACGATCCGGCCGATTGCGTTCGCGGAGGACTGGGCGAACCAGACGTTCCCGTCGGAGCCCGCCGTCACGCCGCCGTACTGATTTGGGCCGAGACTGGGCGGATACGCGAATTCCGTCACCTTGCCGGACGGTGTCACCTTCGCGATGTGACTGAACTCGGCGAACCACACGTTGCCGTCGGGCCCGAGCCCCATACCGTCGATCGCCGTATTGTCGCCGCTGGGAATCGGGATGGTCGTTGCCGCACCGCTTTGCGTCACGCGGACGATGCTCGTCGACTCATCGCCGATGTAGAACCTGTTGTCCGCGCCGACCGTCATCGATACGGCGTTACCGCTCAGAAAACGGGAAAGATTGAACTCTTTGATGACGCCGCTGAGCGACATCCGCACGAGGCTTGCAGCGTTCTCGTCGAGGAACCACACGTCGCCATCCGGCCCCGTCACGATAGCGCTATACAGTGTGGCGGTGGTGAGAGGATGGAACTGAACCCACTGGCCGCCGTTGCCTTTTTGCTTGACCTCCGGCAAGAGCCGCTGGAGCGGTAGCGGTTCGATGACCGCGGGTCCGTGCGTCCCGCTACGCGCAGAACAGCCGCCGAACGTGAAAACGACAACGGCACAAATCGCTAGCACTCGTCTGGACATCGGTTTTCCTCCAAACAGGAGGAGCACGTGATTCGCTGCCCCTCCGCGCGCCGCCTCGCCCTCGCGCGGCCTCCCTGCGGGAGCCTGCGTCGCGGCGCAAAACGTGGGACCTAATGAGCACGCAGCTTCTGTACGATTTCGTCACGCTGCTCGCCGTGGTGAACCCCATCGAAGCCGCGGCAACCTTCGCTACGCTCACCGCGCGGAACACGGCATCGGAACAGGCAACGATTGCGCTTCGCGCGTGTACCGTCGCACTCGTCATCCTTTTGGCATTTGGTTTTATCGGGGGTGCCTTGCTCGCTGCGCTCGGCATTGGCTTTCCGGCGTTTCGGATCGCCGGTGGACTGCTCTTGTTTGTCGTCGGTTTCAACATGGTCTTCGCCAAAGAGACCGGCACCCGTGAACTGGCGCCCGATGAAGAAGCGCATGCGAAGCAGACGGAGGACCCGTCCGTCTTTCCGTTGGCGATTCCCATCATCACGGGTCCCGGGGCGCTCACCACCATCGTGGCGCTCGTTTCCAAACGGCGTGAGCCCGCATCGGAGATTCTCTTCGTCGTCTTCATCGGAATTGCGGTGCTGGCGATCACCTACGTGTCGATGCGCGGCTCGCAGTGGGTTACGCGAGTCTTAGGAGCGACGGGCGTCAACGCGATTGGTCGCGTGATGGGCATCATCGTTGCGGCCATCGCCATTCAGCTCATCGTCGATGGCTTCGTGCAAGTTTTTCCAGTGCTGAAATCCTGAAGCGCCGCTCGCACGGCGCGTGCCAATTCGCTGCCGCGATGCAACGCTCGCAGGTGCTCGCGTGTTAGAGAGCCGTCATGCGTCGATCCCCGCTCGGCCTTCTCCTCTTCAGTCTCATCGCGGTGTACGTGCTGTGGGGTTCGACGGGGCCGGCGATTCGCGTCGCGGTGATGACCTTACCGCCTTGGTACTTGGCCGGCATCCGGTTCCTTATTGCAGGCGCGGTGTTGTGGGGTTTCGTGCGCTACCGTCGCGTACCGCTCCCGAAGCCGTCGGAGTGGCGTGGCGCGACGATCGTGGGCGTGGCGTTGCTGGTGCTTGGCAACGGTCTTTTTGCTTGGGCGCTACAGTACATGCCCAGCAACGTCGGCATTGTCTATCTGGCGCTCGGACCGGTGTTCATGGCGATTTTCGCCTACGTGCTCGAAGGTGAACGCCTGACGGCGATGGGCGCCACCGGCTTACTGCTCGGCTTCGCGGGCTTGCTCTATCTGCTGACGCCAAGCGGAATCGAACAAACCTCGCTGCTTCCCACTTTGGCGGTCATCTTTTCTGCAGTGACGTGGGGCCTCGGGTCCATTCTGCAGCGTCGCTACGGCGGACGGGATCTCGTGCAAGGCAGCGCCATGCAAATGTTGGTCGCGGGAGTGATTCTCATCGTTCTGGCGGCGCTGACCGGCCAACGGATGACGGCGGCCTCGCTGACGCCGCACGCGCTCGTGGCGCTCGGCTACCTGATCGTGTTCGGCAGCATCATTGGTTATAGCTGTTACTTGTGGCTGATGCGCAACGTCTCGACGACGCTCGCCTCCACGTACGCTTACGTCAATCCGGTTGTCGCCATCGCCGTTTCCGCCTGGCTGCTGCGCGAGCACGTCGCGGTGCACACGCTCATCGCGGCGGCCGTCATCGTGAGCGGCGTCGCCTTGATGATGCTGGCTCCGAAGCCACAAGTGGCGCGCATGGAACAACTGCGCGCCGCTTAGACGGGTTAGGTGTCGTCGAGAAAGAGTGTACCCTCGCCGGTCAAAACGGCGGAGCCGCCGACTTTGATGATCGGCTCGCCCGCGGACGCGCTTATTCGCAGCGCCAGTATGCTCCGGCGCCGCATTTTCGTGCCTTGTTCGCTCGTGAACTCGAGATCTCGTCCCATCGGTAACAAGTTACACTTCAGCATGTACGCCGCGAGCGGGCCAGTCGCACCGCCAGTCGCCGGATCTTCGGGGATTCCGGTCTGCGGCGCAAACATGCGGGAGTAGACGTCCAGCGCCGTCTGGGACGCCGGGTTCTTACGGGCGAAGATGAAGGTACCGACCACGTCCACATCGCCGAGCGCTTCCGCGAGATAGGGCATCTGTAATTCCGCCCGATCGACGGCTTCCGGGCTGCGCAACCCGATGAACAGTAACGGGCTACCGGCTGAGACGATTTGTGGCGGCGCGCTGCTGATGAGGTCTTCTTCCGAGAGCCGTAGGAGCCGAGCGCAGATCGAAGGTTGGCGCGACCCGAGAAAGGTGATCGGCGGTGTCGTCAGCCAGAAACGAGTCGCTCCCGCATGGTCGACGTCCATGTCGATTGGTACCAATCCGATGTTTTCTTCGAGGGCGAAGCGGCCCGCGCTCGCGCGGTCCCGCGCAAACACGTAGGCGCTCCCGATGGTGGGATGTCCCGCGAAATCGAGTTCACGCCGCGGAGTGAAAATGCGAATCTTTGCAACCGCTTCAGGGGCT
>JAFAXE010000164.1 GCA_019241305.1 Vulcanimicrobiota bacterium
CGTATCGGGTGCTCGGTACTCGAGCGGCAGAATCCCCATCCCAATCAAATTACTGCGATGAATTCGCTCAAACGACTCGGCGATGACGGCACGGACGCCGAGCAGCGCTGGACCTTTGGCAGCCCAGTCGCGCGATGAGCCTGAACCGTATTCTTTGCCGGCGAGCACGACTAGGGGTATCCCTTCGGCCTTGTAGCGCATAGCGGCATCGAAAATCGAGAGTTGCTCACCGTCGGGCAGATGTCGGGTTACGCCGCCTTCAACGCCCGGCACTAAGGCATTCCGCAGCCGAATGTTCGCAAAGGTTCCCCGCATCATCACCTCGTGATTGCCGCGCCGCGCGCCATACGAATTGAAATCGTGTGGCTCGACCCCATGTTCGATCAAATACCGCGCCGCCGGACTGGACCGCGAGATCGAACCAGCGGGTGAAATATGGTCGGTCGTCACGCTGTCGCCCAGCACCGCGAGGACGCGCGCACCAACGATGTCGGCAAGCGCCGCCGGCTCCGGCGGCATCCCATCGAAATAGGGCGGTCGCTTTACGTATTCCGAGAACGGGTCCCACGCATAGCGATCGCCTTGCGGGACAGGCATCGCGCGCCATTCCGGATCACCCGCGAACACGTCGCTATACTGCAGGCGAAACATTGCATCCGAGACCGAGCGCGCGATCGTCTGTTGAATCTCCGCATCACTCGGCCAGAGGTCGCGGAGGTAAACGTTGCGCCCCGCACTGTCGACTCCGAGCGACTCGTTCGTCAGATCGACGTCCATGCGGCCGGCGAGGGCGTACGCGATCACGAGCGGTGGCGAGGCCAAGTAGTTCGCACGCACTTGAGGATGGATGCGCCCTTCGAAGTTGCGGTTGCCGGAAAGGACCGCGGCGACGATCATGTCGTGTTCGCTGACCGCGTTCGCCACTTCATCCGGTAACGGTCCACTGTTGCCGATGCACGTCGTGCAGCCGTACGCCACGAGATGGAAGCCCAACTCGTCGAGATACCGTCGCAAGCCGGCGGCCTCTAAGTAATCGGTAACGACTTTGGAACCTGGTGCGAGACTCGTCTTCACCCAGGGCTTTGGGTGCAAGCCCAGTTCCACGGCCTTCTTCGCAAGTAAACCTGCGCCGACCATGACGGCCGGATTGGACGTATTGGTGCATGAGGTGATTGCAGCGATGACGACGGCGCCGTCGGAGAGTTGCGTTTCGACTCGCTCGGCCACCGCAACGCTACCCTCGTCGTCACCGCGGTAGTGCGGGTCGACCACGGTGCCGCCGCCGCCCTCGCCTTCGAGCCGTGCAATCGCGCCCTTTGGCGAACGCGCATGGTCGCGGGCCTGCTGCCACTCCGTGAGCGCTGCCGCAAACGTCTCCTTCACGCGATCGAGTGGAACGCGATCCTGGGGCCGGCGCGGACCCGCAACCGTCGGCACGACGGTATCCAAATCCAGCTCGAGCGTGTGGGTATAGTCAGCGTCCGGTGAATCGTCGGTGCGGAACAAGGTTTGCGCTTTGGCGTACGCCTCTACGAGCGACACGTGCTCTGGCGTGCGGCCCGTTAAGCGAAGGTACGTCAGCGTTTGGTCGTCGATGGGGAAAATCGCAACGGTCGATCCATATTCCGGCGACATATTGCCGATCGTGACGCGGTCGGCGACGGGCAAATTGGAAAGTCCTCGCCCGAAGAATTCGACGAATTTGCCGACAACGCCGTGCTTGCGAAGCATCTCCGTAATCGTGAGAACGAGATCGGTCGACGTCACGCCCTCGCGCAGTTTGCCCAAGAGCCGCACGCCGACGACTTCCGGAATCAGCATCGTGACGGGCTGACCGAGCATCGCCGCTTCGGCTTCGATTCCGCCGACACCCCAGGCGAGCACGCCCAGGCCGTTCACCATCGTCGTGTGGGAATCGGTTCCGACGCCGGTGTCAGGGTACGCGACGGGTGTTCCACCTGGCGCCTGGAGCCCCGCGGCCTCGGCACCGAAAACGACGCGCGCAAGAAACTCGATATTGACTTGATGAACGATTCCGGTATCCGGCGGCACGACGCGCAGTCCGTCGAGGGCGCGTTGTCCCCATTTCAAGAAGGCATACCGTTCGCGATTGCGTTCGAATTCGAGCCGTGCGTTCACCGCAATCGCATCGCGGGACGCAAAGCGATCGACTTGAACCGAATGGTCGATCACCAATTCTACCGGTTGCAACGGGTTGATCTTGCGCGGGTCACCGCCCATCTCGGCCATAGCGTCCCGCATGGCGGCCAGATCAACGACTGCAGGGACGCCGGTGAAATCCTGCAGCAGCACGCGCGCCGGCCGAAATGCGATCTCGCGCGGCGTACTTCGCCGTGGCGCCCACTCGGCGAGCGCGATGATGTCATCGCGCGTCACCGTCCGGCCATCTTCGAAGCGAACCAAGTTTTCCAGCAAAATGCGCAGCGAAAACGGCAAGCGCTCCATATTTCCATGGCCCGCTCGCTCGAGCGCCGGAAGGGCGAAATACTGATAGGTCCGGTCGCCGACGCGCATGGTTTGCAGGGCGCCAAAGCTGTCCGGTTGCTCCGTGGTCATGCGGACTTCTTCGGCTGCGGCCGCCTTACTCCGGCAGCGGCACGCGAGCTACGCGCGGCATGCCGCGTTCGGCTCCGTGCACCGCAAGCGCAGTCTTTCCGTGCAGCAAATCGTACAACGGTTGCACCAGCAGTTCTGTGCGCCAGGCGCTGCCATCCAAGGTGCTCGCCAAAGCCTCCTCGGTTGCGGGAAGTTCGCGCGCAACGCGTTCGAGCGTCCCGCGTGGCGCTAAGAGTGACGAGGGGACACCTTGTTCGCGGGCGATCGCACTCGTCAGCACGCTTAGGCACGTCACGATCGCTTCACGATCTTGACTTGGCGGCCGCGACGGTTTTTGCGGCAAGTCAGCGTCATCCAAGGCGAGTCCGCGCGCAACTGCCGCCAGAATTTGTTCGCCGTAGGCTTTGCGCGCGCCCACATCGAGGCGGCGCAATTGTGCCAAGTCGACAAAGGAGCGAGGTCGCAGATGAACGAGCGTCCCCATCGCGTCGTCGGGGATGATGTATTTCGGCGGAACGTCCCGCTCCCGCGCGAGGCGGTCGCGGAGCACGGCGAGTTCGCGCAGGATGCCGAGTTCCCGGCGATTCATCCGGGCTGCTCCGGGAAGCCGCAGATACAGCCGCTCGGGGTCGCTACGATACCTCGCCGGATCCGTCAGTTCGCGTGCCTCTTCCGCGTACCACGCTTCCCGACCGCGAGCCTCCAAGCGCGCGATGAGACGTTCGCGCATCGGCAGCAAATGCGCCACGTCCGAGACGAGGTAATCGATTTGCGCCGGCGAGAGCGGCCGCGCGCTCCAATCGCTCACCGTTTGCGCCTTTCTCAAACGCACGCCGACCATATCGTGAACGAGGTCAGCGAGCGAGATCGATATTCCGTAACCGAGAAACGCCGCTGCTAACTGTGTGTCGAATGCTGCGCGCGGCAGCATGTCAAAGCGGTCCACGAAGATCCGCAGGTCACCCACGAGCGCATGTCCGACGATCTCCTTCGAGGCGAGGGCGCGCGCGAGCGGCGTCAGGTCCGCGATACGGAGCGCGTCGACGAGAGCCACGGCACCATCGACGGCAAATTGAATCACCATGAGGCGGGGCGCGTACGAACGCTCGTTGTGAAACTCCGTATCGAGCGCCACGACGCCGGCCGAGTCGATGCGTGCGCACCAGGCAGCGAGTTCCTCGCCGCTATCGATCAGCGCGACGTTCACCGCTGGAGCGGCGGCGGCCGGTGCCGGTGAAATGGGAAGTGCATGTGCACGTGAGGGTGGTGCGCCAGCCAATAGTCGTGGACCGCGACTGCGACGCGGTCGCCGAAAATCGCCAGCAGGGTGCAGATGGGGACCGCGATGAGCGACATCGTCCATACGTGCACGAACATGGGGACGCGCCAGGCGGCCGCGACTTGGGTCGCGAGGGTACCTCCGAAGCCTGGGATGAGCCGCACGGTCAGCAAGAACGCCGGCGAACCGACGCGGAAACGCTTTGCCCACCCCGGTAGCCGAGCGACTTGCCGATCGAGATCCAAGAGTTGGCTCGTTCGGAGCGCCACGAGATAACCGACGATCGCAGCACAAACGATCCCGACGCCGTTTACCACCGAGCCCCACAGCGGCCCGAACAATACGCCGTTCATGATGGCCAGCGCATCCGTCACCGAAAACGGCGCGGAGGCCACCACGGTGAAAAGAGCGACCGCTAAGGGATACGCGAACGGCCCAATGACTGCGAGTTCGCGCTGAATTCGCCACTTGTAGCGAACTGCAAGGGCCGCGATTAAAAAGGATCCCACGATGACAACGATGGCTTCGGCGCGCCGGCGCAGCTTCTCCCCACGCGAATGATCCAGCGAGGCGCCATCCTGGCGCTCTGTGCGCTCGGGTTCTACTTGTCCGCGTTCATGTATAGAAAGTCGCAACGAGCCTCACGTCATGCCTTGAGCGAGCCGAGCGTCGTCGAGAGCCCTCGCGCTCGCGCGGTCGCCGGCCTTCCAAACTCCGCGTTCGGACTGGTGTACTATGCGGCCCTTGCCGTAGCCGTTCCCTTGCTCGGTTGGCCGCCCGCCCACTGGGCCGCGCTCGCCGCGTCCATTGCGGCCGCGGCATTCTCTCTGTACCTGGCCCACAGCTTGCTCTTCGTGACACGGATGCCGTGTGTCTACTGCTGGACGAGCCACGCGCTGAACTGGGCGCTCCCTTTTCTCATCGCGACGGCGACGTAGCCCCGATTATACGGCCAACCCGAGACAGTGAGTTTGCGGGATGGTGCTTTGCGAGGAATTCGCGCAGGGTCATGCCGTTTAGGGTAGTGTGCGGGCGGCGATCGCTGTAGTCCGAGCGCCAAGCTTCCGTTGCGGCCCCCGCATGGAAGATGGTAGGAAAAGAATGCTCGTTGAGAAGTTCGTCTCGTAGGCGGCCGTTGAAGCTTTCCACCACGGCGTTCTGGTTGGGCTTGCCCGGTGCAATGAAGTGCAATTCAACGCCCGTCTTCGCACTCCACTGCAGCATTTTGCCGCTGCAGAACTCGGAGCCATTGTCCGACTTGATCGTGGGTGGCAGCTCTCGCTTATCTGCGATACGATCGAAGATCCGCGACACACGTTCTCCGGAAAATGAGAACTTGACCTCCAGAGCGATGCACTCGCGAGAAAAGTCATCCACGACCGCTAGTACACGAAGCGCTCTTCCGGAGCTCAGGCGAATCGCTCGAGAGCGGGCTAGTTCGCTACTATCCATCCCGCCGTACTTGGCTCTGCAAGCTGCGACGGTGTTGGGATGCACGCGTGACGTCTGCCGAGATCGACAAACGACGTGCCGGCTTCGTGCTCTCGCAAGGTCGAGATGATTTGCGCCTCGCTGAATCGAGACTTGCGCATTGGGCTTCCTTTCGGCCTTCGGCCTGGAAACCCACGGTATCAGATGGTCCGGTTATCCGGGGCTACGTCGACGGTGACGTCAACGGGGCTTTGCCCAGCAGGTCGCCCGCGTCATGGGAAATCCGCGAGTGTCACGATAAATCGGACTTTAGCTTTGCAGGCCTCGAACTGGTCCGCAAAATGGGTCGAACGCATCATGTTGCGGAGGCCGACGGTTCAAGCCACGAGCATCACCGGGCCTGCACGCGGACAAATTCGGAACCGTCCAGGCCCCTAGGCCGAAGCTGGAACAACCACCAAGGGCAGCCGCGGTGCAGAGGGAGTAGATGTACCCGTTCGCAATCACCGGGTTTGCATAGCTCCCACCGGTCGAGCCCGAGACACTGTCGGCATAGAGAAGGGACCCTCCCGTCGGTTCTCCGCTTAGTGTGCCTTCGGATAGCGCACAAAGAATTCCGCCCATACACTGAACATATACGACAAAATTCGCAACTGACGGCGTGCTGTCATACGTATAGTAGGGCCCCTGGTAGTCCCTCCAACGGATCATTCCGTTGACGGAGTACTCAGTAATACCCCCGCTTGTAACGGCCAGGATTACCCTCGCATTTCCCTGACTGTTGTC
>JAFAXE010000007.1 GCA_019241305.1 Vulcanimicrobiota bacterium
GGTCCACAGTGGATCAAAGATTTTAACACGCAGATGCGGCGGGAGCGCCGCTCCACCGGCATCGCCGGTTTTTTTCAGCGACTCTTCGCCATGATGTTCGGCTGGCTACGCTAAGCGCTGCGTCATCCTAACATGAAAATGTCGCACCGACGATCTCGAAGGACGACTACATCTTGTACGAGTGCAGGCCGCTGATCCAGATATTCACGCCTAAGTAGCAGAACATGATCGAGGCGAACCCGATCATACTCACCCAAGCACAACGAACTCCGCGCCAGGCGTTGCGCGTGTGGAGATGCATGTAGGCGGCGTACAGGATCCACGAAGAGAGCGCTGCCGTCTCTTTTGGGTCCCACTGCCAATACGCGCCCCACGCTTCCTTGGCCCACCACGCGCCCGTGATAATCCCGACGGTGAGCAGCGGCAAGCCGACCGCGATGATGCGGTAGGTCATGATGTCCAGCTTCGCCAGTGACGGCAGAGTCGCGAGCCATTGCGCGGTGACGTTTCCCGCCGCGGCCGCTGCCTCGATGTTCGGCGATTCGCCGATGGTCACGATCGTCGCTTCGTCTGATTCGATCCGCTGCATCGTGGCGATTCCGACGGATCCCGACGGAGTCGCGGCCGCCGCGCGTAAGGCGCGTCGCGCGCCACCGACGAGCGACCGTTCAAAGTAGTACTTGATCAGGTAGATCGCCGAGCACACCGCGGCGACCATAAACGCCGCGTACGACGAGACGACGAGCGGCACGTGGATTTTGATCCAATACGACTGAAGGGCTGGAACGGGGGGCAAGTATCCTTCATTCCAGGTCAAACCGTACGCCAAGAAACCGGCCGCCAGTGCCTCGACGAACCCGCCCAGGAACCACAGATCGTACCGCAACGCAAAAACGATGAAGATGGCAACGCTCATCGCCGAGAAGAGGGAGAGCGAACCGTAAAGGTTCGTGAGCGGCCAGATGTGGGACGTCTGGTAACGCACCACGAGTTCGACGAACTGCGTGATACACCCGACGAAGGCAAACGGCACGCCGACGCGTTTCGCGAGCGGCTCACGCGACAACAGGTACGTCAAGAGCGCGAGCGTGCTGATGATGTACGCTGTGATTGCGACGAGGATCAGCACTTGATCGAGCGAGAGCGGCATGGCGGTTTCCTTCTAGCTTGCCGAACGTTTACGCCGCCGGCGCGGTGCGCGTGTCGCGCTCGAGCGCCGAGACGAGTTCGCGAAACTGTTCTTCGAAGACGTCGTAACCCTTGACGGTCGTGGCGGCGACTCCTACTCGCCAGCGCGTCGGCGCCGAAGGGGATGTGCCGGATTCCGGATCGATGCGCACATAGAGGCGGGCTGGTAGCAGGTACAGCGAGATGCAGAGACCGGCGAGCAAGACGAATGCTCCAATCCCGACCAGCGGAATCCCGGGATCGTAGCGATATTGTAACCCGGAATACAGTGCGTAGTGCAGCGGCGTCAACCGATAGCCGGCTCCTAAATCCAAACTCTTTCCGAACGGAACGATTGCGCTTCCGAGCTGTTGGTCGCCATCGAAAACGTCGACGACGACTCCAGCGTCGTTCGGTCGCGGGTCGGCGGCGATTCCCCCGTTCGTACGATCGATCGTTCCAACGAACTGATGATAACGAATGGCTCGGCCGGTGTCCCCGAGGGCGAACCCGGCACCTTCTTCGAGCGGACGCGTGGGGATGCCGGGGACCGGGATGCCGTCCTTCGTCACCCTAAAGTCTACCGCGAAACCATACGTCGCTTGATAAACGAGCGTCCCGTCGACGTCGATTGGATGATTGACGCGGATCGTCAGCGCGCGACTCTGCCCGTCGCGTCCGGTGACGTGCACGTCCGAAACGTAGTCGATTGGCTGATACACGATCCCACTCTTCGTGGTGATCGGATCGATCCGGTACGTGAAACGGTCGAGGAACAACCGTGCGCCGGTTTGGGGAATGGTGGCCGCCGCCCCTGAAAGGACGGTCGTCGTCCCCGAAAACCCTCGTGCCCAGTAGATCGTCGTGCCGGCCGCGATGATGACGAAGCCGATGTGTGCCACCAGCACGCCGCGCCGCGCCCAATTATGACGGTCGGCGAACGACCATTCTACTCCGCCGAATTCGCGCTTGCGGATCGTCCAGCCGCGCTCGGAAAAGAAGCGGTCGATGCGCTCCCGGACCGCGGCGTACGTTCCCCGAACGAGAATCGCCGCATGCAACGGCATGTGTTCGATCTTCACCGGCCGCAGCGCCGGTAGGCGAGCCGGGATCACACGCTTGAACGTGCACACCGCGAGCGACGTCAATATCAGACCGATGATGCCGACGTATTGCGCGCTGTGGTAAACGTTGTCGAAGTGCATCCGCAGGATGAGGCGTGCCACGGCGGGCGGATACGCACCGAAGTAGTCGCTGGGATCTCGTCCCTGATCTACGACGACGCCGATCAGCGTAAGCAAGCCCCACACGCCGAAGAGCGAGACGGCGAACAGCACGTTCGCGAACAGGTTCAGGAGGTCGCGGACGAACTGGTTCCACTGCTCTCGCACGGAACTCGCCGGACCGATCACCGTAGAGCTCACAAGAACGATGTTACGCTCGCCGGGTTCCTCCGCGCCACGACCGTTCGAGCAGGACGATGATCCAGATGCTCACTTCGTAGAGCGCGTACATCGGGACGGCGATGAGCAGCATCGTGATCGGCGAAGCATCTGGTGCCAAAAGGCCGCCCAAGAGCAAAATGCCCATGGCGATGAACCGCCGGTGTCGCCGCAGCAGGTCGACGTTGACGATGCCGATGCGAGCGAGCGCGACGATGATGATGGGCGTCTGAAAGACGAGCGCAAAGGCCAGGAACGTCAACAAGATCAGGTTCATCGTCGGCTGCACGCCGAAGGTCGCCTGCGCTACCTGGCCCGTAATGGCAATGAGCGCCCAGATCACACGATGGATAATGAAGAAGTGAGAGAACAGGATGCCGGCAGCCGCCAGGATGATCGACGGCGCAACGTAGGCGTAGACGATCCGTCTCGTTCGCGGGTGGACCGCAGGGACGACGAACATCCACGCTTGGTAGAGAATCACCGGTAAGCCGAGCACGACGGCGCCGTAGAGCGAGAAACGAAACTCGGTGAAGATGACGTCCGTCGGGGCGAAGGCGTGCAACGCGATCTGTCGCGGCAAATACGTGTTCTTCATCCACAGAATGACGAACTGCGACGGCCAAAACAGCACGAGCGCCAGTGCACCGACCGTCGCAAGTGCGAGGATGAGACGATTCCGGAGCTCCCGCAGGTGCTCCGTGAACGGCATCTCCTTTTGGTCCCAGTCGGACTCCGTGCGCTCGACATGCGGAGTCCGTTCGGCGATCACGAGCGGCGCAAAGATCTACTGGGTCAGCGCGGTCCGTCGTATCCCGTGCCGACCGGGCTCGTTCCGCTACCCGG
Organism: Vulcanimicrobiota bacterium; assembly: GCA_019241305.1. Lineage (GTDB taxonomy): Bacteria > Vulcanimicrobiota > Vulcanimicrobiia > Vulcanimicrobiales > Vulcanimicrobiaceae > JAFAXE01. Next base: position 3,456 of record JAFAXE010000007.1, read on the forward strand.
AATAGGCGGTGGAATGTTGCCGCCGCCTCCGCCCGGTTCGGCAGGGAACGCGTCGATGGGTCCTTGCGCTCGTGCTGCTTCGGCCCGGGCCCTCGCCTCGGCGCGAATTCGCTCGGCCTCCGCGTCCGCCTCGGCTTGTCCCATTTGGAACTCTTTCTTCGCCGAACCGAGGCTGCGCGCGACATCCTTGATCTTCGTCCCGCCAAAAAGCAACACCGCAACTCCTGCGATGATGGCGATCTCCATGGGGTTTCCGAACATCGTTGTCTCCTCGTAACGTCGCTAGAGCGGTTGCATCAGGTCGTCGGCTAGCTCGGCGAGGCGGCCTCGGGCCGGGCTGCTTTCGATCGGTGCCAGCGACCGTTTCGCGCTCTCGACGTACTGGGCGATGGCTTCGCGGGTACGCTGCGGGGCGCCCGCCCGTGACATGGCTGCGAGAATACCCCCGAGGTCCCTCTCATCCACTGTGCCATCGCTGCGATAGAAACGCTGCAAACGGTCTCGAAGGTTGGCGTCGCCGCTTTCGAGGGCGGCAATGATCGGCATGGTGATTTTCCGTTCGCGCAGGTCATTGCCGGCGGGTTTCCCGAGCTCTTGCGAACTGGCAGTGACATCCAGCAAGTCATCCCGCATTTGGAACGCGATTCCATACGCCTGGCCGAAGGCTCGCAACGCTGAGATGAGCTCCGGCGAAGCGTGTCCCACGAGCGCCCCGCATTCCGCTGAGGCGGCAAAGAGCGATGCCGTCTTCCGCTCGATAATGGCGACGTATTGATCGAACGAGAGGCGCAGATTGCCCAGCGCCCGCAGTTGCAGCACCTCGCCGTCGCAGATCGACGCCAGCGTCGCCGAGAGCACATGCGGAATCGGGTGGGGATAGTCGGCGGTGACGGCGCGAAAGATCCACGCGAACAGGTAGTCGCCGGCGAGGACGCTGATGCGATTGCCGAAATCGACGGCGGTCGCGTTCACGCCTCGGCGCGTGTCGGCACGGTCGACGACGTCATCGTGAATGAGCGTGGCGACGTGGATTAACTCCATGTAGGCAGCGAGCGCGAGATGGTCGCCGGCTTCGCTTCCGGCCGCCTCCGCAGACAGCAGCAAGAGGCGCGGCCGCAGCCGCTTACCGCCGGCGGCGAGCATTCGCCTGACGGCTTCCGTGATGACGGGGTTGTCGGTCCTGAACTCGCGTGCGAAGAACTCTTCGATCAGGGTTTGGAGATCGTCGCTCACGCCGTGCCCACGTGAATGGCAATTGCGCCGAAGCCGAGCAAGACCGTGCGGACGTCGCCAAATCCGGCGGCGGAGAAGCGCTCGGCGACGCCTTCCGCATCGGGATAGTTCGTGAGCGAACTCGGAAGATAGCGGTACGCCGCTTTGGAACCGCCCACGAGCCCTCCGACAAACGGCACGATGCCGTAGAAGTAGAGCGCGAAGAATGGACGGATGAAGCGACTCCGGACTTTCGTCACATCGAGATTCACGAAACGTGCCCCTGGCCGCAAGACGCGGCGAATCTCCCGCAACGTGCCAGCGATGTCGATGACGTTGCGCATCGAGAAGCCCATCGTCGCGCCCTCGAATGAGGCGTCGGGATACGGGAGCGCCAGCGCGTCGGCCAGGACGAACGTCACGCGATCGCCGGCGCGCTCCCGCTGCGAACGTTTGCGCGCGGCGTCCAGCATGGGTTCGCAGAAGTCGACGGCGACGATGCGCAGCTCCCCTTGCGAGCGCGCGAGCGCAAAGGCAAGGTCGCCGGTTCCGCAGCACACGTCGAGCACCGTCGCGCCCAGCGGTGCGCGCAGTTCCCGGACGGCACGGCGGCGCCAGAGCGCGTCCATTCCAGCGGTGAGGACGCGGTTGGCAGCGTCGTAACGAGGCGCGATGGCCGCAAACATATCGCGGACGTAGCCGGACTTTTCCAAGGCGCCCGTGCTTTTCCGAAGGCGACCTTGCCGTTCATGCCTTGCGCGGGATAGTGCTGCGTCTGCCACCCGGGAGAGAATCATGGTCATCCAGCCGCTGCAGAGCCTCCGTCACGCTTCAGGGAGGAGCGAAAAAGGGAGCATACGACTCTCCTCGACCCGTCAAATGATCGATGCAATCGGCGTCGGCCGTTCCATCGCGCTGAGCGCCTATACGCTGCACGCTGGCAGCGACATCGTTAGCGCCTTGGAGCACGCTGCTCAAAACGGCGCCGAGGTGCACGTTCGCTTAGGCAAAGCGGTTTCAGATTCGCACGGTGACATCGACCAAAAGAACGCTGCCGTCATCGATGAGCTGACGAGACATCGCGTCATCGTTACCCAAACCGACTCTCTCGAGCATCTCAAAGCGGCCGTCGTGGACGGCAAGGCGTACTTCGACGACCGCAATTGGACCGCGAATGGATCCGAGACGGTGATCGTAGATTCTCGTCGAGCCGACGTAAAGGCGGTCAAAGCAGCGCTTCGTGACGGCGACGCGTCCTTCCATAGCCGGGACTTGGCTCTTGGTAAAGTGGGCGCGACCCGTCTGGAACAAGACCTCATTTCGTCGACGAAGCGTTCCACGCTCGAAGTGCAAACCGAGACGGTCACGACCGCGAGCGCCGTGGAAGATGAGTTGTTGTTGGCTGCGCGACGCCACGAACGCGTACGGCTCATCGTCTCCGATGACGGTCGCAAAGACCCTGGTGAGCGTGCGGCTCTCCGGCAGCTCGCGCGCAACGGCGTGGAGATTCGCATAGGGGACGGCTACAGCGGCACCGGAAATGAGAAGTTCTGCGTCGCTGGCGAGCGGGCGTGGCTCGGCTCGGCCAACGCCTCGTGGGCCGGCAAGGGCCACGGTTCACTCGATTGGGGACTTCGCACCAACAGCCGCGCAATCGCGGATGCTCTTCACCACCAATTTCGCGACCACTGGAACGACAGCGTACGCTATGTAGCGTAGCGTCGTGTCACGATGCAGGCGGCAGCGGCGTTTGCAAAATGAACGCCACGATGGTATCGACGAGCGCGGCGTCGAGCGGTAGCGACGTATCGGTATAGGTAGCGATATTGGAGGCGCGATCCGTTCCGCCCGCATCGAGCAAAACGTGCGTCATCTTCGGGATGATCCGAAGCATCGCGCCGGGATGCGCGTCGGCCAACCGGTGCGCATCGGCGGCGTTCACTTGAATATCTGCGCCACCCTGAATGACGAGCAGCGGTGCAGGCACCGCCTTTGCGGCTTGCGCAGGATCGATGGAAAACCACTCCCGCTCGTACCTCCGCAAGTACGCGGGGTATAACGGCGCAAGTTGGTCGGGCACCGCTCCCGGATCGTTGCCGTCGCGAATCGCCTCACCGATCTGCCGCGTCCGCTCAAGCAACGTCTCCGGCGCGCCGGCCCCTTTCAACTGCTCGACGATGATGTCGACGGCCGGCCGACCGGCGCCTTCGAGCGAGACGACGCCATCGACCGGAGCTCTCGCCGCAGCGAGCATTGCGAGAAGCGACCCTTCGCTATGCCCCACGACGACGATCCGCGAAAACCGGCGATCGGCTCGTAACTGTCGTGCCCAGGCCGCCACATCATCGACGTAAGCCTGGAAGGTTACGCCGCTCGGAATCGGTGCACTCGTTGTGCTGGCCGCGATACCACGCTTATCGTAGCGCAGCGTTGCGATCCCACGGAGGGCAAGCGCGTTTGCGAGCAGACGGTACGGCGTCACCGTTACGCCGAGCGGGTTGGAGCCGTCACGATTGGTGGGGCCGGAACCTGCCACGATGAGCGCAACCGGGACCCATTGCGTGGTCGCCCCGTCCGGAAGCGTCAACGTACCCTGCAGCGTACCAGTCGTGGTCGAAACCGTCACCGGTGATTCCGCCGCCTGTGCCGGAATCGCTGCGGGACGTGCGAGTGCGATCAACACCAAAACTGAACAGGCGTGGACGACGACACGAGCGTGTCTCATCCCGGCGGAACGGCGCTCGCCGTTGGCAGGTAACTTGCCCCGGCAACCGCGGCGCGCCGCGCTTCATCCAGTTGCGCACCGAGGACCCGTACTTGATCTTCCGCCGACGTCACGCGCTCGCGCAGCTGCTCGGTCTCGAGTTCCTCGTATGCCGTCGCGGCAGCGCTGACCAACTGCTCGACCCACTCCGATTCTTCCGGATCGAGCTGTTCGCCGTGGGCCGTCCCGCTACATAACAGGAAACCTTCCAGGCTCGCGCGCGACTCGAGCGGTAACGAAAGCGAAGGATGGGAGACGCCGTGCGGGAGACCGTCGCGGTTCCAAGGGAGCGCAGCGAGCACGACCCTGTCGTTGGTCGCATGGTGTTCGAGTACCAGCCGGTCATCGTCGTCGAGGCGCTCCAGCGTTCCCGGTGGCCAGCCATCGGCGGCGACTCGGCGAAATCCGTCGCCCTCTCGCCGGAAGAGCGCAACGGAGACGAGGCCCAACGCCTCCTTCGGCTCGTCGACCATAAGGCGGTCAATCGAAGACGGTAGCGTCGCATGCCGCACGGCGCGCGCTGCTCGCTCCAGCCGTTCGCGCGCGAGGCGCCGCCCGCGGAAGAGCAGCTCGTCGACGGTGCGCTCGACACGCTTATGCACCGCGTCGAATGAGATTGCGGCACCGATTGAAACGAGCGCTTCGATAAAGAGCGACAGCCGAAAGTCCGCGAGCAGCCGCGAAAACAGCCAGTCGATCACCGCGAACACCATGACCAGAACGGAGGTGAACAAGGCATAGACGATCGCGCGGCTGAGAAAAAAGTCGGTGTCGATGACACGGTGCCGTACGACAGCGTACGCGACGGTGAGCGGGAGGCTCACGACCAGCGCGATGAGCAGCGTGTCGAGCCACAGCGGCAGAACGACGTTTGCGGTATAAAGGAGCACGTTGCCGATGAAATTGCAGAGGAGCCCGATGTAGAAACCAATCAGCACCCAGCGCAGCCGTGCGCGGTCCTCGACTGGGCCGGCGAGATACGTTTCCGTTATGAGTGCGATCGCCGCGACGTCGATGAGTCCGAACGCCAGCTGCAAGAAACGGTTCGACAGTCCGACGGGGATGCCGAAGACACAGACGGCGAGATCGATCCACAGTGTCCAGGCCGCCAGAACCACGAAAATGACAGGGAGGAGCCGCCGGAGCGTGCGTCGCCAAGGCCGCTTCAATGCGCGGGGAAAGTTCAGCGCAAAAACGAGGAGTCCAACGACGCCCACGTTTTGCACGATATCGTACAGCGCGACGTACCCCAAATGTGCAGCGGCCGACGGAAAGCGCGACAGCGACGCGATGACCGGATTCGTGAGCAGGCAGTAAAGCCCAAAGCCCCACGTTGCAGCGCTCTCGCGCCAGAAGATGAGCCCCGTACCGACGATGAGGAAAAGCATGGAACTGACGATCGCGAAGCCCAGCGCAACGCGAGTGGGGTTGTCCTCATCTTCTTTGACCGCGGTCAGGACCGCGCTGCGTTCGATGCCCTCGTGCAAGAAACGCAGCGATACGCGTGCGCCAGGCGGATACGGAGCGGTGACGCCGACGAGAAAAGGACGCGAGTCGAAGGGCGTCCCGCCGAGGTCGATCCGATCGCCCGTAGCGATTCCGGCCGCTGCGGCCGGCGAGTGCGCTGCGACCGCCATGACACGTGCGCCGTATCCGGCAGTCAATCCAAACGTACCGCGCGGAGTCCACAAGAACGATGCGGAGACCACCAGCGCACCGGCCGCCCACGCAAAGATGACAGCCAGCAACATTCGTCCGGCAACGAGCCGAAGGTGCGGCGGAAGCCGATGCATTTTGACCTCGGTTTCCACGAACGCCCCGCCCCTTACCCGCACCGACCATGGACGGCGCCTCTTCCCAAGGGGGTACAAGCCTAGGGCTCTTCCCAGACCGTTCCCATGGTTATCTGGGAATCCAGGGCTAGAATCTCCGCAAGGCGCCCTGCGTCGAACTTTCAGATGAGCAAAGAGCACCGATATCCTCGAAATTTTTCTCGACTCGCCGCAGCCATCGCGGTCGCGGTACTGCTTGCGTCGTGCGCGCGAGGGGGCGGCCAAGGTCGGCGCGGAGGATTTAGCCGAGGCGCTCCCGCGACACCGGCACCCGTTCCCACCGCCGTCGCGAAACAAGGCACCGTGCGGCCCACGCTCTCCATCGCTGGCGTCATTGCGCCGCTGCAAAATGTCGGCATCTCGAGTTCGCTTTCAGAGCCGGCCGATAGCGTGCTGGTAAAGGAAGGCGACACCGTCGGTCAGGGCCAGGTGCTGGCCGTCCTCGATACGGCCGACCTTCGCGCGCAACTTGCCGCCGACGAGCAGAACGTCGAAGCCGCCATTCGGACCGCCGCCGCGAACGACGCGAAGGTCACGCAGGCGCAGTATCAGGCGCGGCTGTCGATCGGTCAGGGTGGAAATCAAGTTTCTTCCGCGCGCGCCGCAGTGACCCAAGCGCGGCAGACGCTGGCGCAAGCGCAGTCGGATTTGGCTCGCGACCAGCAACTGGTCGGACAGGGTTACATTTCAGCGCAACAAGTACAGCAACAACAAACCGTCGTGCGCAACGATGCGCAAGCGGTCGCGCAAGCGGAGGCCTCGTTGCAATCGTCCCTCACCAACGAGCAGGTGAACGGGAACGGAAATGCGGGACTGCAGGCCGCCAACGTTGCATCGGCGCGCGCCGACGCTGCGGCGTCTCATGCGCAGGTCGATCAGGCCCGCGCTACCTCCGATCAGGTTCGCACGCAGATCGCTAAGGCAACGATCACGTCGCCGGTCGACGGCGTCATCGTCAACAGGAATCTCAATCAGGGTGAGTACCCCGGAGGGCGCACGATCTTCACGATCCAGCAGGTGAGCCACGTCTATGCGATGCTGAACGCCTCGAGTGCCGACGTGTTCAAGATCCGGCAGGGCTCGCCGGCGACCGTCACGGTGAGTGGAACCTCCGGCGCTGCCTATCGCGGCGACGTTGTCGCCGTCCTGGGCCAAGTGACGCCGGGCGCAACGAATTTCACGGTCAAAATCGACCTCGCGAATCCCGACGCGCGTCTCGTTTCGGGCTTACCGGTCACCGGTACGATCGATCTTCCCTCGACGACGGGCATCGCGATACCGACGAGCGCCTTTTTAGATGATACGCACACCTCGTTGATCGCACCGCGCAACGGCGTCGCGCGGGAGCTTCACGTCCGCGAAGTCGCGAGCGACGGCACGACGTCGATCGTCGCAGGGCTGCAACCTGGCGACACGATCGTCGCGAATGGGCAGTTGGGACTTACGCCCGGAACCCAGATTTCCGAACGGTAGTGAACCCGAAAGCGGATCGGTAGGATGCGACTTACCCGCCTCTTCGTTCGGCGGTCCACGCTTTCGGTCGTTTTATTGGCGGTCATTGCGCTCGTCGGGATCGTGGCGTACCAAACGCTCGTGAAACAGCAGTTTCCGAACATCGATTTTCCTACGGTCTCGGTGCGTCTCTCCTATCCTGGCGGTTCGCCGACCGAAATTCGCGATGCCATCGTCAAGCCGATCGAAGACGCGATCGCAGGCTCTCCGGACCTGGATCACCTCACCTCCTCCATTCAGCAAGGCCAAGCGTCGATCACGGCGACCTTTGCCTTGAGTTCCGATAAGACGACCGATCTCGTCGAGGTGCAGCGCCGTGTAGAGTCGACGCGTGGCGTGCTACCGACTGACCTTACACCGCCGTTCATCGGATCGTTCGATCCGAGCGAAGCCAACGTCGTGACGCTCGCCGCTTCTTCCTCGTCGTTGTCGCGGGCGGGACTCTCGGCGATCGTTACCAACAGCATCGTCCCCGAACTCGAGCAAATCGATGGCGTCGCGAACGTGAATGCGAACGGCACCGTGACGCCAGCGATCGAAGTTCAGGTCGATCCGAGCAAGCTCTCATCCGCAGCGTTGACTCCGGCCGACGTCGTCGGGGCGATCTCGTCGAACAATGTGCGCGCGCCCGGCGGCATTGCGTACCTCGGCAACCGGGAGACGTCGATCGACGTCCGGGGTGACGTGACGAACACCGATGCGGTTGCGAATCTGCTCGTCGTCGGAGGTGTCACGGGCAACGTCGGCGTGACGACTGGGCCTTCGGGATCGGCGGTCGCTCAGTACGGCTCGCGTTCGGGTCCGCGTGGCGGCGCCACGATCGTTGCGACACCGAACGTCGCATCCGGGGTGGGTGGCGGCGCACCGACAGGCGTGACGACGAGCACCCTACCATCGGCGGCGAACGCAGGCGCGAGCGCGGTATCCGGTTCAGGCGCAAACGCCGTGACCTCGGCGCCCGCGCCCGCTTCGAGTCCATCCTCTGCCGGGAGCACGTCGCAGCAAACGATCGCTTCGCAGAGCGCATCGCAAACGGTTACAACCGCGACCTCTGGAACGACGACGCCTAGTGCAACGCCCGCACCCCAAGCGACGTTTGCGTCGACTTCTGCGACCTCGGCTGGGGCGTCGTCAGGGTCTGCCCAATCGAGCGCTTCGACGGGGAGCACGACGGCGTTCGTCCCGATCGCCACGCCCCCGCCGCAGACGAGCGCAACGCCCTATCCGTTTGCGGCGAGTTCTCTTGCGGCGGGCGCGGTTTCCGTGACGCCGAACGCGACGGAAGCGACCGTGCCGTCGGTGTTCTCTCTTGGTGCATCCGCCGCCGCGTCAGCTGCAAGTGCTGCAGCTTCCACGAACGCCTCCACGCTGAACCCGTGGAGCGTCTCTTTGCGGCTTCTCCGCGTGCGCGACGTCGCCAGAATCGTGGACGACTACGAGCCGCAGCGTACGTACTCGTACATTGGCGGTCGACTGGCGATCACGCTCAACGTCCAAAAGCAGAGCGGAGCCAGCGAAGTGGCGGTCTCGCGGAACGTGCAAAACGCGTTGCCCCGCTTGCGCGCCGAATATCCTGCCATCGACTTCTCGGTCCTCAACGTCCAGGCCGACTTTTCGCAGCAACAAATCACGGCGGTCTTCAAGACATTGCTCGGCGGGATCATCGTCACCGGCATCGTGATGCTGTTCTTCCTCGGCTCCTGGCGCAACGCGATCGTCGTCTTGATCGCGATCCCGTCGTCGTTTGGCATTACGCTCGGCCTTATGAAGCTCTTCGGCTTCACGATCGACACCGTCTCGCTGCTCGCGATGACGCTGATCATCGGGATTCTCGTCGACGATTCGATCGTCGTGCTCGAAAACATCACGCGGCACTATCACGACGGTGAGGCACCGCAAACGGCGGCGATTCTCGGTCGGTCCGAAATTGGAAATGCCGCGGTCGTCATCACGCTCGTCGACGTGGTCGTATTTCTCCCGATCGCCTTCCTCCCCGGGATCGTCGGCCGTTTTCTGAGCGAGTTCGGACTCGTCGTCGTGGCCGCGACACTCACGTCGCTCGCGATTGCCTTTACCATCACGCCGTCGCTCGCGGGCAATTGGTCGCTGCTTTCGAAATGGCGGCCACCGTGGCCGCTCCGCGCTTTTGCTTCCGGTTTCGAACGGGTGCGGCGCTTCTACGTCGAGCACGTGCTTGAATGGGCACTCGCGCACCCGCTCGTCGTTGCGGGCGCCTCGCTCGTGCTCACGGTCGCCGCCGTCGCGCTCGTACCCACCGGCGTGATCGGATTCGAATTCATGCCGCGGGTCGACCGCGGCGAGATCTTCGAGCAAGTAGATTTTCCTGTCGGGACGCCGCTTGCCGTCACCAACGCAGCCATTGCCCGCCTCTCCGCCGAGATCGCGCCGATGCCGGAGGTGCAGCGCGTCACCTCGGTTGCGGGTCAGTATTCGGCATCGTTCGGTGGCTCGACCGCGCTGGGATCATCCGGCCAAATCCGCATCTTCCTGCTCGAACAGCGGGCAGCGTCCACCGACCGCGTCGCGCGCATCCTCGGTGCGCGCGCTCACCGTGAATTCCCCCGTGCAACGATTACGGCGATTCCATCGACGGCCGGCGGCGGCGGAAACGCGCAGCCCATCGATTACATCATCACCTCGAGCGACGACAACCCCGCTCCCTATGCGCGCCAAGTCTTCGAAGCGCTGTTGCAAACGCCGGGAGCGGTGAACGTCAACAGCTCCGTGATGGCGCTCTCTCCGCAGATCGACGTCGAGTTCGACCGCGAGCGGGCGCGCGCGATGAACGTACAGATCGCAACCGCCGCAAGCGCGGTGCGCACCGCTTTTGGGGGCGCCCTCGCGACGCAGTTCGCTACCGCGTTCGGCACCAAGTATGTGCAGGTGATTTATCCGCGCAGCTCTCAGACGAGTATCGCCGACGTTGCCGCCGTCCCTATCAGAACGCAGACCGGCGGCCTCGCTCACATTGGCGACGTCGCGAAGATCGTCAACGACCCGCAGCCGCCGCTTCTTTCACGGACAAATCGTCAGACCGTCATTCATGTGAGTGCCAACGTGCAGAACGGCACGGCGCTCTCCACCGTGCAGCGACGCTTCCGCGCGAAGCTCGCCGCGCTCAATCTGCCGAGCGGCGTCATCGTTCGTCCCAACGCCGGTGGACAACAACAAAACCTTGCCGACACCATGAGCGGCGTCGGCTCGGCGCTTTTGCTGTCGTTCCTCCTGGTCTATTTGCTCATGGTAGCGTTGTACGATAGCTATCGCTTGCCGTTCATCATCATGTTTTCGATACCGGTCGCTGCGGTCGGTGCGCTTGGGGCGCTCGCGCTGACGAATCAGACGCTGAACCTCTTTTCGATGATCGGCGTGGTGATGTTGGTCGGGCTCGTGAGCAAGAATGGAATTCTCCTCGTCGAGTTGGCCAGCGAACGATGCCGCGCGGGCGTCGATCGCATCGTCGCTATCAAAGAAGCGGCGCACATCCGTTTTCGGCCGATCGTGATGACGACCGCCGCGATGATTGCCGGCATGCTTCCCATCGCGCTGGCGCTCGAGCCGGGCGCGGGCTCCCGCCGGGCACTGGGCGTCGTCGTCATCGGCGGACTCTCGAGTTCGCTGCTGCTCACGCTCGTGCTCGTCCCTGTCGTATTCGTACGCTTGGCACCGCGCTTCAAGAAGCCCGCGAAACGCGAACCGCTCGAAGCGCCGGTCGCGGAACCCGCCGCTGTGTTGTCGAGGACCTAACGATGGGTCTCACGCGCATCTTCGTCCGCCGTCCCACCTTGGTCACCGTGCTGTGCGCCCTCGTCGCCATTGCAGGAACGCTGGCCGCGATGTCGCTCGTCAAGCAGCAATTTCCGAACTACGACGTGCCGACGATTCAGGTCCTCGTGCAGTATCCTGGCGCTTCGACGACTGAAATGCGCGATGCAATCGTCCGTCCGCTCGAAGACCAAATCGCCGGTGCACCGAACTTGCAAACGACCGAGACGGCGATTCAACCGGGCCAGGCGACCATCGTCGCGCGCTTTAGCCTCTCTTCAGATGTGAATACCGACCTGGTGCAGGTGCAGGGACGCGTGCAGAACGGGCAGCGTCAGTTGCCGAGTGACCTGCAGACGCCGACGATCTCGATCTACGATCCGAGCCAGGCCGTCATCGTGTCCCTCACGGCCAGTTCGACGACGATCTCGCCCGGCGATCTGTCACAGCTCGTGTCGAATAAGATCGTTCCGTCGCTCGAACAGCTTTCCGGCGTATCCTTCGTCGAGACGAATGGCGGCGTCACTCCGTCGATACAGGTCAACGTCGACCCAAAGCGCCTCTCCTCATCGGGTGCTACGCTGACCGACCTGACGAGCGCGATCTCGACGAACAATGTTCGCGCCCCTGGAGGGGTCATCTACGGTTCGAACCGTGAGACGAACATCGATATCCGAGGAGACGTGCAAACGCCCGCCTCGGTCGCGGACCTGCTGCTCGGCGTCACGGGGACGGCGCAAACATCGTCGACCGGAAGCACGATCAACGCGTGGAGCCAAAGTTCTCGCCTGCTGCGCATTGGCGATGTCGCGAACGTCTACTCCGGATTCGAAACGCAACGCGTCTACGCATACACGCGCGGGCAACCGACGATTGAGCTCGACGTTCAGAAAGCCAGCAACACGAGCGAAGTACAGGCGTCCCAGCAAGTGCTCTCGATGCTGCCGCGCTTGCGGGCACAGTATCCCGACGTGCAGTTTAGCGTCCTCAACGTGCAGGCGACCTACACGCAGCAGCAGCTCACGAACGTCGTCCGGACGCTGATCGAAGCGATCGTCTTCACGGGCGTCGTCATGCTGTTCTTCCTGAGGTCGTGGCGCAACGCGATCGTCGTCATGATTTCGATCCCGACGTCTCTCCTGGTGACGCTGGGCGCCATGAAACTGGCAAACTTCACCATCGACATGGTCTCGCTGCTCGCCATGACGCTCATCATCGGAATCTTGGTCGACGACTCGATCGTCGTTCTAGAAAATGTCGAACGGCACGCCGCGGGAGGCGAAGAGCCCGAAGAAGCGGCGGTCCGCGGACGAACGGAGATCGGCGTCGCGGCGATGGTCATCACGCTCGTCGACGTGGTCGTCTTTCTTCCGATTTCGTTCTTGCCCGGAAGCGTCGGCTTGCTACTCCGCGAGTTCGGACTCGTGGTGACGGTGGCGACACTGACGTCGCTTTTCGTCTCGTTCACGGTGACGCCGTCACTCGCAGGCCGCTGGTCGCTGTTCTCGTCGTGGCGGCCGTGGCCGGTCATCGAGGCATTCACCACGCGTTTCGAGCGGACACGCCAGTGGTATGTCAGCCGCGCGCTAGAATGGGCGCTGGAGCACCGCACCGCGGTGATCGCGATTTCGGCGGTCTCGCTCGTTCTTGCCTTGCTTCTCATCCCGCTCGGGCTCGTCGGTTTCGAATTCATCCCGGCGGTCGATCGCGGTGAACTGTTCGTCACGGTGACGTATCCAACGGGGACGCCGCTCGAGAAAACGCGGGAAGGTACGCTCGCGGTGGAACGGGTCGTCGACCGTATACCGGACCTCGCTTCTGAGACGGCCCTGGCCGGCGCGTATCAGGGAAACCTGAGCGGCTATATCAATGACGGCGCGGTCGGTCAAATCCACGTGTTCTTGCGCCCGAACCGCCACCGGTCGACGGCTGATTGGGCCGTGACGTTGCAGCGAGACGCAAAGCAAGCCGCTCCCGGCGCGAACGTGGTCGCTATTCCGGCGACGAGTACCACCGGCGGAATACAGCAACCGATCGACGAGGTTGTTTCCTGCTCAAACTGCGATCCGACGCCGTATGCGGCGCGCGTTTACTCCGCGCTCGCGGCAACGTCGGGAGCCGTCGACGTCACCTCATCGGTCAAAGAAAACTCGCCGCAGGTCAACGTCGAGTTCGACCGCGACCGCGCTCGTGCGCTGGATGTTTCTATTGGAACGGCATCCAGCGCGATCCGAGCCGCGTTCGGCGGAACGATCGCGACGCAGTTCACCGGATCCAATGGACTTCAAGACGTCCAAGTCATCTATCCGCAGACGGATTTAACGCGTCTTTCTGCACTCGGTGCGATCCCGATCCGTGCGAGCGACGGATCGATCGCCCACGTCGGCGACGTCGCGCACCTCGTGCAGGCTCCGACACCGCCTCTGATCACCCGCATCAACCGCGCCACGGTTGTGTACGTCGGCGCAAACGTGGCGCCAGGCGCAGAGCTGTCGAACGTGCAGCGCGCTTTCGACCGCCGACGTGCTTCGCTGAACCTTCCGCCCAACGTTACCGTCGTACCCGTTGCGGGCGGCAATCAGGAGTCCGTGCGCAACACCGTCTTGGGTATGAGCGCGTCGCTCGTGCTGTCGGTCATCCTCGTCTACCTCTTGATGGTCGCACTCTATAACAGCTACCGCACGCCGTTCGTGATCATGTTCAGCGTCCCGGTGGCCGTGGTTGGCGCGCTTGGCTCCTTAGCGCTGACGCACCAAACGCTCAACCTGTTCTCGTTCATTGGATCGGTCTTGTTGGTGGGACTCGTCAGCAAAAACGGTATTCTGCTAGTCGACTTTGCGAATCGCCTCCGCCGCGAAGGCTTTCCGAGCCTGGTCGATGCCGTGCGTGAGAGCGCACTGGAACGCTTTCGTCCCATCCTGATGACGACGCTCGCAATGATCGTCGGGATGTTGCCGCTTGCGCTCGCGATCGATCCTGGCTCAGAGGCAGAGCGCTCGCTCGGCACCGTGGTGATTGGGGGACTTTCGAGTTCGCTCGTTTTGACGCTGGTGCTTGTTCCTATCGTCTATCTCTGGTTCGCGCCGCGCAGAGCCGAAATGATCATCCCGGAGGATGACTTGGAGCGCGGTCAGATGGCGTTGCCGATGGACGGCCACGCGCAGCGCCGCCCGGGCGTCACGAGCGCCTAAAGAGCTGCTCCGCGTTCTCGTGCGTCGCGCGGGCAACGTCGGCGGGCGGGGCGCCGAGGAGTCGTGCAACCGTCTCCAAGGTGTGCACGATGTAGGCAGGCTCGTTGCGCCGTCCACGCTGCGGGACCGGCGCAAGGTACGGACAGTCCGTTTCGAGCACGATCCGCCCGAGGCCGGCGCCGCCTACCGCCTCCTGCAAAGCGCGCGCGTTCTTGAACGTCACGATCCCGCCGATGCCGAGCCACAGGCCGAAGGCCGCCAACTCCGTCGCCTCCGCGGCATTTCCCGTGAAGCAATGGACGACGCCGCGCATCTCGCCATCCCACTCCTCCGTGAGGATGCGGACGAAATCCTCAAACGCATCCCGGTGATGAAAGATGACGGGAAACTTGCGTGCTCGTGCATACCGGATTTGCGCGCGCATCACGGTTTGCTGCGCTTCGGGGACGCTATGCCGATAGTAATAATCGAGTCCCGCTTCACCGACGGCGAGCGGCGGGCTCGGAGCCGCCGCAATAGCCCGGTCGAACGCCGCGGGGACGTCTAGGGGCGCGTCCTTGGCCTCGTGGGGATGGATTCCGATCGACCACTCCAGACCGTACTGCTGCGCGACCTCACAGGCGCGCCGGCTGTCTCGGAGATCGCACCCAACGGTGACGATACGGCCGATCCCAGCATCACGTGCCCTTTGCAGCACGTTCTCGCGGTCGGCGTCGAAAGCAGCATCGTGCACGTGAGCGTGCGTTTCGAAGATCACGTCGTCTCGAATAGCCTCAACTGTGGACAGCGCTGAGCTTCGGCGTAGCGGCCGCGTCCTGCGGCTTGCGGTCGGCGGCTCCGTGCTCGTTCATGTTCTGGCCTTCCTGCTCTCGGGGCTCTTCTGGAGCGGCATTGCGACGCTTCGGCCGCGGGCCGTTCCAACGCCGCCTGATGTCGTCGTCACGACATCGAACACCGTTACGATCGAGCGACGGACGAGACCGCGACCGGCGACGAAAGCTCGTTCGCGCACCGCGCAAACACCGAGAGCGCCAGAGCAGCGCGCGCAACCGAAGGCTATCCCGCAACCGCTCCGCGTTGCACAGCAAAAGCCTCCTGCGCGTCCGTTCACTCGAAGCGTTGCTCCTTCGGTCGGCGCACTGCACGAGCTTGCCAAAGCCGTTCCACGCGCACCGCCAAACGCCGAAAAAACGGTTCGAGCGACACCGCCCGCCGCCGAGGAGACGCCGCCGGCTGACACGACGTCACGCGGTCAGGCCTCGCAACCGGAACAGATGCACAAAGCGCCCGCCGGACAACTCAGCGAGGAGCGACTCGCCCACATCAACGCGGATATCCAAAAGACGCTGGCGCAGCTTCGGGCGGAGGACAATCCACTGGCGGTCCGCTCCACGCCGGCCCCGGCGGGCGAGCGCCGCTACCACGTGGAGATGCTGGGGCGGCTCGGCGACCTGCGCCATGCGCAGGGTTCCTGCTATCCGATCAAATCCTGGACGGAAGACGGCTATGATTACTATTACGAAAGCTGTAACGTCCAATTTGAGGACGGGCACTATGAGGCACAGGCAGTACCCTGGCCGATTCGCTACAAAGTCGGTCACGACTTGTACCATGGCGACTTAGGGAGCGTGACCGTCCCGCTTCCGCCGCCGTTACCCGGCTGGAAGCTCCCCGCCGGTGAGCATGTCAGTCAAGAGTTGCGCGAATACGCGCACGAGCAAGGCGTCGACATCTAACGCGACCGACTTCGCTGGCTTCAATCGAGAAGGCGCGGAAAGAGCGGCTCTCCACCTCGCGTTTGCTGACCTGCGGTGAGGTCACCCCATCGCAACGCCTCGTTCCAATTGCGCCCCAGTTCATCCCCAACGCCCAGTTGCTGATGAATCTCTGCGGCTTTCGCCGGAATGAACGGTGCGAGGAGATGGCCGAGCCAGCGCAGCCCTTCGCAGAGGGTGTAGAGCAGCGCGTCGAGTTCGTGCTGTGCGCCCTGCTCGTAGAGCCGCCACGGTTTCTGTTCGTCGATGGCACGATTGAGCGCGCTCACCAATTCCCAAATTTCTGCGAGCGCTCCACGAAAGTCGAGCTCGACGATGCGTCCAGCAGTACGCTCACCAAGGTCCCCAAACCGCTCGCCGAACGATGCACCGGCAACCGGTGGAACGATGCCGTCGCGATACCGCTGCAACATCGTGAGCGAGCGGCGCAGCAAGTTCCCCAGGTCGTTGCCGAGATCGCTGTTCCTCCGCTGGCGCACCTTCTCATCGGACCATGAAAAGTCGGCGCCAAAGGGCGCCTCGCGTAACAAAAAATAGCGGACGGTGTCCGCACCGAAAAAATCCGCCGTCGCAAACGGGTCGAACACGTTGCCGCGGCTTTTGCTGATTTTTTCGCCCTCGATCGTAAGCCAGCCGTGAGCGAAAATGCTCTTCGGCTCCGGAAGACCGAGCGCCCACAGGACGGCAGGCCAAATGATCGTGTGAAATCGCGCGATCTCCTTGCCGATGAGGTGCACGTCCGCCGGCCAATAACGGCGGAACCGTTCCTCGTCGCGTGACCAACCGATGGCGGTGATGTAGTTGAGAAGCGCGTCGAGCCACACGTACATGACGCCGCCCCCGGGAAGCGGCACGCCCCAGTCCAGGTTCGTCCGGGAAATGCAGAGATCGTCGAGTCCGCCTTCGAGCGTTGCCAACATCTCGTTATACGCGCGCTGCGGCCGCACGAAATCAGGATGTGTCCGATAGTGCTCGAGCAAGCGATCGCGGTAACGTGATAAGGCGAAGAACCAGTTGTCTTCTGAGAGCCACTGCACGTCGCGCCGGCATTCGGGACAGCGGCCATCGACCAGTTTCGACTCGAGCCAAAACGTCTCGTCGTAGGTGCAGTACCACCCTTCGTACTTCCCGACGTAAATGTCACCGCTGACCTTCAGCCGCTCGAACACCTCGACGCAGACGCTCTGGTGACGCTCCTCGGTCGTTCGAATGAAATCGTCGTAGCTGATTTCGTAACGACGGCATAAGCTTTGCCAGGTCGCAGCCATCCGATCGGTCCACGCTTGTGGCGACACTCCGGCCTCAGCCGCGGCGTTCGCGACTTTTTGGCCATGTTCGTCCGTGCCGGTCAAAAGAAAGGCCTGGCCGCGGGTGCGTGCGTAGCGTGCCAAGACGTCGGCTGCAATGGACGTGTACGCGTGGCCGATGTGCGGAACGCTGTTGATATAATAGATCGGCGTGGTCACGTAATATGCGCGGTCCGACATCGAACCGGCCACGTTCCCGCTACCCGAGGACGTCTCCCGGCTCACCCGCTGAGCGCCGGCGCGTGCGGCGTGCGACGACGCGGGTGTAGGCCTCGGGCCGGCTCATGCGCATGCGGCTCGCGATCTTCTTCGCAATTGCCGCAGGTGGCGTGCCGGCAGCGAGCAACGCGTCGATCTCGGCGTCCACATCGAAGCTCGCCTTCTCCGCGTTGGGGTCGCGTGCACGAGGCGCGACCACGATGACGATCTCGCCGCGGACAGGCGTTTCCAGCGCTGCGATTGCCTCCCGGGGTGTCCCGAGGACCTGTTGTTCGTACAGCTTCGTCAATTCGCGCGCCAGAAAGACGGAAGCGTCCGCATCGATCGCTTCCAGCGCCTCGAGGGATTCGATGGTGCGATGCGGCGATTCGTACCACGCCGTGGGGCCCTCGCGCTGCAGTGCGGCGCGGAGAGCGTCGCGCCGTGCCCGTGCGCTCCGTGGCAGGAAACCACCGAAGATGAGGCCGCTCAGGTTGAAGCCAGACAGCACCGCCGCGCAGATGTAGGCAACCGGGCCCGGCAATACCGTCACGGCGACTCCCGCGGCGCGCGCCGCCGAAACGAGGGCGCATCCGGGGTCCGAAACCCCAGGCATCCCGGCGTCCGAGAGAAGCGCCACGACCTCGGTTTGCGCGCGCGCGAGGAGCGCCGCCGTGGCTTCGGCCGCGTTCTGCTCGCGGTACGACACAAGTGTCTTGCCGGTGATGCCGTACGCGGAAAGCAGCCGCCGTGCAACGCGCGTATCTTCAGCGGCGATGAGAGCGCACGAACGAAGCACCTCGAGCGCTCGTAGGGTAATGTCCTGAAGGTTCCCCAGCGGCGTAGGAACGAGGACGAGCCCCATATGACGAGACTTTCGCCTCGCATGGCCTCGCAGTCCCGCGGTGCCTTGCCGTCGGGACACGGGGTAGCGTTGCCGGTGGCGAACTCCCCCGCATGGATCCGACACATGTGCGTCCCGGCCAAAAGATTGAGATGTACATCAAACAAAATTGCCCATATTGCCGGGAGGCGCGGCAGTTTTACGACCAGCGGGGTATTCCGTATACCGTCTACGATGCGCAGAACGACCGCGAGGCTCGTCGCCGCATGTTTGATCTAAGCGGGAACGATCCGACGGTGCCCGCGATCGTCATCGATGGCACCTACGTGCAATCGGGCTGGGGGCGTCCGCCGCAAGGTTGAACGGTTCACTGACGCGCCGGTCGGCGCACCTTATTTTGGAGGAGTTGGCGAGGGCTGCGCAATCATGTGCGTGTTGCGGAGGCCGTCGTAACGACGCAGCGAAAAAATCTGTAGTTCCTGCGCGATTTTGGCAACATCTGCGGCCAGCCGCTTTCCTCGCTCGTCCATGGCGCACGACAAGTCCGGTGACGTTGCGCCGCGGTAGCGCACCGTTGTGCGCGTTCCGAACGATGCGCTTTTCATGCATGGCGCCGTTTCGAGTTCTCCGAGAGGCAGCGCGGCGTGGAGATCTTTGAAGAACGCCGCTGTCGTGGCATCGGCGAGCTTCTTCGTTTCCTTATGGCCCGGGGAGATTTCGACGCGCGCGGTACCGTCAGGTCTGACGGTGATGGTATAGGGCGCCGTGTTCGTCGAACCGCTGTTGTCGATGACGGCGGAGTCGGCGGCCGCGGATTGGTGCGGAGTGGGCGAAGTCGTTGCCATGGCGATCACCAAGACGGAGAGCATGCCTGGGAAACGCAAGCCCGATGTGCGACGTCGCGTGCAGGCCCCTGCGCTCGCCGCCGCCGGCTGCTCAGCCGCCCATGCGTTTCGCGCGTCGCCCCAGGGCCGTAAAGTAGGCTAACACGGCTTCGCGCCGGTCTCCTTGCAGTTCGACGATGCCGTCCTTCACCGTGCCACCGGTTCCGCAACGGCGCTTCAGCGCGGCGGCGGTATCGAGCAGTTCCGCAGACTTCAGCCCGTGGATCGTCGTCATTCGGCCGGCGCGACGGCGCTCGCAGCCGATGCGGACGATCCCGTCCTCGGGCAGCCTCATCGAAACACGCCGGTCATAAGCTGAACTGGACGTTGAGATACGCCTGAAACGGGATGGTGGTCCCAACGTACGTCGTGTTGTTATTGCCGTTGAGCACCGTGTACGGATAGCGGAAGAACGCCGACGTGTTACCAAGGTTTCCCACCGGTGCGATGCCGAGCGGCGGCGTGGAGTAGGTGCAGAGTTGCGGATGTTCCCAGGGATATCCGCGCTGATAACATTGGTCGACGAGCCCCGTCATGACGAGCGTTGCCCTCGCGCGGGCGCTGAGGTCGTAGCCGACTTGCATGTTGACCGTGAGCCGCGACGGCTGTCGAAATTCACCGAGTGTATCGAAATGGCCGGTGTACGGATCGGGTAGCATGATCGGCCCCCGATTGTCGAACCGGCACGTGTTCGTGTCAGCGACGCGCGGCGTCTTGGGAAGCGTCGCGCCGCATTGCAGCGGGTCGTAGCCGGGCCAGACCAGCGGCGAGCCATACGATGCACCCGACGTGAAGGTCGCACTCGGAACGAGCGAGACTCGGTCGTGCTTGTATCCCATGACCACGGTGAGGTTCGTCGGCACTTCGTAACCGTTTCCACCGACGAACGGTCCGGGGAGGATGTCGTACGTCGTGTACTCCGCGTTGCGGTCGAACAGCGGCTGCGGTGCAGCGTTATAGTAGGGGTTTGAAACGGGAACCGTGTCGCTGCTGCTGCTACTGCTGCTGATCGGTCCAGTGCCCATCACGACGGGCTTCGCGTTGGCCGAACCATAGGCGCCACACAAGACGGGATTGCCACTGCGGCACGCGGACGTGTATGAGTTGTAACGCTGAATGTAGCCGTTTATGATGTCGATCGTATTTTGCCCCGTGGCGAAGTCGGCGTAGCGCACGCGACTATGCGTGTACGCGTAGGACAGGAGCCCGGAAAACCCGTCGCGGTTGAAATCGCCGGAGCTGAGCTGAAATTCTACACCGTACGACGTCTGCGTTCCGATGTTAAATCCAGACTCGTAGCCACCCAAAGGGTTGATGACCAGATTCTGAAACTGGTCGGCGGTGCGCCGGTAATATGGCGTGACCTTGAAGGTTACCGCTGTACCGCGCAGTTGCTGTTCGAACGACACGTCGGCGTTGTACGAGCGGTCGGGCCGTAGCACGTGGACCGGAGTCGTGTAGCCGAACTGCAGGAAGTGAGCGCCTAGATAGCTCGCAAGGTCTTGTTGATTGGTGTTGTACTGCACCCAGTTGACATCCGGCGGACGAGCGTAGACGCCGTACGAACCACGTACGACGCGATACGGATCGATCGTATAGGCCGCCGAGAGCCGCGGTTGAAAGACCGTGTTGGAATAGGACGGCATCGAGCGTTCTGACAGTTTCACCGGAACGGTCCCGGCAGGACAAGCCGTCAGTGCGTCGCTCGTCGAAGGCGCGAGAAACGCCCGTTGCACGAGGCCAGCGCCCTGGCCAAAGCAATATTCGCGATTGTAAGCGGCGAACCAGAACGCCCGCGCCGGATAACCCGACGACGTGTCGCCCAAGCGTTCCAAATAGTTCTCAATCCGTGCTCCGGCGGTGACCGTCAGGCGGTCGTTGGGGCGCCACTCGTTCGTCATTGCGACGGCGGTGTAGACAGGATCGACGTTGTTCTGCGCGCCGAGAATCCCACTGTTCGTAACGATCCATCGTGCGCCGTTGCGCGCTGCCGGAGAATTCGAAGGAACAGTTCCCCCAGGCTCGACCACGGTTGCATAGGTCGAGGAACCGCGGGATGTGTCGATCTTGCCTTGCAGCGCGCTATCGAAACACGAGGCGAAGTATCCGGTCGTTGCATCGTAACAGTTGCCTCTGGCGTCGATGAAACTGCTGATCGGGCCAGGCCCAAACTGCGGAAACGACCCCGTGGGATTGTAGCGCGATTCGACGTTCGTCGTGTAGGATCCCGAAACTTCGAGCAGGTGACGTTGGCTCAGTTGATTGGCATACGAGACGTTGCCGCCGAAGGTATGGTCGGGCAGAATGTATTCGAGTGAGAACGGTACCGGCGGAGCCGCGTTGATGAACCAATTGGAATAGAGGCTGTACGCGTACGCGCGCAGGTAGGCGCGCGATGAAAAGTTGCGCTGGTATTGCAGTTTCACGATCCCGACCCCGTTGTCGGCAACACCCCGGGCGTTCGGTGGAAACGGTGCGAACAGCGGTCGCTGTTTCGGGGTCGCGGGAAAGTAATAGGGCGCGACCGCCTTCGAATCGACCGGAGCGAAGATTCGACCTGAATAAACCAGCGTATCGGGATAGTTGACGGGGCCAAAGTTCGCTGCCGTCGCGACCGCCAAGCCTCCGATGTCGTTGATGGAACTGTACTGATCTGTCCACAACTCGCTGGTCGCGTAGAGCAGCTGTAGGTCGTCTTTGCCGTCGTCGTGCCGATGCGGCACGCCAACATGGAGATTGATGATGGACTCCCGGTCCCGCGTCTGCGCCGCCGCGAAGACGTTTCCCGGCCCGACGATCGGCCTCTCATTCGGCGCCCATACGACGCCGTTGGTGAACGGGAACGTCAACGGGAAGTTGTAGCCGGGCGTTCCAGCGCCGTTTTGGTCATTGATGTAGCGGTACCCTTGGTCGATGCCGGCCAGCGCGATGTAATAGGAAAACGTGCCGCGCGGCGAGGCGCCTCCCGTCTCAAACTCCGCTTTATGATAGAAGGCCGGTCCGCCGATTCCCAATGTCAGCGTCCGGAAGGGCGGCGACGTCCCGTTCTTGACCACCTGATTGATGTAGCCGGAAATCCCCTGACCGTCGGATGAAGCCGGAGCTCCACCGGTATAGACTTGGAGTTCTTGCTGCCCCACGTTCGAAAGGATCGTCATTGGTGCGTTGTCATAGGAGCGGTTCACGGGGACGCCATCGAACTCGTAACCGATTTGATCTTGATCTCCGCCGCGGATGAAGATTGGTTGGTACCACCCTTGCTGAGACTGCGGAACGTACACGCCGGGGACGGTCGCGAGGGAGCTGTACGCCTGATCGACGCCACCGGGTCCAGTGAGCGGCGCCGCGACGTGCGCCGTCGCCGGGTCAATCGAATAGACGTCGCTGGTGGTTCCCGGCCGTACGAGCGATGTTACCGGACGGCCCGAAACGCGTCCAATCTCGATGAGACGTTTCGGGAGCGCAACGACGAGCGTTTGCGTCTGATCGGCGAGTACGCTGACGCCCGGTTGCGTCCACGGCTCGTAACCTTGATGGGTCGCGCTGACGGTATAGGTGTCGGGCGCGAGCGATAAGAATGCAAAGCTGCCGGCGTTGTCGGTGTACGTTTGCGCCCGCCCCGATGGGGCAACGGCCTCGACGTGCACACCGGCAAGAGGAGCACGGGTGAGCGCGTCGACGACGCGGCCCGACAGGACGCCGGTCGTCCCTGCCGATACGCGTGCCACGACCGCCAGCGTGCAAAGAGCGGCGAGCGTGGCGGCACGCAGCAGCGCCGAAGATGTCATGGCATGGAAGACTTGGCGCGTGCGCGGCGCAATCCCGTTCGCCGTTCGAGGCCGAGCCACTCTCGCATCCGTTCGAGCTGTGGATACAACGCTTCCAGCACATCGGCACGCCGCACCCGCGGTTCGAGGTGGAGCGCCTTGAGCTCCAGAGCGCTGTGTTCTCGATCGGCGCGGAGGTCGACCCTCGCGACGAGCCTATCGCCCAAGAGGAAAGGTAGCACGTAATAACCGTGCACACGCTTGTGCGCCGGGGTGTAGATCTCGATGCGGTAGTGAAAGTCGAAGAGATGTTCCGTGCGGTCGCGCTCCCACACGAGCGAGTCGAACGGTGAGAGCAGTGCCGCTCCGCCCGAGCGGCGAGGAACGGGCGTCCCGCGGAGGACATAACCGATAGCCTGTATGCCGTCAACGGTGACGGGAAGGAATTCTTCGGCCTCGACAAGCTCAGCGATCCGTCGTTTGGCATCGGGCGTCGGGAGCCGAAAGTAATCTCGGAGTTGCCTTTCCGTCCCGAAACCCATCGCCTTGAGTGAAAGGCGCAACAATTGTCGGTGAGCCTCGGCCTCCTGAAGATGTGGAAGTTGCAGTATGGCGGCCGGAATGACGCGCTCCGTCGTGTCGTACACGCGCTCAAACGAGCGACGGTAGGCGGTCGAAACCCGCCCCGCCCAAAAAAGGTACTCCAACGCAGCTTTTGCGTCGGTCCAGCCCCACCACGACCCCGGGCGGTTCCGCTTCTCGAGTTCTCCCGCACCGGTGGGGCCGCGTTGTTCGATCTGGCGGTAGATCGATTCGATGAAGTCGCGCTTGTTGCGAGCCCACCGAGCGAGGCCGCTCCAGGTTCCTTCGAACCGCTCCGCGCGTGCCATTCTCCAGCGGAAGAGCGGAAAAAGTTCGAGCGGGATGAGGGATGCCTCGTGCCCCCAATATTCGAAAAGCGCGCGGCGTGGTCCGTATGCAAGCTCATCCAGGAGTTTCCGGCGATACGGTCCGACGCGCGAGAAGAGCGGCAGATACTGCGAGCGCACGAGAACGTTGACCGAGTCTATTTGCACGACTCCGATCCGCGCGAACACGCTGCGTAAGGTTCGCCGCTCGACGCGCGTCGGAAGTCCGTTTGCACCCAGTCCCTGTGCCCGTACAGCAAGACGGCGCGCTTCTGCCTTGGAAAGGCTCAGCGTCCTTCCCCTCATGTCAGCGGGAACGGTTTGCGCCGATAGACGAGCCCGAATCCGAAATCTGCAACGACGTCGAAGGCCTCGGTATTGTCGATGACGTGCCGCTCCACCGGCGTGTGATAGGCGATGACGACGTCTCCGGAGTGTGCAGCCAGACGTCGAATTACCGGCGACAAAATCTCGCAGCGGAACGGATTGAAAAGGTAAACCGCGAGATCGCCGCGCGGAAGGCGATAGCAGGCGGCGTCGGCTGAAATCACCTGCACCCGTCCGCGCTGTATCCCAGGATGGACCGCTTTCAAATTGTGGCGCGCCACTTCCGCGAGTGCGGGAGAAATCTCGATCCCCACGACTCTGCGAAAACCGCGTTCAGCCGCGAGCAACATCACCCGTCCCATCCCGGCGCCCAAATCGAGAAACGTCGTGGTCTCACGGTCGAGCGGCAGCGCCTCAAGTAGCCGCCGTGCTTCGCCCACCGGCGTCGGTTCGTAATGGGTCGCAAACGCGATGCTGGGGCCGACCGCTTCAGGGTCAAGATCGCCGAGAAGAACGAGACCCTCCGTCGTGACACCGTAGGTTGCGTCGAAACGCTGGCCAGCGCGGCGGCCTGATCGGATACGAGCGATGGCTAGGGCGACTCCTTGGGAGAACGATGGAGCAGAATGAAACCCGATACCACCGGGATGGCGGTCGCTCCCGTGCGGCGCCGACTGTTCGTAGCGGCGACGATTGATCAGGCCGCACGAGAAACCGGCGCGTTCGCCGCCGCTGCGCTGAAGCGTTGCGGGATCCGCGGACGCTATGTGGATCCCGCCAACTATCACGTCACGGTAGCGTTTCTGGGTTCCATCGGCGCGCCGCGCATCGCGCACATCGTCGCACGGTTACACGAAATGGCGGCCCACACAAAGCCGCTTCAGATTTCCTTCGAGGTGGTCGGGAGCTTTCCGAATCGAAGACGACCTCGTGTCGTTTGGATGGGCTCACGCCATCCCAACCCGCGTTTTGCAGCGCTGTGTGCGACGGTTCGGGCCGCGCTGTCGCCGCTGGGGTTTTCCCTCGACGAACGGGATGCTGCCCACGTCACACTACTGCGCTGCGAGCGCGACTCTGAACCGCTCCCTGCAATCGATCTCCCTGGGCGCGTCATGGAAGTTGCGGCCCTAACACTCTTCGAGTCACGGGTGAGCCGAGAGGGTGCGCGTTATGCACCATTGGAGATCTTCACGCTTGGCACGGCCCCGGCGCAGTGATTACGCCGGCTCGTCGCGTTGCTGGTCTTCGCGTGCCAGAAGCATCCCGAGCGCGGCGGCAGCGAGCGCCCAAATCGTCGTGAATGTGCCGATCCCGATGTAGGTGAGCAGTCCTGGTGGTTGCGGCCACGTTCGAGGAGCGATCCCCACGGCGGGGCCAATGACGTAACACATCGGAACGGAAACGCCGGCGATAAGGGCCCAACGCCAGAAACCGCGGGGATGCGCAAACCCGAGAAGAGCGGCAAAAAGTCCAACGGCAGCGAGCGTTGGACTGACCTCATCGCTGTGGAGCTCGATGAAGCCAATGAAGGTTCCGGCGCAGAGCGCGAACGCGAAGGTGACGAGAGTCTTTGAACGCATCGCGGTCTCCTTACTTTGCATCGCAAAGTTAGGAATACGGGTGCCGTGTCGGTGCGGCCTGCTGGTGGCGCCCCTCGCGTCTCGCAGGAGGTGCTCGCCGGCTCTCGTGCCGGCGAGGTACCGCGTACGCACGCCTGTTTGTGTGCTAGAATGTGGTGCGGGGTGAACACGCCGTGCTCACCCCGCATCCGTTCATCAGTCGTCCCAGTTCCCGGTGAGATTCGTGTCACCGCCTTGTTTCAAGTAATACGAGGGCGGATGATGTACGGGAAGAGGTTTCCACACAGGGCGATAGACACGCCGGTGCACCGACATCAGGGCCCCGGGGCCCTGTGCGTCCTCTTGGTTCAGTGACGGCAACGTCCAAACGTCTTCGATCGTGCGCAGTACGAAGGCGGCCTGGTTGCGTATCGTGTGATCGACGGTACCTGGGAGAAGGCCGGGACCGATAGCGATCCCGGGCACTCGGAAACCG
>JAFAXE010000167.1 GCA_019241305.1 Vulcanimicrobiota bacterium
CAAATCGCGGATCTCGCGCGCCAGCACGTCGATCTCCGCCCGCGTCAGCCTCCGCAAATCGCGCGGACTGTCGACTCGCTCGATCACCATCGGCCTCGGCCTTCGCCGCGGCGTCACTTCATCATCCCTGAACCGCAAGCCCATGAGCAAGTCACCTCTCTCCCGCGCGACCGCGCCCTCATACATATCGTGCAGCAGCAACCACGATAGGCGACGTGCTGAGCCGCCGCTTCGCTCGCAGAGGGCCGACATTGCGCTTTAGAACCGCTCGTCGCTCGTCATCCTGACTCGCTCCTGGCTCGACGGCCTCGGCCCTCTCACCATCCATGGCTCCGGGCCTCGGTCCGACGTTCCTCAGCACAACGTCGACCCTCTGCTCGCTTACCACATCGACGACTGGAACAGAGGCAACTCAGCACGATCGTCGGATGACCTCGAACCGCCGCGCGCAATCGAAATCTGCGCCCAGGTGAGGCGGGGCGACGTTTCATTGAGCAAGCTCGGACCGACGAACGAAACCACGGAGGGTGAGAGTGAGGAGGCCGAGCAGCAGGAGCGGAGCCCGGATGGCGGAGCGACGAGCGGTTGCGAGATGGAATGTCGCGCCGCCGAGCCAGAGATCGACGGTGCGCAAGGGGGCGGAACGCACTTTCCGAACCTCGTGTGGAGCGGCTGAAACAAAACGGCGGAGCACTCGGCAAGGGCCAAAGCAACATGCCAGGAGGCGGTTGACGAAGGCAGTAGCTGACGGCGTGGAGGAGCGGACGACACGCGTCGGGCGGGCGGCGACCTCGCTGCGCTCGCGCCGTGTGTGGGGCGATCTCGCGCGCATCTTCTCCACGGTTTGTAATCCGTTCTTGACCGCGCTCGCGCTGTTTGTCATCCTGTCGCACAATTTTCGCAACGACACGACAGGGTTCTTCGAGCTCTTCTTTACGAGCACGCTGTTTACGTCGATCGGCCCCATGCTGTTTGTGCTGTGGCTGTACGCGACGGATCGTATTACCGATCTCGATATGTCGCATCGGAGCGAACGCGAAGCGGTTTTCAGCGCGTTCGTGATTTTCTATCTGTTGGGCGCGGTCGCACTGTGGCTCATTCGCGCGCCGGCGATGCTGGTCGCGACGATGGCAGGATACACCGCGAGCACGCTCGTCGTGCAGTTCATCACCCGCTACTGGAAGATTTCGACGCACGCCATCGGAATCACGGCACCGCTCGTCGCGCTGATCGTCCTCTACGGCTGGCAAGCCGTCCCGTTCGTCGTACTTATCCCGATCGTCTGTTGGTCACGGGTGTACCTCAAGGCGCACACCCCCGCTCAAGTGATCGCCGGCGTGGCGCTCGGCGGCTTCACCGTGCTGCTGTTCTTCCGCATTTTCCGCCTCGTCTAGCCCGAGTTCTGCGAGCCGGCGTTTGAATGGGACGAGGGCGCCGCTCGTGATGAAGCGCACGTTGCGCGTTTCGCGTGGCGTGCGCCCGTTGGGCCGAGCGCGTTCACGGACCCAGGCAGCCGCGCGTTCAGCCTGCACGATCGCGGGATCGATACGGACGACGCCCTCGCCAAGCACGGTCGAAAATGCGTCGTCAAGCAGCGGAAAATGGGTGCACGCGAGCACCAGCACGTCGATGTGTCCGCGAAGCGGAGCGCAGGCCGCTTCCACGGCGGCAACGGCAATAGGACCAGCCGTGTTCCCGGATTCCACGAGAGGCACGAGCGCTGGAGCAGCGACTTCCGCAACGACCGCGTCCGGACAGCGAGCGCGAATCGCCGCGCCGTACGCCCCGCTGCGTGTCGTCGCGGTGGTCGCGAGGATGCCGATCCGGGAAGCGGACGTTCGCGCGACTGCTACTGCGGCGGCTTCGATCAAGTCGAACACCGGGACGTTGATCGCAGGCCAGCCGTACCGCGCAGCGATGGCGCACGACGTATTGCAACCCATGACGACAGCGTCGGCACCCGCGTCGCGCAGGTAGCACAGATTCGTCTCGAGGAGTCCGCGCAACTCCGTATCGGAACGATCGCCGTACGGCACGTGGCGCTGGTCGGCGAAGTACAACAGGTCCGTATGCGGTAGACGGTCCCGTAGCTGCCGCAACACGGTGACTCCGCCTAAACCGGAATCGTAAATTCCCAGCGTCATCGGCGTCGACGGTTCATCGTTTACTGGGACTCGCTGGTTTGCATGGGGACGGACTTCACATACTCCGCGACACCGTCGGCGATTGCCGTCGCCACCCGCTGCAAGAAGGCCGGCGAGTGGAGGAGTTCCGCGTCCGACGGATTGGAGAGGAACGCCGTCTCAATCAGGACGGCCGGCATGGACGTGTGATGAATGACGTAAAAGTTTTCCTTGCGCACGCCATCGTCTTTCGTGCCCAGCGTGTCGATGAGATGATGATGGATGAATTGCGCCAGCGGCAAGTCGCTCGCTTTGTAGTAGTAGGTCGTGGTTCCGTTGAGCGAGCTCGAGGTGAAGCTGTTCGCATGAATGCTGACGAACATGCGCGCACCGTCTTTGTTTGCGATGTCGCAGCGCGCCTGAAGCTCGTCGCGCGCGGAATCGTTCGGCGCATACACGTCCGTGTCGGTCTCACGGGTCATCCGAACGAGCCACCCACGCGCGGTCAGCGCCGAACGCAGCCGCTCGGCGATGTCGAGCGTCACCTCTTTTTCGACGAGCCCGTTGTGGATCGCACCCGTGTCGCTTCCGCCGTGGCCGGGGTCGAGGACGATGAGCCGTGGGTTGCGAGCAACGGGCGCCGTTGGAAACGAGTGTGACTGCGGACCGAATTTCCACGCCGATTCTGCAGCCGTTCCGTTACTCGGCGCAGCGGCGTAGGCCGTACCGGTTCCGATGTGTCCACTGCCGCTTCGCGCATCGGCGACTTCGTCTTGGCTTTGAACGGCAATCGTCAAACCATCGGAAGACGGCGTCACATCGATGTGACGCTGTGAGACCAGACTCAACGACACGCGAACCGTCGGGACCGGATCTAGTGCAAATTGTCGGACGCGCAGGCCGGCGACGCCGCCGATATTCGGCGTCTCATTTCGCGGCGAGATTCCTAACGTGGCCCCCCGGAGATCGACATACCAACGATCGTCATTGAGGCGGTGCCATTCGAAATCGGCTGATCCCGAAACGCTGACGTGGAGGCTTGCGGCATCTTCACCGGCGGACGTCAGGTCGATCGCCGTCACCGTCGCCATCGGCGTCGAATTCGTCACTGCAGGCGCCGGCGCCGTGCCACCTTGGCTCGATGGAGATTGTTCGCGCGTGGCAAACGCGGCGGCGTCACCCTGCAGCGGAATCTCCGAACCGCCGAGCATCACTCCAGGCGGAGCGAACGCCAGCGTCAATTCGTTTGGCGACATCGACGTCACGACGACGCGCTGGGAGCCGGGCGGCGTCGAAAAGCTCACGGTCGTCGAGGGTGTACGCGCCGCTCCGCCGCTAAGGACGTCGATCCGCTCGAGCGCGGGAGCACCGACTTGGCGCGTCTGGTCGAGGGAAGAACCGACGCCCACAAACGTCAGCGCAAAACGCCCCGCCGACGTCGCAGAGCGGTGAAACGACAAGGGAACGCCGCCGTGCAGGGTGACGAGCGTCGTACGGTCGGCGTTGCGCACCTCGAGCGCACCGAGCTGCGGCTGCAAAACGAGCGCATCGCCCACGACCACGGGAACGAGATACAACGCACGCGCAAGTGACTCGAGCGGTATGTAGGCATCCGAACCGGAGGTGTACGGGGCGAAGGGTGCCGCCGTAATGATCCCTCCAGCTTCGACGCGCGTATCACCGATCGTGAACGTGACAGCACGCCGGTCGGCGCTCGTTACGATCGCGTAGCGCTGTCCGGGCTGATATGAAAGTGCCGCGCCAACCCGCGTCAAAAGCCGCTGAAGTCCTGCGTCGCCCGTCGCCAGCGCGATGTCCGCTCCACGCAGCTCCGGCCGCTCGAAAGCGAGCCTCGTCGTGCCCAGCCACACCTCCGGGAAAGCGTCGGCGCGGACAGGCGCTGGCGCCAAGGCGCAGAGCGCGAAAAGCGCCGCGGCCAGGAAGGCGCTACCAGCTCGAACGCGTGAGCGGCTCATCCAGCTCAAGGTGACCTCCGGGAAGCGTTGGGACCGTGCGGCCTTCGATGCGGATCTGCACGGCATGGATGTCCGGGAGCGCGGTGAGCGTCCACACGAGCGCCTTGAACTCACCGCTCTCGGCGAAGCTTCCGCCACCTGACGATGCGACGGCTTGCGACAGGTCGACGGTCGCCGTTGAATCGGAAACGTTGACGGCCCGCACCACCGTTCCCGCGGGGAAACGGATCGCGTCCGTACCGCTCGGCGGCCCTGCGACGGCCTGCACCGCGGCATAGAACGCCACACTTTTGGGGTCCCGGGCCGATCCCAGCGTGACGGTCCACGGCACGAGCGTTTGGCCATCGAGCTTACAGTAGTAGACCTGAATCGTCGAACCCACCGTTGGACCCGAAGCGCGTTTCGCGAGCCGATAGCCAACAAATACCGCAAAAATCAGGAGCGCAAGAATGACGATCGCGCGCAGCGCTCTCACGGAAAACAAACGTTCGTGCGCGCCACGAAAAATACCCATGCGTCAGGCGGCTTTTCGCACGTCGCGCTGAACGGCACGTCGATGCTGACGGCGCGCGAGCATTCGGCGCTGCTCGCCTTGACGGAAACGCTTGCGCCGGCTGGTGCCGATGTTTCTGCAACGACGCACGCGGTAGAAATCGCGCTCCAGCGTTTGGCGCCGCATCGGCGAGCCGCGATGCTCACGTTTTTGAAGGTGCTGGATTCACCGCTGGGCCTCGCGTTACTCACGCGCGCCGCGACACGGCTACGCTCAGCACCGCCACACAAGCGCGAAGCCATCCTGCGAGCGCTGGGTGACCATCCGCTTCCTCTGATGCGCTCGGGGTTTGCCGCGTGGAAGCGCCTCATCGTATTCCTGGCCTATTCATACGAGGAGGCGACGCCCAATCCGCTGTGGCCAGCGATCGGTTATCCGGGTCCACGTCACGATGTCCCAACGACGCTTCACTCGCTTCCACGTGCGTCACTCGCGGCCAACGAAACGCTGGAGGCCGACGCCGTCATCGTCGGTTCCGGAGCGGGCGGCGGCGTTGCGGCTGCGACGCTCTCAGCCGCTGGTTTACGCACCATCGTTTTAGAAGCGGGCCCCCTGGCCGACGACATCGCGCTCCAGCAGCGCGAGGCACTCAGCGTTGCTTCACTGTATCTCGACTCGGGAATGGCCGCCACGGAAGACGCTGCAATCTCGCTGTTGGCGGGCGGCTGCGTCGGAGGCGGAACAACGGTCAACTGGTGCACCGCACTTCGCCTTCCTGAGGTGACGGCGACGCAGTGGGGCGAGGCGAGTGCGGTTCCGCAACTTCCTGGGGAACTCGCAGCGGCGTATGCTCTCGTCGAACCGCGCCTTGGCCTGACCGTCGCATCGCACAATCGCAACAACGCCGTCATCGTGCGCGGATGCGAGCGGCTGGGTTGGCACTGGCAACTGATTCGCCGTAACGCTTCCGGCTGCGGGGACGGCTGTGGTTACTGTGGTCTCGGATGCGCGTACGGAAACAAACGCAGTACGGCAGCGACCTTCCTCTTCGATGCAGTCCGAGACGGTGCGCGGATCTACGCGGGCGTTCGCGTCGAGCGCATCACGTTCGAGAACCATCGCGTAACGGGCGTGTACGCACGAACCCAGACTTCAGGCGGCACGACGGTGCGCGTGCTGGCACCGCTCGTCTTGGCTGCCGCCGGCGCGCTACGCACGCCCGGACTCTTGGCCCGAAGCGGAATCCGTTCGCCGCATCTTGGGCGCCATCTCTTCTTGCATCCGACCAGCCCCATCACTGCCGAGTTCGAGGATGATGTCGAGACGTGGGAGGGACCGATGCAAACCGCGCTCTGCGGCCGCTTCAGCGACGATGGCAGCGGCTATGGCGTCAGGATCGAGTGTGCACCGGCGCATCCCGGCCTCGCCGCGCTCGCGACGCCGTGGCGGTCGCAAGAACAGCATGCAAGCGATTTGCGCCGTTTTCGCAAGGCAGCAGTGCTCATCGTATTGACGCGCGATCGTGGCGAAGGCCGCGTTTCACTCGACGGACGGGACGATGTTTCGTACGAGCTTTCCTCTTACGACGCACGACATCTCGTCGAAGGGCTGATCGCGGCTGCAGCGATCGCGCTTGCGGCAGGGGCGCGTCGGGTCTCGACGCTCCATGCGGATCCTGTCGTGCTGGAACGAAAGACGGCCACCGGCGATGCGTTGCGTGCATTCGCGGACGCCGTCGTGGCACGGAGCTACGCCTCAAACCGCATCGCGCTTTTTTCGGCGCATCAGATGGGGACGGCTCGAATGCATCGGGACCCACGGCACGGCGTCGTGGACGCCTACGGGACCGTTCACGGTGCGCGGGGGTTGATCGTTGCCGATGGGAGCGCGTTTCCTCGCTCTTCCGGAGTCAACCCGATGCTGACGATCATGGCATTGTCACAGCGAGCAAGCGCACACGCGGTAGGTCATGCGCAACTGCGCGCGCAAAGACACGGCAGCCCGGTGTCATAGCAAAGCCACTGGGTTCAAGCGACGCGCCCTCGAGGTTCGGCGAGGCGCTTCCTCTCCTTTCTCTCCCGGAGGTTTCGATGATCGCTTATCCCCTGCTTGCCCTGGCTACGGTACTCATGCCGAGCGTCGGGGCACCGCATCCCAACGCAACGGTGCACGTGCGCCCAATCGAGCACAAACTCTCCCCCATGGACTGGCGACGCTCGCCTTACTCGTCCGGCCTCATTCAAGCCCACTTGTGGCAAGCCGGACTCCTCCATCCGCGAGCGGGTGGGTTTTCGTTCGGCCTGCAGCCCGACCTGACGTGCAAGGGTCATCCCTGTACGTTCAAGCCGGTTGAAGCATCCGAAGGCGGTCAACCCGTTAACGAAGACCCCATCGTCGTCAACGTGAAGAACACGAAACAGCTCTTGACCGGCGGAAACGACTACAACTGCGCCGCGCTTCGCGGCCACTATCTCTCGCCGGATGGCGGAAAAACGTGGAACCGCTCCTGCGACCCGTTACCGAGTGGCGGCAGCGGATTGGGTGACCCAATCGTCGGCTTTGACACGAAAAATACGGCGTGGGCCGGCGGCATCAACTCTACGTCTTCGGGTTACGTGATCGACGTCCAAAGCTCGACAGACCAGGGCAAGACCTGGAGCGCGCCGATCGCTGCCGTCACCGCGCTTTTCTCGGGCGGACTGACCGATAAGCCGTGGATGCAAATCGATACGAACAGCGGTAGCAAATTCAAGAATAACATCTATATCTCCATCACGCAGTTCGACAGCTCCAACGGGACGCAGATCACCGTTTCCAATTCGAAGAATGGAACGAAGTGGTCGGCCCCGATTCCGGTCAGCAGCCATGCCACGTACCCGAACATCAACCAGTTCAGCGATATCGGGATCGCCAAGAATGGCACCCTTTATGTCACTTGGCTCAACTGCACGGCCAACGGTTCGAAGGGCGATTGCGGTGGAACCAAGGCAACGATCATGCTGTCGACCTCGACCGACGGCGGAAAGACCTGGAGCACTCCGAGCGTCATCGACAACGTGACGCTCGCTCCGGACACGGCTGGTTGCTGCTTCTACGGCCAACTGCCCAACACGTCGGAGCGCGTGAGTGACATTCCAGCGATCGGCGTCGATACCAGCAGCAAGTCGACCTCCGGGAACCTGTACGTCATCGAGTACACCTGGACGGGCACGCAGATGGTGGTCCGCGTCATCACGTCAACCAACGGTGGAAAGACCTGGTCGAAGCCGGTCAATGTCGCCGGCAAGAATCCGAAGAACGATGAGTTCTTCCCGTGGATCAACGTCAGCAGTGCCGGTACCGTCGGTGCGAGCTGGCTCGACCGCCGCAACGACCCCGCCAACGTCAACTATGAAGCGTTCGGCGCCTACTCCTCGAACGCGAAGAAATTCTCGAAGAACCTCGACCTTTCGGCGAAGCCTTCGAATCCGAACAACGACGGCTTCGGCAGCGGTTTCATGGGCGACTACACCGGCAATTTCTGGGCCGGCTCCAAAGCGCTCTACGTTTCGTGGATGGATACGACATTTACGAATACCGACTGCCAAGATGCGGTCGGAGGCTTCCAGAAATAGCCTAGGCCTCTCAAACACCAAAGCACGGCTGGCCGGGAAACCGGCCGGCCCTTTTCTTTGCGCCGTTAGGACCGCGCCGTCGCGCGGGGAAAGCTCCGGCCATGGCAGAGCGGCTTGGCATTCTCGTCGGCGGCGGCCCGGCGCCGGGTATCAACGGCGTCATCGCCTCTGCGGCGATCGAGGCGATCAAGTGCGGCCTCGACGTCGTCGGAATCTACGATGGCTACGAACACTTGGCGGAAGGCGATATCAGTGCCGTCACGCCACTGCGGATCGAAGACGTCTCTCGCATCCACGGTTCCGGCGGATCGCTGTTGCGCACATCTCGTACGAACCCAGCGAAGGACGATGCGACGCTTACGCACTGCGTCAGCGCGCTCCGGAGCCTTGGCTTGCGCTACCTCGTCTGCATCGGCGGCGACGATACCACGTACGGCGCGTCGCGCATCGCTTCCAAAACGGAGGAGTGGTTGGGCGTCGTCACGGTGCCAAAGACGATCGACAACGATCTTCCCCTGCCCGAAAATGCCCCGACGTTCGGGTACGAAACCGCTCGCTCCGTCGGCACCGAGATCGTGGAAAACCTGATGGAAGATGCCCGCACGGCATCGCGTTGGTATCTCGCCGTGACGATGGGACGCAAGTCCGGCTCGCTGGCGCTGGGCATATGCAAGGCTGCAGGCGGCACGCTCGCCGTCATTCCGGAGGAGTTTCCCGGTGACGTCGATCTGTCGGTCCTCGTCGACACGATCGTCGGCGCAATCGTCAAGCGGCGCGCGAGCGGACGCGATTTCGGCGT
This sequence comes from Vulcanimicrobiota bacterium, assembly GCA_019241305.1. Lineage (GTDB taxonomy): Bacteria > Vulcanimicrobiota > Vulcanimicrobiia > Vulcanimicrobiales > Vulcanimicrobiaceae > JAFAXE01. Next base: position 9,006 of record JAFAXE010000167.1, read on the forward strand.
CGCCGTCGTCGCGGAAGGGCTCATCGAAAAGCTCGCGCCGGGAGAGCTCGCTGAGCTGCCGGGCGTGACGAAAGACGCGTACAATAACGTGCGTCTCGCCGACATCCCAATCGGCTTCGTTCTGCGCGATGCCGTGCGCCGGCGGCTCAAAGAACTCCACTTCGGCGAAACCGTCGTTCATAAGGACATTGGATACGAGCTGCGCTGCGCGCGGCCGGTTCCGTTCGACCTGGACTACACGCGCACGCTTGGTTACGGCGCGGTCCGCTATCTCCTCGGCGGCGGCAGCGGAGCGCTCGTGGCGCTGGCAGGCGGCCGGATCGTTCCGGTAACGCTCGCGGAGTTGGTCGATCCCGCAACCGGAAAGATTCGCACCCGGCTCGTCGATGTGACGACCGAATCGTACCAGGTGGCGCGCACCTACATGATTCGCCTCGAGCCCGAAGACGTGCGCGAGCCTCACCTTTCCTCCCTGGCGGCGCATGCAGGAATTCCGATCGACGAGTTGCGCCGCTTCGAGCGCCTGTTCCACTCATCCGCGTAGGATAGCCGTGACATCGCCCGGCGGTGAGATTTTGCCAAAACCGTTTCGCTTTGGCGTTGCCTGTGCCGATCATCAGTGCGAAAGTTCCATCCCCGACCACGACGACGTTTGGGACGTCTGGGAACGGCGGCGCGCGCTCACGGCGCGCGGCCGTGCGACCGACTTTTGGAATCGCTATCGTGAAGACGTCGCGCTGGCGCAGTCACTCGGCTGCAGCGCCTTCCGCTTCTCGATTGCCTGGGCGCGCGTAGAACCGGAGCCAGGAACGTTTGACGATGCGGCGTTTGACCACTATCGGGAAGTCGCCGAGGCGATACGCGCCGCCGGGATGGAAACGATCGTCACGCTGCATCACTACACGTGGCCACTTCACATTGAACAACGTGGCGGCGCGATCGACGATGCATTTCCGGAACGTTTTACGGCGTATGCGCGCGAGGCGGCGCGCCGTCTCGGCGACTTGGTGACCTACTGGATCACGTTCAACGAACCGAACCAGCTGGTGTACGGCTACGTCAAACCGTGGTGGGCGCGCGCATATTTTCTGCCACCTGGCCTCCACCCCGGAGCAACGACCGAGGAGCAGATGGACTCGGTGCGGCGCTTGATGCGCAACCTGTTTTTGGCGCATACGAAGGGGCGGGCTGCCATCGCTGCCCTCTCTCCGCACGCCCGTGTGGGAACAAATCCTCTGCTGCTCGGGTATCCTGTGTGGCTCCAGCGCATCATCGATGCTCGCGCGACGCGCGTACGAAGCCTGCAGCAGCTCGTGCGCTCCGGCCGACGTTTCACCGAACGGATGATTTTGGAACACGGCGACGTCGACGTCGTCATCGCTCAGTTGGCCATGACCCCCCAGCGGGATGACGCCGTGTCGTTTTCCGAGAGCTACTTCATCGCGACACTGAGGCTGCTGGTACCGGCGGACTCAGCGATCCAAACGCTGAAGCAACTCAGCGGAAAACCGGTTGCTGTCGTGCGCGGGACAACCGGCGATTTTGCAGCCGGCGACGTCGTTCCCGAAGCCGACGCCGTCGCGTTCGAGGGCTTCCGTGAAGCGGTCGAAGCCGTCTCGAATAGGACGGTTTCTGCCTTACTCGGCGACGACGTCGTCCTCCAGGGATGGGCAGCAAGCGAGCCGGGACGGTTCCGGCTCTTGCCGGACGCCCTCGGGAACGAGGCGTACGCCGCTGCGGTAACGCGCGGGAACCGCGAGCTACTCGACGTCGTCGACGCCGCGGTGCGTGCTTTCAAGGAGAGCGGCGGATGGGCTACCAGCCACGAGCAGCACCTCGGCCGTCCTAGCGCGGAGCCACCGAAGCACGGAAGACGCTCGACGCTCGCGGATCTGCGTGAACCGGTAAAGTCGTACGATCCAAAGCGTTCCCGCCAGCCGAGCGCGGCGGTCCTCCGGCGGATTATGCGGCGTGGCTATCTCATCGTTGGGGTCCGTCCTGAGGCGCCTGGACTGTGCATGCAAGCGACGCCGCCCGAAGGCTTCGTGGGGCTCGAAATCGATCTCGCGCGACGCATCGCAGCAAATCTTTTCGGCGATGAAACCGCAGTGCGGTTCGTCCCGCTGTCGACGGGACAACGCATCGATAGCCTCCGTTCGCTCGTGCGCGTCTTCGAACCATTACTACGCACCTACGGCATCCTTTTCACGCTGCTCTCGAGTGACTGGTGGTATCTCGGGATGCAGGGCCGCTTGGCCGAGTTTCTCTGTCCCCGCGAGTGCGTCGGCGCTTTGGACTTCGTGGGGCTGGACTACTATTGGGGCCTCGGAACGCGCCGGCTTGGGAGCGTAGGGCGGTTATTCGATGCGGCGACGCAGCGGTATTCGTTGGCGCCGGTCGCTCCCGAACTGCTCTACGGGATCCTCGTCTCGCACGCCAAGGCGTTCGCGGGCAAGGAAGTTATCGTCGTTGAAAACGGCTGCGTCGCCGAAGCCGACGGCATCACGCGCGACCGCTATCTTCGCCTCCACGTCGACCAAGTGAGACGTGCCATCGCCGCCGGAATTCCCGTCAGCATGTATGTGTGCTGGAGCATCACCTCGAATCGCGAGTGGGGACTGCCGCTCGGGAAAGATTCAGACTTCGGCCTCTTTCACATCGATCTCGACGGCGATGCCGAACTGCGCCGCATTCCGACCGCTTCGAGCGAGGCGTACCGCGACATTATCGCGGGCCCGGTTCCTTCCGGCGGCGCGTGGGCTTCTTGACGGCCGTTTGTGCGACGACCGGCTCGAGATCGAAGCGCTCCGTTTTGCTCTTCATCGGCGCCCACAGATCCCCGACGCGCCTCAGACGTTCTCGGAAGTTCTCAAGGCGGAAGTCTTCGATCTCGATTCCACGTTCGATTTCGTCCCAGCGCACCGGTGCGGAGATGGTCGCCTTCGGTTTTGCCCGCACCGAATAGACCGAGGCGAGCGTTTTCCCCCAAGCATTTTGGTTGTAGTCGACCAGGACGCGGCCGGAGGGCCGCTTCGCGACACGGTATTCCGACGTGATGATGTCCGGATACATTCGTTCCATCGTCTGCGCAAAGGCTTTTGCAAAGGTCCAGACTTCCTTCTGCAGCGGACCGCGGACAATCGGCACGTAGACGTGAATGCCCGAAGAACCGGAGGTCTTGGCATACGCCGGAATGCCGAGATCCTCGAGCGCCTCGTGCACGCGCAGCGCGACGGTTCGCACCGTTGCGAACGTCGTCGAACCGTCCTTGACGGGATCGAGATCGAAGTGCAGATAATCCGGGCGGTCCGTGTCGTCACAACGCGAGTACCACTCGTTGAGGTCGATGCAACCGAGGTTAATTACCCACAGCAGCGAGGCGAGATCATCGATAATCGGAAAGTCGATCACGCTTCCGGAGCCGTGTTCGATCGAACATTTGCGCAGCCACTCCGGGGCATACGTGGGCGTCCGTTTCATGTAAAAGAAATCGCCGGCGGCACCGTTGGGATAGCGTTTCATCACCTCGGCCCGGCCCGCGAGATACGAGACTAAGAAGGGAGCGACGTCCGCGTAATACTGAAGTAAGTCGCCTTTCGTGATGCCGAGGTTGGTCCAGAAGACTTTGCGCAGGTTCGTCAGGCTTACGCGCCGGCTACCGACCTCAACCGTGGCCGCATCGACGTCCCGAGGAATCTGGAACGATCCGGGCTCAAAGGTCGAGGTCGTGCTTCGCGTCATCACCTGTAATCTCAATGGAATTCGGGCGGCGGCTCGCAAGGGCTTTTTCCGCTGGATGCCGGCACATGCCCCCGACGTGGTCTGCCTCCAAGAGACCAAGGCCCAGGAACACCAACTGCCACCCGAAGCACTCGCCCTGGAAGCGTATCCGTATGCCGGCTTCGCCGACGCACGAAAGAAGGGATATTCGGGGGTCGGTATCCTCTCCCGGCGCAAGCCCGTCGACGTCGCGCGCGGCATCGGTGTCGAAGAAATGGACGACGAAGGCCGGTTCCTGCGGATGAGGTTTGAGAGCGGCCTGTCGATCTGCTCGCTCTACGTTCCGTCTGGAACCATGGGACCGGCACGCCAGGAAGTCAAGGAGCGCTTCCTCGATTATTTCATCGCTGTTCTCGCCCGCATGAAGAACGAAGGTACGCCGACCATCGTATGCGGCGACTATAACATTGCGCATCGAGAGATCGACGTCTTCAGCCCTCGCGCGTGTGCCACGACAACTGGATTTCTTCCTCAGGAACGCGCCTGGTTCGATCAAGTCGTCGAACGCGTCGGCTGGATCGATGCCTTTCGCGAAGTCAATAAGGAACACAAGCAATTCACGTGGTGGTCCGGTTGGAAAGGTGCATGGGAGAAGAACCTTGGCTGGCGGATCGACTATCAACTCGTGACGCCCGAGCTCGCGCCTCGCGTTCGTGCCGCGAATATCTACCGAGCGGAGCGCTTCTCCGATCACGCGCCGCTGACGATCGATTATGATCTCTAACGCGGTAGCAACCGGGCGCGGGCCCGCGTCCCGGGCGGCAATGGTGACCGTCATGCTGTTCTTTGGTAGCGGCGTGGCGCAGCTAAACGTCACCGCGGCTCAAGCCGCGCAACCGGCGATCGTTCCGCTGCCTCAGCATATGACGGTGGCCGGTCCGTCGTTCACCGTCCCGGTGCTGCTCCCTATCCTCGCGCGGGATCGGGACGAACGTGAAATCGCGACGTTCGTTGCCGCCACACTCGCGTCGCGCGGCGTGCACACGACCCTCGTGGCGCGTGCGAACGGCCCAGTCATACGTTTGTCAGAGGGCTTGCACGATTCGCGCCTCGGCGTAGAGGGATATCGGCTCGACGTGGACTCCAGCGGCGTCTCGATCGGCGCGAACGCAGGTGCTGGACTTTTTTACGGCGCTCAAACGCTCGACCAGTTACTGCCGGTGGGCAACGCGCCCGTCGTTCCCGGCGTACACATCGTCGACTGGCCGCGCTTTCGATGGCGTGGCATCCATCTCGATGTCAGCCGGCATTTCTTCGGGCTCGGCGTCGTGGAACGGTACATCGACGTCGCGGCGCGCTACAAACTCAACATCTTTCACTGGCACTTGACCGACGATCAAGGCTGGCGTTTCCCGGTACCTCGGTATCCGCGCCTCACAACCGTCGGTGGGTGCCGCGAGGGTTCGCAAGTCGGCGGGGAGGGCTCGACCCAAACCGACGGCCAGCGGTACTGCGGAGCGTACACTGCGCAGCAGATTCGCGACGTCGTTGCCTTTGCGCGCCGGCGTTACGTGACGATCGTCCCAGAGATCGAAATGCCCGGACACTCGGTCGAAGCGTTGGCCGCATATCCGTGGCTCGGCTGCGGTACGGGCCCGTACCGCGTGCGTGAGCTGTGGGGCATTTCGTCACAAATTTTCTGTCCGACGGAGCCGACGTTCCACTTCATCGATGCGGTGCTCGCTGAAGTCGCGCGGCTGTTTCCTGGGCCCTACATTCACATCGGCGGCGACGAAGTTCCGAAGGAAGCGTGGGCCACCAGCCCAGCCGTCGCCGCGCTACGCCACCGAGAGCGTCTTCACACGCTGGACGCTGTACAGGGCTACTTCACCCGGCGGGTGGAGCGCATCGCGCGAAAATACGGACGTCGCATCGTAGGGTGGGACGAAATCCTCGGCAGCAGCGTTACGAGCAGCGCCGTGGTGATGGCCTGGCACGGGGAAGACGCGGCGCGCAAAGCGGCGCACCACGCCAATAGCGTCGTGATGTGCCCGGATCCGCCACTCTATTTCGATGCCTATCAGGGCAAGCCCGACGACGAGCCGCTCGCGATTGGCGGCCTCACGACGACCGAAATGGTGTACACGTACGAACCGATTCCCGGCGGATGGACGGGCAGCCAAAGCCAAAGCATGCTCGGCGTACAGGCGAACCTGTGGACGGAGTACGTTCCGACCGCCTCACATCTGTTTTACATGCTGTTGCCGCGCGCGCTCGCGCTTGCCGAAGTTGCCTGGACGCCGCGCGCTCTCAAGAATTACGACGGCTTTACGCGCCGCCTCGCTCCGCAACTGGCGCATTTCCAACGGGAAGGCGTGAACTTTCGCGTCCCGCAGGTGACGTATCGTCTCGAAGATGCGAGCGTGAGTTTCGGCGAACAACAAACCGAGCAAAATGCCATCGTCCTCACCACGGACTCACCTGCTCCGCGCATCAGCCTGAGGGAGATCGTTCCGAATGCGACGATCCACCTCAGCCGCGACGGCTCGTTTCCCAGCAAACAATCACAGCGATATTCCCGCCCGTTCACGCTCGCGCTGCAGCCGGGCGCGTCGCGCCGAATCGGTGCGGTCGCCGTCCTGCCCGATCGACGCACCAGCGCGCCTTCCTATTTGATCGTTCGCCGTAACCCGTTGTAACGCGGCACAGGAAACGCGCTTTGCGAGGGGGCAACGGCTCTCGAATGCGCGTATTTCAGACGGTCGTTTTACTCTGCGCCGTCATATACGAGTCGCTCGCTTCGGCGGCCGCAGTGAGGCGTACGGGCGACGTGCCGCTCGGCACGGTCGAGGTTCGGGTCGATGCCAGGCCATCGCATCGCATCGCCATGCTACAACCGCTCGAAGCGCTCGGTTCGACCGTCGATAAGGAACCCGCAGGCTCGATTCCGCGCCTGTACTCACGGCAAAATGTGGCGGCGATGCTCGATGCAGGGTGGGGCTGGCTGTCGTACCGTCTCTTTACCGAGCTCTCGGTGCAGGACTGGCACTGGAATCCGACGGGACGGTTTAGCGAAAAGGATGGCGGCTACTGGACGAGCAGCGCTTCAACTCGCCGCAGCGCAATCATCGACTCGTTTGGATACCGCCTTCCTCACCGCGGCTTCACCCCCGACCAAGGCAATAACGCCGACTACTCGCGGCTTACCGATGGTGATCCCCGCACCTACTGGAAAAGCAATCCGTATCTCAGCGCTCCGTACACTCGCGAAAGCGATGCATTGCATCCGCAGTGGGCCGTGATCGACCTCGAGCACCGTCAAGCCGTGGATGCGATCCGGATCGCCTGGGTGAATCCATACGCGACAAAGTATACGGTGCAGTATTGGAGCGGCGGCGACGACCCAATGGGAGATCCGGCCAAAGGCCGCTGGCAAGCCTTTTCCGGGGGAGTTCTCAGACAGCGTGCCGCTTCGACCGTCAGCGCACGCCTTGAGACACGGCCCATTGTGGTGCGTTTCGTCCGGGTGCTGATGACCCAGTCGTCAAACACCTGCGACAGTCACGGAACGAAAGACCGTCGCAACTGCGTCGGTTATGCGATCGGCGAACTTTCGCTGGGACGCATCGATGCGCGCGGGCATTTTGTGGACGCGGTTCGGCATGCTCGCTGCGGCGGTGAGACGGCGGGTCTCTATCGTTGCGGGCGGCGTCAGACCGCAACCTACGTTTCTTCGGTCGATCCATGGCACACCGCACGCGATCGTGTTCGCGATCAAGAACAACCCGGCTTGGACCTCATCGCGCGCAGCGGTCTTGGTCGCGGGCTTCCAATGATGGTTCCGGTGCCGATGCTGTACAGCACCCCGGAAAACGCCGTCGCCGAGATCCGCTACATGCGCGCCCACCAAATCCGGCTCTTCGCGGTCGAGTTGGGCGAAGAACCCGACGGTCAGTACACGACCCCGGAGGACGACGCGGCCTTGTACCTCCAGTGGGCCCGAGCGCTGCACGCTTTCGACCCGCATTTGCGCCTCGGCGGTCCCGTTTTCTCAGGGGTCAACGCGGATTTGCAAACGTGGGCCGACGCTCACGGCGACGTTTCGTGGTTGCATCGGTTTTTGAGATACCTGCACGCGCACCGGGCACTTCACGAGCTGTCGTTCATGTCGTTTGAGCACTATCCATTTGACGGCTGCGAACGCGGTGCCGCATTGCAGCACGATTTGCTCGTCGAACCGTCGATTCAAAAGGCCGTCGTCGACGCCTGGCGCGCCGATGGCCTCCCGTCACGCATTCCCATGTACGTGACCGAAGCGAACTTTTCCGCGACGAACTTCACACAAACGCCGATGCTCGTCGCCGGCGGACTGTGGCAAGCAGATTACATGGCCGGCTTTCTCTCACTGGGGGTGGCGCGCGTCGTGTACTATCAATACGAGCCCGTACCGCTCTCGCAGAATCGCCAGTGCCGCAGCGATTGGGGAAATCTCACGATGTTCGCGGCGAACTCCAGAGCCCGCATTCGCGCGCGTACGGCGCAGTTTTGGGCCGCACGGATGCTCACGCGTGAATGGTTCGACGCGCGCGGCGGCGCGCATGGGCTCTACCCGGTTTCCGTGCAATTCGCCGGCACGCCGGCGGTCGTGACGGCGTATGCCTTGCGCCGTCCCGGCGGCGAATGGTCGCTCTTGCTCATCAACAAGGATGTGACGGCGCATACGGTTCGCGCCACTTTCAACGACGGTGTCGCAACACGTTCGTTTCGAGGCACGGTGACGCGCGTCGTGTGGGGTGCGAAGCAATACGTGTGGCACACTCGCGGCGCATCATCGGCGCCGCAGCCCGACGATCCACCGACCCACGACATGCTCCAGACAAACGAGCCCATCGTGGTGCCGGCTCAGTCACTCATCGTTCTGCGCGGGAACACCACCTCGTGATCGCCGTCCTTGTAGCGGCCCTAGCGACGGCGGCACTCAGCCAGAGCAGCCTCGTGACCGTGCGTGTCGATACCACCCCGAACCATCGGTTGAACGTCATTCGGCCACTGCGCGCATTTGGCGCCGGCGTCGACTCGGATTCAAAAGGGAAGATTCCGCTCTTGTACTCGGGGTCTCGGACGGCGCTTGCGCGCAAGGCCGGCCTGGGAACGTTGAGCTATCGTCTCTACACGGAGCTGTCGGTGCAGGACTGGCACTGGAACACACACGGTCGCTTCAGCGCTGCATCGCGGAACGAGGGCTACTGGACGAGTGAGGCCAGTGCGAGCGGTCCGGTCCTCGTCGACTCCTTCGGCTACCTGTTACCGCACCGGGGAGCGACACGCGATCAGGGCGACGACGACGGCTACTCCGTGATCGATGACGCCGATCCGTTGACCTATTGGAAGAGCGATCCGTATCTTGCGAGCCGCTACACCCACGAAAGTGACGGGATACATCCGCAGTGGATCGTGATCGATCTAGGCCGCTCCCGTCCCGTCGACGCGATCCGCATCACGTGGACGAATCCGTATGCGACGCGCTATGCGGTTCAGTATTGGACTGGCCTCGATGCCATCGCGGACCAAGGCCATGGTCGCTGGCACGCCTTTCAGCACGCCTCGGTGAACAACGATCACGCCGGCTCCGTATTGACACGCCTGGCGAGCGCGCCG
>JAFAXE010000069.1 GCA_019241305.1 Vulcanimicrobiota bacterium
TCGTAGCGGCTTGCGTGCTTGCGTTCCCCGCACATATCGCAGAGGCTGCGGAGGCGCCTATCGTCCAAGTGCACATCCCGCAGGGCCTCACCACGGACTTCGTCAGCACACAGGCCGGCCCGGACGGCTTGCTCTACGTTACCATCCCGTCGGTACGCGCGTTCAATCCAAACTCACATGACTACGGACCCTACGAGCCCGACGAATTTCACCTCGTCGTCGACGGCCACACGTTCTATCCGGTCGTCCGACCCGGTCTGGGAGCCATCGACCTCTCTACGCCCGGCGTCGTTCCTCCGAAAGGCTCGCTGCTCGTCACGGTCACCTTTAAAGTCCCCGCCGGCACGAAGGTCGCCGAATTCGAATTCGTCCCGCATTGGTTCGACGACAACGGCGGCAGCGTTGCGTTTTGCTGCCTCTACCAGTGACGTCACAACGCCCCGGCGAGAGTCTCGATGCGCGTATCCTCGACGCAGTCGCCAGCGGCGTCATTGCGCTCGACCCACAGCGTCGCATCGTCAGCTTCAACGGCGCCGCGGAGCAGACGTTCAACGTTCGGTCCACAGACGTGCTCGACAAAGAGGGAGATGCCCTCGCCAAGTTCCTTCCCGAATTGTCCGAAATGTTGGACACGTTCTTCAGCACCGGCGCGACCGAACTACGCGCTGAAATACAGGGGTGGCGCCTACCCGACCATCCGCTCACGCTCGAAGTGCACATCGCGCCGCTCACGTTTCCGAAGGGGAATGGCGTTGCGGTTGTCGTCACCGACCGCACTGCGCAGCGCGCCCTCGAGGAAGCCCACTCGGCGCAGATGGCACGCGCCAGCGCGATCGAGGCCTCCTTTTCGCGCTACCTCGCGCCGCACGTCGTGCGGACACTGATGCAGCATCCCGAATCCCTCAGCCTCGGCGGTACTCGTCAACGCGCCACGATGCTATTCGCGGACATCCGCGGATTCACGCAGATTGCGACTGCGCTCACCGCCGACCGCGTCGTCGATATCTTGAACCGATACTTCGAGGAAGCCGTGCGCATCGTGTTCGCGCGTGAGGGCCTTCTCGACAAATTCTATGGCGATGGGCTCCTCGCGGTTTTCGGCGCTCCGCGGCGCCGTGACGATGACGCCCGGCGAGCCGTGCTCGCAGCGTTCGATTTGCGCATCGCGATCGAGCATCTCAACCGCCATCTCGACGAGCCGCTTGCCATCTCAATCGGCCTTGCCACGGGAGACGTCGTTGCCGGCCACCTCGGGAGTGCGCAGCGCATGGACTACACGGTCATCGGTGACCCCGTCAACCTTGCCTCTGGGCTGCAACAAGCCGCGCCAAGCGGCGCGATTTACTGTGATGCCGCAACCTTCGACTCCGCCGCATTGGAACTCAACGCCCAACCGCGTGAGGTTCGGGTCAAGGGCCGCGACGGTGCGGTCAACGCTTACCGCTTAGCTTAGTCTCCCAGACGTTGCTCGGCAAGGTCGAGGGAGCGCTGTAAGCGGCGCAGCACGGTGTTGTCGATTTCACCACGTTCTCGCATCGTGATGAGCGCTCGGCGTTCCACTCCGACTAAATCCCGCTCGGCATCGAGCGCCGCTTGTTCTTCTGGAGGATGTCCTTCGGCATGGCCGCGCCGGTGTTCGTAGCGGCGGCGCAACCGCTGCACGTCGCTCGGACCGATCCGGCCATCGCGCTCCAGTTCCGCGATGCGCGCTAGGGCTGCCTCCGCCACGCCGACCATGGCATGCCGTACCTCTTCGTTTTCTTCGTCAGCGCCTTCAGGGACACGTAACGCGCGAATAACGAGCGGCAAGGTCAAACCGCCGCCAACGAGCGTCACGAGGATCACGCTAAAGGTGAGAAAGATGACGAGATTCCGGTGCGCCAAATGCACGCCGCCCGCCATCGTCGTTGGAATCGCCAGCGCCGCGGCCAACGAAACGGCTCCGCGCAAGCCAGACCACGATGCCACGAAAGCGTGCTTCCAGTCCCCTTGCGGATGCTCGGAAGCGCCGCGGATTACCGGAACAAGTTCCTGCAACATCAGCCACGCAAAACGAATCCCGATGACCGTCACATTGACTGCTACGGCGTACCACAGCACCGCTTGCCACGAGTATTCTTGCAACACAATGTGACTGAGCGTGTTGAGCTGTAAGCCGACGAGCAAGAAGAGAATCGCGTTTGCAAGGAAGACGACGGTCTCCCAATAGCCTGTGAGCTGCAGTCTTGACGCAGCAGTAAGCACGACTGGCGTATACCGGTTCACGAAAATTCCCGCAAACACCACCGCGAGCACGCCGGATAGCCCGAACCGCTGTGCGGCGCTGTAGGCCAAGTACGGCAAACTCACCGAGATGACGCCTTGGAGCTGCCTCTCACGAATGCGCCTCCAGCCTTCCACCGCCAGCCTGCCCGCGATGAGCCCGAGCAGGGCTCCGCCAACGCCCGCCAGGACGAATTGCGCGAGCGTACGCCCTGGGCTGAAGATTCCCGTTACCGCTGCCGCAACCGCGGCCGCGTAAAGAATCAGCGACGAAGCGTCGTTGAGGAGACTCTCACCCTCGACGATCGCGATCAGGTGACGCGGCATCCGAAGCCTCTCGAGGACCGGCGCGGAGGCGAGTTCGTCGGTCGGCGCCACGATCGCACCGAGCACGAAGGCCATTGCCCAAGCCATGTTGGGAATGACTGCATGTGATACTACTGCTACTGCGGCGGTCGTCGCCAGCACGAGCCCGATGGCGAGCACCCAAATTTGACCGGCGTTTGCGCGCATCACGTCGGTCGGCGCAGTAATCGCTTCCCAATACAACAGTGGCGGCAAGAACAACACCAGTACCAGATTTGGATTTAGTCGGATCGGCGGCAAGCCGGGAATGAACCCCAGCACGAGACCGCCCAACACCAAGACGACGGGATACGGCACGTTGACGCGCCGCGCGAGCGCAACAAGCGGAATCGTTGCCGCGAACAGCCCAATGAGTAGCCACACATCGGTCTGCGCCATCAGCGCAAACCTGCCATTGTACGAGGCGTCCTCAGACGCCGTTGTGCGCTAGCGCTTCGAGAACTGGAACCGCTTGCGCGCGCGCTTGCGGCCGTACTTCTTCGATTCTTTCTCGCGCGGGTCGCGCGTTAAGAGTCCGTTCTTGCGCAGCGGTTCACGCAGGGATTCATCCATGTCGACCAGCGCGCGCGCGATTCCGTGACGGACGGCTCCCGCCTGTCCGGCGATGCCGCCGCCGAGCGTTTTCACGTCCACGTCGAAGCGACCGGAAGTCTGCGTAACTTCCAACGGTTGACGGACGATTTGCTGAAGCGAGTCACGCGAGAAATACTCGTCCAGAGGCTTGCCGTTCACCGTCACGACGCCTTGGCCCAAGGCGATGCGCACGCGCGCCACGGCACGCTTGCGGCGTCCGGTCCCGCCGAACTGGTCGACCGTTTCCATCATTAGCGCAACTCCGCTGGAGATTGTCCGGCGTGGGGATGTTCCGCTCCGCGATACACCTTCAGCCGGCGCAATTGGTCGGCGCGCATCCGGTTCGGAGGCAACATGCCACGCACCGCTCGCTCGATCAATCGTTCGGGATGTTTCGCTAACACTTCACGCGCCGTTTCGGTTCGAAGTCCTCCGGGATAGCCGCTGTGGCGCTGGTACACCTTTTGTGTCCACTTCTTGCCGCTCAATTCGACTTTGCCGGCATTGAGCACGACCACGTGATCCCCGTCGTCGATATGCGGCGTCCAAGTCGGCTTCTGCTTGCCAGACAGCGCTCGCGCTATGCGAACGGCCAATTGACCGAGACGCTGGCCCGTCGCGTCCACGACGTACCATTCGTGTTTCGTTTCGGCGGTTTTCTGCTGATACGTGCGCATGGAGATAGAGCGTGGGGCCTTCCTGGAGAGCCTTGCGAAAACGGCAACCTGGCGATTGTAACGGGACAGCTTGTCGACTGTCAATAGAGCGCTTGTCTTTATCAGGACCAAGTAGAAATGTCCGGTTTCCGCCCAAGTAGAGATGTCCGGTCGCCGGGTCGGAGCTTCCCAGATGGAGCTTGTGACCATGAGCCGGACAGAACTCGATCGCCTTGCGGCGCTTCAGCGCTACCAGGGCGGAGGACTCACTCAGAGCGACGTGGCCCTTGAACTCGGG
>JAFAXE010000049.1 GCA_019241305.1 Vulcanimicrobiota bacterium
CGTCAATCTGCGGTGACTGCGGAAGCAGCAATACGCGAGTTGCGCACCGATGCCGACGCGGCCAAAGATCCCGAACAAAAGACCGATTTGCGGGCGTTTGCCGATGCACTCGGCGGAGCGCTCGAACGACAGAAAAAGATGGCCGACGAACTATCGCGTACGATCGCGTACGTCGACGCGCATGCCCGCATCGACGAAAACCAAAAACAGCAGTTCCTGTTCGATATCCAATGGGCGCAAACGGTGCCGGGAAATCCGTATCACGGAAACCCGCAGGACTACGTTCCGCCGACGCTCACCGAAGTTGCCCACAGCGCGGCCGACCGGCTCACGGAGCAGCAAACCGCGGTCGCGGCCGACGAAGGACGTGCCTCCGAACGAGTCGAGCCAGCATTCAAAGGTTGCCTCTAAAGCTTCCGGCGCGCTAGCGCACGCCCCGTACCTGACTAGGCTTCTGCAGCAAAAAGGTCGGGTTGCGTATCGCGGCCGAGCCGCGGCGCGATGACCTCGAGTTCGCCGAGCGTGAGATTGATGCGTCGGGGTTTCGTTCCTTCGTGCTGACCAACGACGCCCTGCTCCTCGAGCTGTTTCATCAGACGCACGGCACGGGGATGGCCGATGGAAAAGCGAGATTGCAGCTGCGCCGTCGACGCGTAGTTGGTCTCGATGATGTATTTTGCCGCCTCATAAGCGAGCGGATCGAGGTTGCGCGCGACCTTGTCGTCGTCGTCGATCGGAACGACATCGACATCGAGCAAGTTCTCGGGACGGGCTTGCGACGCCCAAAAGGCAACTAGGCGCGAGACCTCGGCTCCCGTGATCAGCGCGCCTTGCGCGCGAATCGGTTTCGGCGCGTCGATCGGTAAGAACAACATGTCACCGCGTCCCAACAGACGCTCGGCACCGGCCATGTCCAAAATCGTCCGCGAATCGACCTGCGATGAGACGGCGAACGAGATGCGCGACGGGATGTTCGCCTTGATGATTCCCGTCAGCACGTCGACGGAGGGGCGTTGGGTCGCGACGGCAAGATGGATTCCGGTGGCGCGCGCCAGTTGCGCAAGACGACAGATCGCCGTCTCGACCTTCGCGGGCGCGATCAGCATGAGGTCGGCAAGCTCGTCGATGACGATCACGACGTACGGGAGTTTCTCGTCGGGATACTTGGCGTTGTACTCTTCAATTTTGCGTACGCCGGCCTTCGCAAAGCGCTCGTAGCGTGCGTCCATCTCCTTCGTCATCTCATAGAGCGCGCCGGCCGCAAGCCGTGCGTCGGTGATGACCTCTTTGATCAGGTGCGGAATGCCGTTGTACACGTTGAGCTCGACGCGCTTTGGATCGATCATCAGCATCTGCACCTGATCCGGCGTCGCGCTGACAAGCAGCGAGGCGATGATGCCGTTCAGGCAGACGCTCTTACCGCTCCCGGTCGCGCCTGCCACCAAAAGATGCGGCATCTTGGCGAGGTCGCCGAAGACGGGGCGGCCCGTAATATCTTTTCCGAGCGCCATGTTGAGCGGCGGGACGGTTCCGCGCTGCGGTAACGCCTGCAAGATCTCCGAGATCGCGACGAGCGATACCGTTGCGTTCGGGACCTCGATTCCGACCGCCGACTTTCCCGGAATCGGGGCTTCGATGCGGACCGTCGTGGCGGCAAGGGCGAGTGCCAGGTCATCTGCCAGCGCGGAGATCCGCGAAATCTTGACGCCGCGTTCCGGTCGCAACTCGTAGCGAGTGATCGAAGGACCGCGCTCGATGTGCACGACCTTTGCGCCGACACCGAACGAGGACAGCGTATCTTCGAGAACCCCAGAGCGCGCTGAGTCGTCGACGACTTGGGCCTGCGGCGGATCGAAGAGCGACAGGTCGGGTAAGCGATACGCGCGGCGCCCGAGCCCGGGTGGTTCGTACTCGCCGCTCTGCGCTATCGCGGTCGCCGGAGCGGACGATTGTGCGGCTGCGCGGTCGACCAACTCGTCTTCGTCTTCTTCTTCATCGTCGTCGCCTTCGTACGCGCCCTCATCGTCCTCATCGAAGTCGTCGTCGAAGTCACCTTCGTCGTCTTCGTCGTTTTCGAAATCGTCGCCGCCGAAGTCGCCCTCATCATCGTCCGGCTCGGTGCGGTCTTGCGTCGGTCTGAGCTCGTTTTGAACGGTCTCCGTTTTGATGAACGCCGGGACGTCGACCGGTGCAACCGTCGCGAGCGCCGTCGAGGGCGCTTCGCTGCGTGCTCCAAGCCCGAAGGCCTCGCGGAGCGTTCTTGGCCCACCGTCGGCGACGCCCGGCGCAGCCGTCGTGCGCGGCATCCGTTCGCGCAAGAGCGCGCGCACGCGTTCTCGCAAGCGCGTCGCGACGAGGATGCACCAGCCGATGACGCGCTTCACCGAAACGCTCGTAATCCATACGGTCAACAGTAATGCGAGCAGGACCAGCACGACAGGCGTACCGCTGCGGCCGAACAACGTTTGGAGTCCCAAGGCCAGGAGCGTACCAACAGCGCCGCCGTTACGACCGAAGGCCGCATCGAGAAGCAGAAAATACGCGACCGCGGCGAATCCGAACGTCGCCATCATCCGCGGCACGTTGATTTCGAGGAAGACGATTGCTCCGATGATTGCGATCAGGAGCGGTACGACCCAAGCCGCCATGCCGAACGTGACCTGCAACTGGTGGGCGACTGCGGAACCCAGCGCACCGGAGGCATGCGGAAACACGAGTGCCAACGCGAGCAATACCGCAACGCCAAACGCGGCAAGACCCGCGATCTCGAAGTTCAGACGCACCGTCGCTGCGGCCTTGCGGCGCACGCGTGCCATTGCCTAGCAGTTATCGGCGGCCAGGGGCGAACCCTCTGCGGACGTGCAATACGACGGCGTGAGCCGCCCGACAATTGCGGTCCTGCGTGGGGACCAAACCGGACAGGAATTGCTGCGCGAAGCGCTGCGCGTACTGGAGGCGGACGTGATCGGGCTCGAGCTCGATTTCGAACACTACGATCTGTCGCTCGAAAACCGGCGAAATACCGACAACGGAGTCGTCTACGAGGCGGCAGCGGCGATGAAGCGTACGGGACTCGGCATCAAGGCCGCGACCATTACGCCGGAACGCTCCCGTGACGTCGGTTCGCCAAACGCAATCTTACGCCGGGAAATCGACGGAAAAGTCATCGTGCGGACGGGGCGCCGGCTCCCAGGCGTCCGTCCCGTCGCGGGGATACATGCTCCGATTTCCGTCGTCCGAATGGCAGTCGGCGACGCGTACGGCGCGAAAGAGTGGCGCGAGGACTCCTCTGACGGCGAGGTCGCGTTGCGTACGGAACGCATCGAGCGCAGCGTGTGCCGCGTCGTTGCGGAGTACGCGTTCTTTCACGCGCGGCGCATGCGCGCGAAAGTTTTTGGTGGCCCGAAATATACCGTCAGTCCCGTATACGAGGGGATGCTCAAGGAAGAGATGGACGCGGCGGCGGCGCGTTATCCCGATGTCGAGTACGAGCCGCAATTGATCGATGCGACGTACGCGCTGCTGATTTCGAACCCCGGAGACGCCATGGTCATTCCGTCGCTCAATCGCGACGGCGATTGTCTTTCGGACCTCGTCATGCAGCTTTTCGGTTCGATCGCCGGTGCGGAAAGCGTCCTTTTGGGATTCGACGCGCGGCTGCGTCCCATCGTCGTCATGGCGGAGGCACCGCACGGCACCGCCCCACGTCTCTTCGGGAAAAACGTCGCAAATCCGATGGCGATGATTCTGGCAAGCGCGGCGTTACTTTCGTATATCGACGATCCGCGTGCCGGCAGCGCCTCGCGCGCGATCTACGAGGCCACGCTGGAGACGGTACGTGGCGGCGTTGCGACGAGCGACTTAGGAGGGCACGCTTCGACGAACGAGTTCACCGACGCGGTGATCGACAAGATCCGTTCGAAGTTAGAGGTTTGGTCAACGCTCTAAACTGAGGGCGCCGCTCCCCGGTGCAACGTCTGAAGACCGCGCCTAGGGTGCGCTGCCGGTTTGCGGGTAGGTCACGGTAACGTCATCTTGCCCGGAGGGACCGACGATCTTCGGCGTTTGCACGGTGCTCTTCGGTGCGGCGGCTTCGAGGGCCGGATAGTCGAACGCGACCGCAACGAAGGAGTAGCCGTCACCGGACGACAGCGAGCTGTCCGGCAGCGTTTGCGACGTCGAAGAATGGAATGCGAAGCCGAAGATCGCGCCGCTCGTCGTGTCGTTCAGTTGCGCGTACGCTTCGGTCGCGCCAGGCGGCAAGCCGATGTTCACCGTACCGCCGCCATTCTTGTCGGGCGTAAACGTTGCGGTCAAAAAGTCGGGCAATGGGCGCGCGGCATTCATCGACGCGGAGGCCGTATAGGTAAAGGTTTGCTGGCTTGACCCCGGCGAGACAGGGACCGTTACCGCGAGCTGGTACGTTCCCGAAACCGCTTTCGCTGCAAAGTCGACGAACCCGAGATTGTATCCCGTGATGATCGATGACGGCGGAAACGCCGGCGGTACCCCGTAAAACGTGGTCTGCGGATAGGGACTGGAACTGCTATATCCCGGCATAACATCGGCATAAAACGGTAGCGCGTAATTACCGGGCGGGAACGATCCACTCGGTCCATAGTTGTTCGGGCCGAAGCCATAGAGCGTCGCCTGTCCGCTGGTTCCGAACGTCGTGACGGTCGAACCGAGCTGCGGAGTTCCGCTGATATGCGAAGTACCGGCGTCGGCGCCGGCTTGGCCGCTTTTCGGCACGACGAAACCCGCCGGACCAGTGATGACCGGCGTGTTCACGGCGAATGCCGAGGTTCCATTGGCCTTTCGGAATGTCACCACCGTGTTGAGTCCGACGAAGACTCCGCCGGACGGGGAAATCATGATGTTCGCCGTTCCAACGGAAAACTGCAGTTTGCCGATCTGCGAGACGTTGACGGACTGGAACGGCGGTTCGATGGCAGAGTTCCCCGAGGTGCAGCCGCCGAGTGCGGCGACGAGCACCACCGCACCGAGGAAGAATCGAACGACGCTCATTAGAGCTTCACCTGCACGTAGAACAGCGTAAGCCGCGGCGCTTGCGCCGTTTGAGAAGTGAACCCGTAATTGTTGTTCGGAATCAAAAGGTAAGGCGACGCACCGCGGATGTTGACGTAGGGATTGACTCCGTTACCATACGGGAGCGTGCTATAGAGACAACCTCCGTACCCTGACGCGGGGCCCGATACGCCGTTTGCAACGGGCTGATAGCAATCGTTATAGGTTGGATAACCGTACAAATTGTTGAACAGCCCCAGAATCTGGACACCAAAGGTCACTTCGCGCTTGAAACTGAGGCGCGAACGTGGCGGGGTGTACTCGATCGTCAAATTCGTGTTGAAGCGTGCCGGCGTCAACAGCCCTCCGGGGTCCGGCGACTCCGCCGTTCCACGACAGGCAACGTACCGCGGGTTCTTGTACGTCCCGGGATTGCCGGGATCAACGAAGCAGGGCGCTTGGTTTGAACCATTCGGATTAGTGAGATTCGTCGTCGGCACGATCGCGAATTCGCCGCTCGGCAACTGGAACGGCGTGAGGGAGCCTTGGTTGTATGGATACCCACGAATGTAAAACACCGTGGGATTGATACGCCAGCCGCTGTGCGTCTTGTATTCGAGTGACAGTTGTCCCTCGAGCGGCGAGAGGAATCCGACGCGGTAGAGTTTGCCAAGCGCAAGCGATGCCGGCGTGATGAAAGGCGTAAAGTCTTCAGACGACTGCAGTGGCGGGACGTTCGTCAACTCGTTCAGGTATGTCGCGGTGAGCGTACCGGAGAGACCGTAGGGAACCTCCCTGGTGAGCAGCAACTCGACACCGGTCGTCTTGCTCACTCCCAAGTTGGTCGTGGTCGTTGGGCCGAGGAGCGGGACGCCGTTGTTGAACCGCAAGATGGGATTGGTCTGCACGATGATGTCTTGGCCGGTGCGGTAGTACGGGGTGATCTTCAGCGCGAAGTTGTTTGGAAACTCGTGGGAGAAGCTGAGGTCCCAATTCGAGAACTGTTCCGGCCTCACGGCAAAGACGGGAATGCCGATGTTGTTTTGATATTCCCAAAACAATTGATCGGCATAACTCGTGCAGGGCTGTGTCGGGGCGATTCCGTTGAGAATCGGGCCACAGAACTTGACTGCCGTCCCCTTGTTGCCGGTCAAGTTGTCGTAGGCCGGAATGTGCGCAAACGGAGCAAAAAACGCGGGGTTCACCGTCTGAACCATCGTGCTAAAGTATGGATCCTGCATGCTGCGCCCAAACGACGCAGCGATCGCATCGTTGCGTGTGATCTGCCAAGACGCTCCGATCCGCGGCTGCACGATCCGAGGATGCAGCGCATCGTTTGAGCCGTTCGGGATGCCGAACTGCTGCTGCAGATTTCCGAACAGCAAATTCGATCCGTCCATGCGTAATCCGAGCGAACCCTTGAGGCGGCTCGAAAACTGAATGTCGTCTTTCGCGTAGAGTCCGAACTCCTGACGGTCGTACGGCTCGTCGATGACCGAGGGCGGCACGCGCGGGATACCGTGCGGGAAGTACTGTGCGAGGTAACCGCACGAGATACCGATGCTCGTGCCGGGACACGTCGCGCTGCCCGGGGGGAGGAAATCCATGATCTCGTACCCCTGCGCTCCGCCCGACAAGAACGAGCCGCCAAGGCCTTGTACCGAAAAGAGGCCGCGCCGGGATTGTTGATCGGAAAAAACCGGCCGGTCGAAATCGTAGCGCGCTCCAACCGACACCAAATGTTTTGAGCCCAGCTGCTTGTTGTAGTCGAACCCGCCGCCGGTCCGCAGGCCGCCTTGAAGAATTTGGTAGTCATTCGTTCCAGCCGGCGCCGGAATCGTGACGGGGAAATCAAACGTGGTCACCGCCGCAAGCCGGTAGAAGCGCAGGTTGAAATAGGACGAAGCGTCCGGGTTGTCGTTGAACTGCAGCTTGAGCGCTTGGAGCGGCTGGTTGTAGGCAGGTAGCCGGTCGAGCAGCTGGTTCTGTGTCGACTGCATGGGATAGAGCGCGCGTAAGGCGCCGACTTGTGACGCAGAAAACGTCGCTCCAGTGAGATTGAAGAGATTCGCGAGCGTCTGATTGGCGACCAGATCGCCCGTGCGATAGGCCTGCTGCCCCACGGGGATGCCAGCGCCCACCTGATACTGAACGACCTCGCCTTGATAGAAGAGCTGGAACGACTTGGACATGTCGCGTCCGACTTTATACACGAGGTTATTGACGAAGTCGTTCACGACATTGAACTTGTTACCGTTGAACTCGCCGATCTGGGCGAGGTTTTGGTTGTTGTTTCCGTAGAGCTCGGCTTGGCGCTGCCCGATGTACTTGAAGTAATTCGAGAAGCGGCCATTCGGCGTCGCAAACCCGTACTCGCCGATGAAGTCGTGCCAGAACGTCGGCGCCCCCGCTTCTCCGGAGACTTGGCCAAAAGCGGGATACGTGCCGCGCTTCGCAATGAGGTTGATGACCCCGGTTCCGGTGTTGCCTTGCGAGGCGTCACCTGCGCCGGGGGACAACTGGAGCGAACCGACGCCGTTCAACAACAAGCTGTTGGCGAACTGATTCGAGTACGGCTCGGTGTAGTTCATGCCTTCGTACTCAAAACCGATCTCGTTTTCGCGGCCGCCGCGCAGCGACGGGTAGCCACTGGAATCGAGCTCGGCGCCAGGCAGTGACTGGACCAGCGTGACCTCGTTGTTCGCGTTGTCCTTGCCCTGAATTGTGTTGATCTGGGCCGCCGTGACGGTGTACGTGTCCGTCGTTTGGTTCGGCTGATACGCGGAACCGGCGCTCCGTGCCGCCACGCGTCCAATCTCCTTCAGCCGGCGGTCCAGTGCCTGACTGACCGTCTGGATCTGCTCCGCGTTGACCGTCACCCCGGCAATCGACGACGGCTCGTAGCCGCCGAGTTCGAACGAAACGGTATAGGTGTCGGGCTGCAGTCCGGTCAGTGAGAAGAAACCTTGCGCGTTCGTCGTCGTGGAGGCACGCCCGCTCGGCGACACCGCCGCAACGCGCACGTTGGCGAGCGGCGTATGGGTCTTGCTATCGGTGACCGTTCCGGTGATCGAACCGACAAGCGCGGCTCTCGCCGGCACAAATGAACTCATCATCGCGATGAGGGCAACCAGCGCGATCCCTGAGATCCCTCGCCGGCCGCTCACTCTGGACTTGCGCAGAAATGGCATCGCGGCACCTCGACTACAGGCGGGTGTTTCCGTGGCCTTAAGTTAGCGTTAAGGCCTCGTGCCAGCGACGTTATCCGCGGCGCGACGCTTCCCTACCGGCGGGCGCGGCGCATTTTGCCCGGCGGCCAGGTGCGGCTTCCCTACACCTCCATGACGACGGGCACGACGATGGGGCGGCGCTTCGTGCGCGCATAGACCGCCTTCGCCAAACCTTGACGAATGTGTTCCTTCACCGTTCCAACGTCGCGGATCCCTTCGACGGAGCAACCGTGCAGGATGTCAACGAGCTCTGCTTTGAGTTCCCCCATGACATCCTCCGATTCCGGAAGATAGAAAACGCCGCGCGAGACGAGATCCGGACCGGCGACGACGCGGGCTTCCTCCGCATCGACGGTCACGACGACCATCATGATGCCGTCTCCAGAGAGATGCTTACGGTCGCGCAGAACGGCGTCGCCGACGTCGCCCACGCCGCTCCCATCGACCATCACGTGGCCGCCGTAGGTCTTGCCGACCTTTTCGGTATGGGTGGCAGTGAATTCCAAAACGTCGCCGTTTTCGAGGATGTGGACGTTGTCGGCCGTGACGCCGGTACGTTCGGCGAGTGCACCATGCGTTACGAGCATGCGATACTCGCCGTGCACCGGAATCATGTGCTGTGGCCGCACCAAGTTGAGCATGAGCAGCAACTCCTCTTGAGCAGCGTGCCCCGAAACGTGGGCGAGCCCAGCGCTGCCGTGAATCACC
>JAFAXE010000105.1 GCA_019241305.1 Vulcanimicrobiota bacterium
TTGGCGTGAAGATCTTCGTCTTGCACGAGGCGACGACGTCGTCGCGCATCGGAGTTCAACAAGTCGGTCACCGACGGCGCGACCAGGATCACGCCGGCGTGCTTCTTGCGCAACATCTTGAGCCGGTCGAAGAGCTTTGGTCCCATCCAAGGAGCACCTCGGTCCATGGTGCCCGAGGTCGACGTGAGAGAACGAATTCACCCAAGCCTCCGCGTAACGTGTGACTCGCAGCAGCTAGATCTTCATGATTCCCTCGGGACCTATTGGATCCAAGTTGGGTGTAGCAGCGGATACGCGACGAGCCCGATGATAGCACCGCCGGCGACAAGCGCCTGATCGGCAATCTTCTTGGTGAACCGGGTTGCTGCGACTGCGCCGATGAGAAGCGCAAGCGTTAACAAGTCACCGATGACGGGCCGGCCGACGAGATAGGTCGTGCCGGCGAGCGCTCCGACGACCGCAACCGTGACACCGCGCACGAACCCCATCACGCCACTGTTGTTGCGGTACCGCATCAAGATCGGTGCACCGACGATGGTCAGCACGATCGAAGGTAGGAAGATACCGACAGTCGCCGCGACAGCTCCGAGGAACCCGCCGACGATGTACCCGACGAAGGTCGCGGTAATGACGACGGGTCCCGGTGAGATCATCCCGATCGCCACCGCGTCGAGAAACGTCCGGTTATCGAGCCAGTGATATTGGTCTACCACGTAAGCCTTGACGAACGACACGATGATGAGACCGCTTCCGAAAACCCAGAGTCCCGCCTTGAAGAAAAACGCGAAGAGCTGCCATGCTATTCCGCTGAAGGCCGGCAACGCCGCGGCAAGGATGGGGAAAGTATGAGCGCGGACCATGGGAACGGCCGCAGCATCTGCTGACGGCTCTGGTACGGGTTTCCGTAGAGGCGCGAACAGAAAGATTCCGAGCACGCCCGCCATCAAGAAAACGATGGCGAGTTCGCGCTTCAAGACGATAGTGGCCGCCACGGCGGTAACTGCAACGATCCACGCAGGTACATCGCGTTTGAGCGTCTTGACGCCGAGGTCCCACGAAGCATTGAAGATGAGGGCGACAACGACCGGGCCCACACCGTAGAAAAGGCCGCGAACGGTATCCGAAGCGGCGTATCGTGCGTACACGAATGCGGCAAGGACGACGAGAACAAACGGCGCGAGGGCGAATGCAAGGCCGACCGCGATGCCACCTAGGGCGCCGTGCGCAACATATCCGCAGTAGACCGCGAGCTTGTAGGCCATCGGCCCAGGGAGGGCTGTGGCTATCGCGAGCCCCTGTCCGTATTCGTCCTCGGTGAACCACTTACGGCGCTCGAACAGATCTGCGCGCATGTAATTTGCGAGCGCGACTGGGCCGCCGAACCCGCTTGCGCCGAGCTTGAGAAAGTACACCACGAGCTGAGCGAGGCTTGGACGCGTCATGTGGGATCCTTCGGAATATGGATGTCGCCTTGCGCCTTCTAGGCCGTTATCCCGCCCTCGACGGAGCGAACATCGAAGCCGCGTTCGATAAGGCTAGCGCTTACTGACTGGCTAACGAACCGCTCTCACGCGCTCAATGCCTTCGGCATTGATCGTCCGATCCATCGCTATACCGCGTGAGCCGCGGGAAGCGTGATCGGTTGGACTGAGCGATCAAACAGGTCCAATCCGGATCGCCGGACAACGGCGCTCATTCAGCGCCGGTCATAGCCGCAGGAGTTCAGTTCAGCGATTCCGTGTCCACCAAAGGGAGGCGTTGTTGCGCACGGATCTATACCGCACCGCATCCAGAACCGATTGATCGTCGCCGTTTGTCGGCGTGGTCATCATGGTTGTCCGTGATCGCACTTAGGGCTACTGCGCCATAACGAACACGGTACAGCTCAAGGTCGTTGGGATCGCGCTCGCCGTCGGGCTCGATGTGCTCGCGCTATCGATCGCCGTCGGCATCATGCAAGTGCCTTGGGCCTCTCGCATAAGGCTCGGTCTTGCGTTCTCCGTGGCCGAAGTCCTCATGCAAGTCGTCGGATACGGGATCGGCACAGGCGCCGGTCGCTTGGTCGGCACGATTGCGATTTACGTTGGATTCATCGTGCTCGCTGGCGTCGGACTGTTCATCTATCGAGACAGCTATCGGTCCAAGGAAGCTCCATTCAACGTGGCTTCTGTCGGTGGCCTGATCGCGGCCTGCACTTCGATCAGCCTTGATTCGCTTGGGATCGGCGTCTCGCTGCCAGGCGTGCCGCTCCCGCTGGTACCGCTCCTCGCAACCATCGCTATCAGCACGGTGATCTTCACGACGGTCGGTTTAGCCTTTGGAGCGCGGTTGGGACGGCGTTACAAGGAACTCGCGGAGCGGGCCGCCGGCATCGTGCTGATCGTGCTGGCCATATTCTTCACGGTGCAGCACCTCCTTAGGTGGACTGTTTAGTGAAGATATCAAGCATTTTGCGGCACACCATGGCGGCTTGCGCAACTGTTTCTTAGCGCTTCCAATGTTCAGGTGGCTGGGTTCATGTCAACTCCTGCCAGGCGGAAGTAAATCGCTCGTTCGAATCGGCTAATGTTGCGAAAGCCGCGTGAGCGGAATTTGACCATCTGAATCCGACTGTTCACACCTTCGGAGCGGGCGTTGCTGATCGGCAACGGATTGCCTGCGAAAGCGCTTGAGCCGACGCGTGCTTCGAGCGGAGTCGGGCACGAAGATCTTTTGTCGATTTACGAGTTCACGGACATGCCACGCCGCTTGAAACCGGATTCCGGACATGCGCACAGCTACGGAACCATGTCTTCATATTGATGACCAACGGGAAGCTCGACAACACGAACGCATCGGTCGCCAATCTGTCACGGCCCTTGCGCGAAATGGATCAGCGTCTGAAGAGTCTCGATGTTATGCGCAGCGATATCCATGCGATGGTTAACAAGATCAGCGGCTCGTTTCTTTTCCGTGGCGTCAAGTGACTCTGCTGGCGGGTCATCTGAAGCTCAATTTATGGACGCAGACACGGGCACGGAGGACGGGGTCAGAAACGGCCCCGTCCATGGTAGACGACACTACTTTACCGAGAAGGCGACGAGAGCGTCTCCGACGGGGTTCGGAGCAAACTGCCGGTCGGCGAAGTTGCCGCCGAACGCGTTTGCGATGTACTCCGTCCCATTGACGACGTAGGCCGTCGGCGCTCCCTGAGCTCCTCCACCGTGGGGAATGCTCGTGCCGTCGAACGTAAACAGGACCTTACCGTTCCTCGCATCGACGGCGTGAAACTTGCCGTTTCCCTCACCGAAGAAGAACACGTCTCCAGCGACCAGCACTCCGGACTTCGCCGGTTGCGCGACCTTGATTCTCCAGATAACCTTTCCGGTCGTCGTGTCGGTGGCACCGAAGACGCCGAAGTCTTCAACGCCCGGGATCAGCTCTTTGAACGTCGATCCCAGAAACAGGCCCTTCGGGTCAGGGCCCAGGTCGTCCGGAAACGTGTGATATTCCGCGGGCTCGTAGCGGCCGCCGTAGTAGACGAATTTTGTGCGCGGGCTATAAGCGGCGGGCGGGAACTCACAGACGCCGTCGTCGCCGGGCTGGATCAGCACGTGGTCATCGTTCGGCGGCGTGTATTGCGATGCCAGGGTGATGTTCTTCGGCAGCTTGTGGCGATCGATGGTGCCCGGAATGATGCGCAACGGCACGAGTGGTTCGACCGAGGACACGGGCTGCGTTGGGAACGGGTGCTGCCATGTGGGCGTCGTCGGTACCGATTTCTCGTCAATCGAGAATAGCGGCTTGCCGTTGCGCCGATCGAGAATGTAGTAGTTTCCATTCTTTCCGCACTCGCCAAGAGCAGGCACGCGAGAGCCGTTCCCAGCGATATCGAAAAGCACGACAGGCTGCGCCGCGTCGTAATCCCACAGGTCGTGGTGCACTTCTTGGAAAGCCCACTTCAGGACACCGGTGCTCAGATCGAACGCGATGATCGACGATGCGAAGAAATTTGCGCCTGCTCTTAAGCTTCCATTGATGTCGGGCGCAGCGTTGCCCGTGGTGACGTAAACGAGCCCGGACTGAGGATCGACGGCCGGCGTTTGCCAGACCGGCGCGCCGCCGTACTGCCAAGATGAATCGGCCCACGTCTGGCCCGGTACGGTGGTGAAGGATACCCATTTCTGGTCGCCTGTGTCGGCGTCGAACGCTGTAACACGGCCACGGACTTCATATTCTCCACCAGAGGCCCCGACGATCACCATGCCGCCGGCGACTTGTGGCGCCATCGTGAGGGTGTAGCGTCTACCAAGATCGAGCACTCTGCGCTCCCACACCGGCTTGCCGGTGGCGGCATCGAGGGCATCGACAACGCCGTCGAGTCGTGCCAAGTACAGTTTGCCGTTGCCGTATGTCACGCCGCGATTGACTCGCCCGCAGCAGGCCTGCAGGTCAGCGATCGGTGCGAGAAGCCTCGGATGGTACGTCCACATCGTCTTGCCAGTGGCCGCGTCAAGCGCAAACACGTCGTCGTGGCCCGTTGTGACGTACATGATGCCCGCTACGACGATCGGCGACGCTTCGAACGACGTATCGGGATCGAGCACTCCAGTATGGAAGACCCACGCGGGCCGCAGACGTCCCGCGTTCTCAGGCGTGATTCCGTCGACGTCTTGAAATCGCGTGTTCGCAAGATCGTTGCCATACAGCGGCCAATCGACGTTAGAGGCTTTGCCCAAGGCAGACGTTTGGGAGATCAAGAGGTACGAAAGACCGACCGCCACCGAAGCGGCAACGATGTGAAACCGTGTGACCATGCCCGCCCTCCTTAGCGTGGGAGACGTAAAGCTGTGGGGGGAGCGGAGAGTCATATACCACCGCTGGGCAATGAACAATCGCGCCTGTTCAGATTGGACCGCAACTTTTATCTTTTCTGAAAGACGTACGACGCCGACGGCTCATCGTGTCTGCGGTTCATGAAACGAAAACGCGTAGTACAGAACCGACAGGCTTGGTCCGTTTCCGTCAGCGCTCATAAATCGTAAGCTCATGGCGTTGGCCGATGCGTGAAGATCGAAGCGCGAGGCTTAGGCTATAGGTTCGCCGGACGGCAAGACGAAGCTCAACCCGCGCTTCGTTGAGCAGCTAGACGTGAGCGTGGAATTTCGTGGCTTATGGCGGTCGGGAAACGTACAACT
The DNA here is from genome assembly GCA_019241305.1 of Vulcanimicrobiota bacterium. GTDB lineage: Bacteria > Vulcanimicrobiota > Vulcanimicrobiia > Vulcanimicrobiales > Vulcanimicrobiaceae > JAFAXE01. The sequence continues at coordinate 5,178 of JAFAXE010000105.1, forward strand.
TCAGCACGTCGACGCTCTAGGCACAATGCGGTTCGCTTACGGGTCGTCGACACGCTGGTCGACCATCCGCTGCGAAAGATAATCGAAGCCCGCCTCATGTGCACCCTCAACTCCGATGATCCGGCGTATTTCGGCGGGGACGTCGGAGAAAACTATGACGGCGTGGCGAGTGCCCCTTTGGTTATCGCAAGAAACGCTCGCATCTCTTGCGCGGAATAGTTTCGTGGCATCCTTCATCGAGTCTTCGGAGCAGCCGCGTTACCTCGAGTTGGTCGATCGTGCCATCGCTGTCTCCAGCTCCACGCGGACCGCAGGCTGCCGCGGTGGGGCCCCGAATGGGGACGTCCTCCTGTCTCGAGGCTTCCCTCGACCAGTGGGTCCGGAGTGGCCGTGGATTGTTCTCTTTTTCTTAGGCTGCGTTTTGCTGGCATTGGTCTCATCCTGCTGTGTGTCGCCTTGGGTTCCGGCGCAATTGCGGAGCCGGCCGATACACGCGGCGCATCGGCGCACGCAACCTTGTCGGTGCAAGCGACCGTACCAAAGGGCGAGCTAGCGGTGAACGGTCAAGCATCATTCGAACGACGCGACTCACTCGTTCGAATCGATCTGCAAGCGCTGTCGCTTACTGGCCCTTCGAAACCTGCTACCACGCGCAATCCGCTGCCGCCGGGAGGGTACACGATCGTCGTTGACGCCGCGACGCGCGCCTACACCGTCTGGTCACCGTCTAAACGCACATACTACAGCGGACAAGGAGGAGGCCCGTCCGCGTCGGTCTCGCCGGCGACGCCGACGCCGACCGCGAGCGAAGAACCTTCCGGACCGAACCTTTCGGCGATCTTGGCGAGCCTCAAGGATCTGCGGCAGTTCGCCGTGTCCCTCTCGCTTTCGCCCGACAAGACACCCATCGACGGGCACCCAACGACAAACTTCGACTTTCACTTCACTCGGCAAATCAAAGGAAAAGATCCCGTGGAGCTCTTGGGGCGAGCGAGTTTTGCCGACGACCTCGGCGGCATTCCGCTGTTGGTCGTGCTGAATGTCCGCGGCGGCCCTAGCAGCACACTTACCGCGCAGGTTCGCGTCGCGTTGAGTGACGTGACGCAAAAGGTGCCGCCGAAGTCAGATTTTGTGCCACCGTCCGGTTACCGGAAGGTGTCGTCTCTTTTCGACGTCATCATCATCCCGACGCGGACGTCTGCCGGTTCGCAGAGCCCGTAGCGTTCGCCTTAGGACCGTGCGCCACCAGGATGCCGGCGGAGCCGCCGCACGTCTCCAGTGCGCACCGTGACTCCAGTTGCATCGAACCATTCCAGGAGCGGAACTGCGTACTTCCTGGAAGTCCCGACGAGGTCACGAAAGCCGGCCATCGTGAGCTCACCGTTGCCTCCGAGCGCATCCTCGAGCTTGCGACGTACCGCAGCGATTTGGCTGCCACGATAGACCGCGTCCCCGACCTTTACGAGCGCACCGCTAGCGACGAGCGTATCCAAGGCTTGCGACAGGCCGGATATCCGCGTTGACGTAACGTGAGCACGAAGTTCTGAAAGGGACGCTGGAAGATGCGGCTGATCGGCAGCGACCGGCAGTTCCCGCTCAAAGAACGCCTGCTGCTCCGCGGTGAGCCGCGGCGTGAAGCTCGGCGTAGCATAATACCCCGCGCGCGAGCCGATGAGCCCGTCCTCGACGAGCCGGGTAAGCACGCGAAGCAGCGGCGCTTCCGGAACGCCGAGCGCGCGGGACAGCGCGAGCAGTGTGCTCCCGAAACTCCAGGGCGTCGCGGATTCGTTGCGTGCGAGCGCTTCGCGGATGCGCACTTCGAGTTCGCCGAGGACGCCCGCCTCGATATACCCGTCGGGTTTTACGAGTCTGTAGACCCGGCCACGTTCGCACAACCGTTCCAGCGTTTCGACAGCAACCTCGAGCTTTACGTTCGCTCTTGCGCCAATACTCGATGCCGTGCCGCCGTGGTACGACGTCTCGCGAAGCGCTGCGAGCAACGCGCTTGCGATGCTGTCATTGTCATCATCATCGGTCCCTTCCGCCGCATCGATAGCAGTGAAGGTACCGCCGCCTAACAAGTCTTTCGGCGAAAGGCTGCGCACAACGAAGGCGCCACCCGGTAACGCGATCGTTGCAGCCCTCAAATGCACGTGTGCTGCCACGTCTGCGGTGGCTTCTTGCGGGAGCCACTCGAGCTGCAGCGTGCCAAGAATCTCCGCGGAACCGATATAGGCGCGCACGGGTGTGCGGCGACGCAATTTGCGCAGCGCCGGCCCATACGGCCGGAACGCCACCGCAAAGGACCGTTGCGGTATGAACTGCGCGCCGGCGAGGACTGCGCCGCGGTGTACCTCGCTTGTTTCGATGCCGGGAAGGTTCACGGCTACGCGAGATCCGCCGGAGACTCGCTCGCGCCGTTCACCGAAAACTTGAAGGCTGCGCACGCGAACGCGACGCTCGCGCGGCGATAAGCTCAGCGTGTCACCGACGGCGATTTCCCCTTGCATGAGCGTTCCGGTGACGATTGTTCCGTGACCCGAAAGCGCGAAGACGCGATCGATGGGGAGATACGGCGGTGCGCTCGGGGCTCGCTCGGGCAACTCGCGCAACGCTTCATGGATCGCTTCGCGCAGCGTCGGCATCCCTTCACCGGTAAGCGTCGAGACCGCAAGCACCGGCGCGCCCTCGGCGACCGTGCCGCGGACGGAATCTCGAACCACCGCTTCTACGAGGACACGTTCGCCGGGCGCGACGAGGTCTGACTTCGTCAGCACGACGATCGCGCGCCGCACGTTCAAGTAGGACAGAATCGCAAGATGCTCGGTCGTTTGCGGACGCGGACCATCGTTCGCAGCCACCACGAGGAGCAGCAGCTCCATGCCGGCCGCGCCGGCGAGCATATTATGGAGGAAGCGCTCGTGCCCGGGAACGTCGACGACCCCGGCTTCCACGCCGTCGTCGAAGCGCAGGTGGGCGAAGCCCAGGTCCAGCGTCATGCCGCGCAGCTTTTCCTCGATCCAGCGGTCCGGATCGGTTCCTGTCAACGCGCGAACGAGCGACGACTTGCCGTGATCGACGTGACCCGCCGTGCCGAGGATGTGCATCGGAAAGCGAATCTAGGGCGGCAGACCCTTTTCAGCCTGCCGCCCGGAGTCGCTTAGTTGACGGTTACGGAAACGGGCATCGAAGGGATGCCGTTGGCGACGACCTGGAGCGCACTGGCACCCGTTTCGATCGTCTTCGGCACGTCGAAGAACGTCGAGACGGTTTTGGAACCCGTCGCGACCCCCATGGTGCTGTGGTCATGCGTGCGAGCGTAAAAGACGTGACCACTCTTGTTGTTGGTGATGCGGACTAAGGGGTAATTCGTCGCGTTTTGAAATTCATCGCCGTAAGACATGGCTTGCGACAGCCCGTTGAACTGCGTTCCGGAGATCATGTACGTCTTGCCCCGAGTAACGCTGCTGGGTGCCGAAGAGATGGTTGGCGCCCATGATTGCTGTGGTTTACCGGACGGCGTGTAGAGCGACAAGCTATACCCGATCATCAACACCTGTCCGGTCGGAAGCAAGAGTGGGGCGCCCCCCACAGCGCCTTCCGTGATGAATTTCGTCCCATCGAACTCATACAGCGTCCCACTCACGCCGAACACGAGGACGTTGCCGCTCGGAAGAAGCGAGGCAAAGGAGTCCCCGGCATTGTCCGAGTTGGGAAAATCCGGACCCACTGTCCATTTGCCCGCATCTTTGCCGACCGTGTGGTAGATCGAGGTGTGTCCCGAACCGGAACCCGATGGTCCAGAGCCTGAACCGGTGTAAAACACGGTTCCGTCGGGACGGAGGATCGACGGACCGATCTCACCGGGGGGAAGGTAGCAGTCCTTTTTCGCGGGTCCATACGTGAGGCACTGCGTGTATGGACTCGGCGAATGTAAGTCGACGATCGTCGACCCCGCATCTTCCCATTTGGCGGCCGATGAGACGTAGCGTTCGGATTTGGGGGCGTCCTTTACGTCGGCCGTCAGCACGGAACCGTCCGCGAGAAGCGTCCAGCCCTCCTCGGCGTTGAAGTCGTGCTTGCCCGGCGTTGGAACGATCGTCCACGTCAGCGTCTTCGGATCGAGGTACGCGGCCTGCTTCGTGAGCTTCTGGCCTACGAGAAACGCACCGTTGGGCAGCACACTACTCGGTGAATCACCGATCCAGTGCCACCCTTTTGGATGCCCAAGCCGTGTCCATGTGTTCTTGAGCGGATCGTAGATGGCACCGAGATTCGTCAGTTGTAAGTCGTAGTGGCCTCCAGCGTTGTACTCGCCGCCGCTGATGACGAGCCGGCCGTCCGCGAGGACGGCGCTTGCGAAGGCGCTCGGAACGTAGCCCGATGGCAACGTCGCGACCTGCTTCCACGTGCCGTTGGCGTAGCTACCGGTCGCATCGGGCGTGTACTTGTACCACGTGTTCGAGGCGCCGCTTTGTGCCAGTACCGTACCATCCGTCATGAGAAAGCCGAACTGCATCGGAACGGGAGGCTGGCTACGGATGAATTGAATTTTGTAACTCTGCAAGACCGGACGCGCGCTCTCGGGTACCGGTCTGGGAATCACGACCGACGACGGCGGATGCACCACGCGCACCGGTGCCGCGAACGACGAAAGTGGCATAAACGCGGCGACGGCGAGACCTACCGCCAAGACGCCGGCTCTGCGCGCAACGCCGCTCGTGCCGGCGTTGGAACGCGAAAATGCGGGTCTGTCACCAATGGGACGATCCAAAAGAAACCTCTCAGTGTTCGGTTACGGGAAGGGGGAGAAACTCGTTATGTTAGCGCACCGCTGACGAGTTTCCTACAGAACAAGAAGCGGTATGTGCGTTGCATTCAAAGCTGCTTACAACGTTTTGGACAGATTCGGGACGGCACATCATCGCAATCGGTCTTCAACACCACGTGTCTTGCTACGTTCCGCCTTTGTGGAGCGGTGCGATGACAGTCGTAGACCCGATATCGATCTTCACCTTACCGCCGAGCATCGCTGCAAAAGGCTGCAGTAACAGTGGAAGCCCTGGAACGAGAGCCAGGATATCGACGGTGACCGCGGCGGTACCAGTGAGCGTGAACGACACCGCCTGCGCTTGCTGCCAAGAAACGGCGTGTCCGTTGCCGTCGACGCCTTGCACGCTCGTAAGCTGCCCTTGCACGGCTCCGGCTCCAGGGACACGGAACGCCAGCTGAACGGCTTGGTCGCTCAGTGGTTTTTGCCAGTCATTCGTGACGTCGGCGCCAAAGACACGCAAGTCTAACGCAAGTTGAAGCGACGCCGGTAATGGTTTGCTCGTGTCCTGGAAAACTGTGACGTCCAGCGCTGCAGCTTCGTGACCGGCGACTTTGACCAGCGCCTTGCGTTCACTATAGATTTGCATCGACATCGCGACCTCCACATGTCGTTGACGATGAGACGTCCAGTCTCATCGATGCGGTGTCGCTCAATTGCCGCAAGACAACGCGGTTCCTGCGCGGACACAGCCAATTACGGCGTCCTGGAGCAACCGATCGCGCGCCGCGGGTATCGCTCGAAGATCGATTGCGATGCCCGCTTCTTCGGAACGGACGACGATCGGAGGCGAAGCTTTGCGAAGCGCGCTTGCAAGGACGTTGGACCCACGATTGGGCGCGTGGGGGATGACGATGCCGGCCGACGGCAGCGGCGCCAAGGGAAGGGTTCCACCACCCGCGCACCCCTCCATCGTACGCGCTTGCGCCTCAATCTCAGCGCGCTGCAGGTTTTCTGCTAACCCTTGCGCGCGTTCCAGCAGTTCGTGTTGCGGCGCTGCGAGCATTCGGTAGAGCGGAATCGCGCTCCAGCGCCCTTCGCTGTAGCATTGCAGCGTGGCGGCGAGTGCGGCTAAGGTCGCCTTATCGACCCGGAGCGCGCGGAGCAACGGGTTGGCTCGCAAACGCGAGATGAGCGACGCGCGACCCACAATGATACCTGCCTGAGGGCCGCCCAGCAGTTTATCGCCAGAGAAGGCGACGAGATCGAGGCCATCCAGTACGGCTTCGTGCACCGTGCGCTCGTGTGGCAGTCCGAATTGCGCGAGATCGATGAGTGCGCCACTACCCAGGTCTTCGATCACCGGTACGCCGACACGCCGGCCGAGGGCGGCGAGTTCTGCGGGTGCAACGTTGGTGACGAATCCTACGATGCGGTAATTCGACATGTGGGTTCGCAGCAAGAGCGCCGTGTCGGCCGACAACGCTCGTTCGAAATCGTCGAGATACACCTTGTTCGTCGTGCCGACTTCGACGAGCCGCGCGCCGCTGTGCGTGAGCACGTCCGGTAAACGAAAACCGCCGCCGATTTCGATGAGCTCGCTGCGCGAAACGATGACCTCCCGACGCTTGGCAAACGCGTCGAGAATCAAGAACATGGCCGCCGCGCAGTTGTTGACGACGAGACCGTCTTCGGCACCGCTCGTCGCTCGCAAGAGCGACGAAACGCGCTCGTAGCGCGAGCCGCGCGCCCCCGTTTCGAGGTCGTACTCGAGATTCGAGTATCCGCTGCCAATGCGGCGGATGGCCTCGAGTGCCTCTTGTGCGAGCGGAGCTCTCCCCAAATTTGTGTGCAGAAGGACCCCAGTGCCATTCAGCACCTCGACGAGCCCTTGCGAGGCCTCATGAGCACAAGCCAGATGCACCATGGCAACGATATCGTCAAACCGGGGGACCGGCGAAGCGCTCAAAGACGCGTCACTTCGCACGTCGCGCAAAACGCCGTCGATGATCTGTTTCACGACTGCCGTACCGAGTTCGGCGCAGTACGCCGCGATACCGGACTCTGCTAAGAGGCGGTGTACGGCAGGCAGCGCACGCAGCCGCTCCTGATCCATCGAGCGTCTACGGAACGCGTGCGTACGATTTCAATGCGAGCGTCCTTTTCGACGCCCGTGCCCGTGCGGCTTAGGCTGCCGAGCTAAGGTGCTTGGCGAGCATCGCGCTGATCGTCCGTTCCGGGACGAAGCCCACGATGCGATCGACCGCCTTACCGCCCTTAAAAAGGATGAGGCACGGGATTCCCGAGACGTGATGCTCGCCCGCGAGCTGTGGATTCTCGTCGGTGTTCAACTTCACAAACTTCGCGCGTCCAGAGTGCGCGGCGGCCACCTTCTCGACGACGGGCGACAGCATCTTACATGGCCCACACCAAGGAGCCCAGAAGTCGACGAGAACCGGCTGGTCGCTGGAAAGAACCTCTTGCTGCCAGGTGCTCGCGGAAACGTCGGGTAGTGCGCTCATCGTGAAATCGTTACCTCCAGGTCCTTGGACCATGCCCGCGCCGGCTCGGTTGCGGCTGGCAGGTTGGGTCTTCCTCGTGCTGAGCCTGACGCTTGTTTCGCCGCTCGCCGCCAGCGCAAGAATCGCTCCCGTTCGCGTCTTGGTTGCGGCCTCCGTTGCGGAGAACGCGCGCGAAGATATGTCCGCCGCCCTTTGGGCCAAACTCATCGCGGACGATGTGAACGCCGAGGTCGTACCATTCGACGGCACGCCGACCGTCGAAGGGTGCCACGCCGCCCGCGCTGCGTATATGGTGACTGCGCCATTTCAACTGCGCGGTCGTTTTCCGGGAATCGTGAACTCGGAAGGTCGCGTTGCGGCGCTGACACATCTCGTGGTTACGAATTGCATTACCGGAGACGTCGCGTACGACCGCGTCATCTTTCTCGAGAGCGATCCGCCTAGTGACGCGAACGCGGGAGATTTCGAACCGTCGCCGGAGGTCTCATGGTCCAAAGCCGTGCCGCAACAGTTGGCACAATACCCGCTGTTCTTTCCGCTCGTGGCACGGATCAAGTCGGTGCAACCACCGTTCGCCTACGTCGATCTAGGAGGGACGGCCCCGTTACGAGTCGGCGACATGTTGCGTGCCTTCGCGGATGCCAGTGCGGAAAAACGCGTCCCGGTTCTGCTGACGGTAACGAACCCCGACGGAAAATATGTTCAGGCCCTGTTTTCAACGACGAATGGCGACCCAGTTCCGCAAGCCGGTGACTACGTGGAGCCGGTCCAGCCGCTCGAGCGTTCGTGACCGTGAAGAGAAGCGACGGCCGTTTAGATTCCCGGCGGCGGCTCGCCGGTGATGTCTTCAACCTTCTTTGTCTGCGCGCCGAGGTTGGCGATGGCGATCACCTCGTCGCCCTCCGCAAGCCGTTGTAACCGAACGCCCTTGGTCGAACGACCGGCACGACGAATTTCGGCAACTCGAACGCGGATGACCTGATTTGCCGACGTGATGATGAGAATGTCGTCCTCCGCACGCACTAAGATCTGGTCGACGACCGTTCCGATGCTCTTCTCGCGAGCGAAGGCTTTCACGCCCTTCCCTCCGCGCGCGGTGTGCCGGTATTCCGAAATCGGCGTGCGCTTCCCGAAGGCGCGCGACGTCACGAGCAGCACCTCGCGGCGGTCGCGTTCTTCGATATCCATTGCCACAACGGAGTCGCCGGGAGCCAGCGTAATTGCACGCACACCCCGCGCGTTGCGCCCCATTGAACGCACGTCTTCCTCGCTGAAGTGCACGGCCATCCCGTCACGCGTCGCGAGGATGATGTTGCGCGAACCGTCTGACAGATCGACCGCAAGCAGCTCGTCGTTCTCGTCCAAGCCGATCGCGTTCAAACCGTTACGCCGTACATTGGCGAATTCACTCAGCGCCGTTTTTTTGATGACGCCGCGCTTCGTCACCATCACCAGATAGCGGTCCTCCCCCTCGAACGACGAGATCGGAAAGACCGCGGTGACGCCTTCGCCGGGCGGCAATGTCAGTAGATTCACCAGCGCCGTCCCGCGCGCCTGACGCG
>JAFAXE010000216.1 GCA_019241305.1 Vulcanimicrobiota bacterium
ATTCGCCGTCACGGCAAGCATTCCAATGCAGCCAGCACAGATGCACTTCACGCTCATTTCCTGAGCACCGGAAATATTGAAATGGACTCGGCTCAGCACAAAGCGCCTCTTATGATACGTATTGTTCTTTCACGACGGAAAAGTGCCGAGAGGGAGAATCGAACTCCCGACCCCAAGTTTTTCAGACTTGTGCTCTACCAACTGAGCTATCTCGGCACGCGAACCGCGTCGACGTTTTCTCTGTCGTTTTTCTCTTCCCTGGAACACGCCTATTGCAAGAATATCGCCGAACGCCAAAGGGCGGCGCATGTACGCCGCCCCTCGCCGAATCGCTGCCAAAACCCCGTTAGTACACCGCCATCCCCCAGGCCGCGAACCCGACGTTTCCAACGGAGGCGAGCGGCGCGACGTTGCCGTTGGCATTCGGCGGGAAGATTGCGATTTCACCGGTCGCTTGCGACGTGCTTCCCGGTGGACCGACCATCGCAACATACAAATTCTGGCTTGCATCGAGTGCGAGGCCCACGGGTCCGATGATCCCCGCGTTCGAGCCCGTGATCGTCCGAATCGGCGTTGGACTCGCGCCGGGACCGTACACCGTAATCGTCGTTCCGGGAGAGCTCAGTGATCCAAAGTTGGCGACGTAAATGTTCCCGCTCGGATCGACCACGATCCCCCATGGCGAATTCAAGCCTGACGCGGTGCCCGAGATCACGCGCGCCGGCGTGCTATTGCCATTGGCGCCGGACAAGAACACTTCGACAGTGTTGGACGCGTTATTCGTCACGAAGATGTTGCCGTTATTGTGCACGGTGATGCCAAAGGGTTGGTTCAGCCCCGTCGAGGCGCCGGTAATCTCTTTGATTGGAGTGACGCTACCGGATTGACTCGCGGAGAACTCTAAGATGGCCCCGCTACCGGAGCCACCGCTCGGGACCGTTACATAAATGTTGTTGGCGGAATCGAGTGCGATACCGGCCGGCTTTCCCATTGCTGTCGACGTGATGGTGCGGTACGGCGAAACGGCGGTCCCGCTCGCATTGTTGTGGAACACTTGGATCGACGCCGTCGAGTTGTCGACGATGTAGATGTTAGCACTGGAGTCGACGGCAACGCCCACGGCGCTGCTGAACGAACCGCTCATGATTTCTTGCACCGGCGCGACCCCCGAACCGCCGCCGAATAGGCTCGAAATCGTGAACACGTCGATGCGGTCCGGCGAATTCGGATTGGAGGCGAGGTTCCCCGAGGCGTCCGTGACGTAGACGCGGCTGTTGCGCGGGGGCGGCGGAACGTTGCCACCGTTGTTGTTCGGCGTAGACGACGTGCCGTTGCAGGACGCGAGGATGGCGGCGCCTGCGGCCGTCGCGACGATGGCGAGGACGCGCCTGAGATTTCCCTTCATCGTACTCCTTTAGCGAAGCTTCGCGAACCACACGTTATTCGCGGCCGGGATGGACGCCTGGGTAACGCTACGCAGCTCGTCACTCGCAAAGAACCTCAAACGAACGAAGCGCCCGGTGTTTTCCCAGGCGCTTCGCTGCTCACGTGGTCGCGAAATCTGGCGACGTTGAAGGGGCTCGAACCCTCGACCTCCGCCGTGACAGGGCGGCGCTCTAACCAACTGAGCTACAACGCCTCGAGGGATGGTGGGCACGGTTGGGATTGAACCAACGACCCCTCGCGTGTGAAGCGAATGCTCTCCCACTGAGCTACGCGCCCACAAACGGACGATTCGGAGTATACTGGACTAGGGCTCACACTGTCCACCCGCGTATGCCGTCCGTCCGTGCGGGCTTTGCTCATCGCCGTCCTGTTCCTGTCCACACTTTCCTTCGCCGCGGCGCAAGGATCGCCTCAGCCCGCGCCCGAGCCGTCGTCGAACGGCGCGTTCGTTCGCGCGCATCGCGGCGTTTCAACGTCGAGCCCTGAGGCGCAAGCCGCGTTCGATGATGGGCTTACGCTTCTCTATGCCTTCAATCCGGAGGAAGCGCGGCAATCTTTCGAACGCGCGTTGGCTGCAGATCCGCACCTCGGTATCGCCGACTGGGGAGTTGCGATGTCGCACGGCGTCAACATCAATACGCCTTACGACGCTGCGGAGCAGCGAGCTGGCCATGCCGCGATCGTTCAAGCACAGGCACATCTCGACGGCAGTAGCGCCCAGGAACGCGCGCTCATCGCGGCGGCTGCCGAGCGCTTCGCGCACAGTGGGAGAAACGACGCCGATGCATCGGCTCGTTCGTATCGCGACGCGATGGAAAAGGCCGCGCTCGCCTTTCCGCAAGACGATGACATCGTCACGCTGGCGGCCGAGGCCGCGATGGATACGGACCCCTGGGGCTACTGGAGCGACAATGGGAAACCGCAGCCCAGTACGCTCGACATCGTTCACAAACTGCAGGCGGTCTTAGCACGCAACCCGACGCACATCGGGGCGAATCATTTCCTGATTCACGTCATGGAAGCCGCACCCAACCCGGACGTCGCGTTGGAATCGGCACGACGCCTCGCCGGGGACATTTTCGAGCCGGCGGCAGAACATCTGGCTCACATGCCTGCCCATACGTTCATGCGCGTGGGGCAGTACGACGCCGCAGGGAAGGCCAATGTGCGCGCACTCGACGACTTTCGTACCTACCTCGCCCACCCGCACGCAGCCGGACACCAATCGTACTACGGTCACGATTGCTTGTTCGCCGTCGACGCCTTCATGATGGCCGGCGAGCAGAAGAACGCCGCCTTGGCGGCGTCGCGCTGTGAGGATGCAGCCGCGCGGTATGCCGGCTATGTCGCCGTGCGCTTTCGGCGTTGGGACGATCTCGCGCCGTTTGCGGACCAAACGCCATTTCTCAGTGGGATGCTCGCGGCAAATACGGGACACGAAGCGCAAACGCAACGAGCCGTGCAGCGCTTGGAGGCATCGAAAAGCGACACTGCGACGATTGCAGCCCAGGTCGTGCGCGCGCAACTCTTCGCACGCCGGCAGAAGCCGGTGGAAGAAATCGAGGCGCTTCAGCGGGCGGTCGCGCTGCAAGACCGGCTCGGCTACGCAGAGCCGCCGGCGTGGTTCTTTCCGATCCGTGAATCGCTTGGCGGAGCGCTGTATCGCGCCGGCCGCTACGCGGATGCGGAGCAAACTTTCCGCGCCGACGTGAAGCGAAACCCGAAGAATCCGCGCTCCTTGTTCGGCCTCGCCAAGACGCTCGAACGGCAAGGCCGCACCGCCGAGGCCGCGGACGTACGAGCACGGTTTGCACAAGCGTGGCAACACGCCGACGTCTCACTCGATATGGCGACCCTCTAGCGGCCGTAGACAGGAGTGAGCTCCGTCATCGCTTCGCGTCATGACCGAACAACCGACGCCGCCGTTGCGGTCCTCCGCGCTCTG
>JAFAXE010000032.1 GCA_019241305.1 Vulcanimicrobiota bacterium
CCTCGGCTACATCAGCCCGAGGAATTTCGAGGCCAAATCGTGTGTCAACTAACTGTCCGTCCACCAAACCGGGTCAAGTTCATCCTGAGCGGAGCGAGCTCAGCTTCGCTGAGCGAGCGCAGTCGAAGGACGGTGGCAGCTCGCAAAGCACGCTGAGTTGCGCTTGTGCGGCGCCGACCGCATACATGCGCCCGGCAATGCGGATGACGTGAATCGCCGAGGCGTTCCCCAGCGGCAACGTTTCAACGTGCTCGATGAGGCGCGGGCGGCGGCTGAACAAACCGCCCCCACGTTGCAGGCGATGTAACACAAAACGAAGCGCGACGAGAAAGGTGGCGATCGTGGCAAGTGCGCCCAGCGCACGCAACCACAGGAGTGCCTCGTTCACGAAGCGCCGTCGGGAGCCTCACGCGTATACCAGGTCCCACCGGGGCCATTGTAGTTCGGGCCCGCGCCGAAAATGGCAAAGGTTTTCCCGTCGGCGTCGACCGTTACGCCGAGATAGTCACCGTAGGGAAAGCCGAAGCCGTGCGGATGTTTGTACGGAGCGCCATGCCGCCGATTTGAAAGGCGAATAGCTCGGCCCCACGAGCCGTCGACCAACCGCCGTTCCCACGTGTCCCACATCCCGAGACGCGTGTTCATCCAGACGACGCGGAAGTCGCCCGGAACGACGCCGGCGGCAACGGCCGGAAAGGCGTTATCCACGCCCGGGTTAGTGCCCGAAATCTCCGCCGCTGCGCTCCAATGAAGCCCGTCCCGGCTCGTGCGCGCGAACAACCGCTGCGGCCTGAAGGGATCGTGGTTGATGTTGTACGCGACGAGCAAGTTGCCCGCGGCGTCGGCTGCAAGGCCGCCGACGGGACCGAGAAAACCGTAGTAGCATCCGGGAACGCCGCCACAGCGCGGTGTCGCTTGACCGGTGTCGATTCTCACGGTCGACCACGAGCGTCCGCCGTCGCGCGAGTGGATCACATCGATGTGCACCGGACCGTGATAGTTTTGAGAGTAATCTTCCGCAACGAACGACACGGAGCCATCGGGCGCTACCGTTCCTGCCGAGTGAAAATAGTAGCGATGATCGTGGCTCGTCTGAATCGGCGGCGCAAAGGTTTTTCCGCCGTCGTGCGACGCGACGATCCACGAGTCTGAATGGTTGAACCCGATATAGACGTCTCGTCCTGAGGGTGAAACTGCGAGTGCCGGCCGGTCGCTCCACGCCGGTGTATGACCGCGCCCGCTGAACGAGATCGGGCGGCTCCACGTCGTTCCGCGGTCGGTCGAACGCATAAACGTCACACCCGGACGAAACAGCAACAGAAACGCCACATAGACAGTGCCGTTGCGCGCGACCTTGATCTGGGGGTCCCATTGGTTGATCCGTGATGCAATGAGAAACTGATCCGGCTCCCACGTCGCCCCATGGTCGTGCGAACGGCGAAAGATCATCGAAACCTTGGCGCATCGCTCGCAACGCGGGCCGCTCAGGCGTGTGGTGAGTTCGTAGACGTACGGCGACGACGGATCCGCGGCGGTTGCCGGTTCCCAATCGTCGTAGCCGCTCCATAAACGTTCACGGTCGAAGCCATCCCGGCCCTCGTGCGGCTGCGCTTCCATCGCTTCCGAAGACTGAAACGGATGCTCGATCTGCAGAGCGGCACCGCGCTCCGGACCGAACGGCGGCAGGTCCGCGAACGGCGCACCCTGTGCGCGCGTTCCGGCAAGGATTGCCAGCAAGGCGACGCCGCTACTCAGTGCCGCCAAAGTGATCGTCGTACGTCGACTCATCTTCACCTCGCTGCGGATCGACCGCACCCGAGAAACCATCGTCGCGCCGTGGCCGCGTTCCTTTACGTCCCGCGAATCCGCGTGAAAAAAAAGACGCGCCGGTCACCTCACCGGCGCGCCATGGACTATGCTGCTTTTCGTTTACAGAAGTTTTGTGCTCGCGTTGAAGCAGTCGAGGGTCCCGATCCCCGTTGCGAGATCGTAGCCCTTCTGTGGAACGAGAATGCCAAACGCCGAGCCGGTGGTGATATCGTGAGCGAGCAGACTCTTTCCGGAACCGTAGCCATCTTTCAGCCAATGGCTATACAAGGCCGGATTCAAATTGCCGACACGCTTTCCGAGAACCTGTTCCGCTTCGACGATGCACGCACCGAACAGCGGTGAGGCGAGCGACGTACCGCCAATGACGCCGAAGGTACCACTGAAGACGATATCCTCACCGGTGATGGCGCTCGCGTCGTAGGAAACGTCCGGAATGTTACGGCCGGTCGTGGTGACGCCTTTGACGTGCTTTTGGAAACTGGGAAGCGGGAAGATTTTGGAGACGCCGCCGCCACCTGCGCCGGTGGAGTCGTTCCAGTACTGTTCCGAGACGTAGTTGCCTTTGGTATCGACCGTCAACGCGGTACCGCCGATTGCGGTGGTAAAGGGCGTGTCGGCTGGGGTTTGGACCGAAACAGTCGACGAACAGCCGAAGGTGAACGTCCCGCTGTCACCAGTCGATGCGTGGAAGACTTGTCCTTGCGCCACGCCCTGTTTGAAGGCATGCGCGATTCCTTGCGGCGTGAAGAATCCAGACGTCTCACATGCGCCGAAACTGGAGTTGAGGGTGTCAACCTTGTTGTCGTCGACGGCCGCGTCATAGGTGTCGACGACTTCCTTCGCCGTAAATTGGTTGAACTCGTAGATGAACACCGCCGCGCCCGGTGCAGCGCCCGCGATCGTTTCGTAGTCGAGCGCCGCTTCGAGCTGCGCGCCGCCGGAGGGACTGTGCGGACCGCCGTCGACCGGGACGCGCGTCGTCTTTCCCGTACGCTTTACTTTGTAGAAGTTGAGGAACGTCGTGAGGTCAGAGTCGGCGGGATCGGCGGGAATCGCAATTCCCGCAGCGTGACCGGTGCCGTCATAGGTCGTCCCGTTCGGCTTTCCGGCAATTTGATGTTGCACGGGGAAATTGTAGCCCTGAACAAAGGCAAGCGGCCCGAAGCCGCCGTCGGGACCGCGAAGCGGCTGACCGATCTTCGTATCCGGAATGCTGGGCAGGACGATGCTGCGCGGAAGCACGCGATACAGCGGCTTGAACCATTCGATCGTGTCGAAACCCAGCACGCCGTCGACGGTTCCACGCAATTCATTCGGCAAGATCGCAGGGCGTGCGTTCGCGTAACGAATACCCGCCGACCCATCCACCATAATGCGGTGGATTTCGGTGTTGAAGTAGCGTTCCACGACCGGCGCCGATGCGCTCACGTCCAGCGCGGTTCGGCTCCGGTTCGTCCCCGTTACCGAGAATCCAGCGTGCTTCAGCAGCGCGATCGCACGCTCGTACGTTTGCGGCGTGGGAGAAAAGGCGTCGCGAAACTGTTGCGACGTCAAGAAGTTTCCATGCAGCGGCGACGCTTCGTCGCCCTGCGCAGCGATCAACGCGCCAAGTTCCGCATCGTTACGGTACTTCAGCAGGAAAACGAGGTCGATCCGAACGGTCGCGCCGGCCCGGCCGAGATCGCGCATTCCGGCGCCGCGCGGAACGCCGGCAACGATCGTCGGTTGCAGAACCGCGGCGGACGCAAGCGCCGTTGACGCGCTGAACGCCGCCACGGCAAAAAACGACTTCAGTCCCCGTCGTTTCATGGGTGTCATCATATCCTCCAAGAGATGCCCGAGAGCGAGTCCTGCGCAATGCTCTCACTCGGGGGTCGTGGAGGACCGGCGCAGGTGCCTGGGGAGGTTTGGGACCGTTCGTGCCGCCCCTTTTCCGTGGCATATTCACACATGCTGATACACGCGCGCGCGTAGGGACCGCACGCAAGAACGGCGCACCAGCGCGGGTGCCCTCTCGCTCCTCTCTCACCGTCCTTGTTCTCGTGTGCGTTGCGGCAGTGCTGAGCGCGCAGGCAGCAGTCTCGCTTCCCACCGCGCCGCGCACGGAACGAACTCCACAAAAGCGGGTCATTCCGAGACCGCCGGCAGCTTCGCCCACGCCGGAGGTCGGCTTGCAGTATCGCTCGATCGGCCCAGCCATTTCGGGCGGCCGTGTCAGCGCGACGGCCGGAAGCAATCGGGATCCGATGCTGTACTACGTTGGCGCCGCCGGCGGCGGCGTGTGGAAATCCAGCGACGGCGGCATCTCGTGGCAGTCGGTCTGGAAGAAGCAGCCGCTCGGTGCGATCGGTGCCGTCGCTATCGATCCGCAGAACGACGCTGAGGTCTGGGTCGGTACCGGTGAAGCGAATCCGCGCAACGACGTCTCATGGGGCGATGGGATGTGGCGGTCGCGGGACGGTGCAAAAACGTGGCAGCATCTTGGACTTGAAGGGACGTCACAGATTGCCCGCATTTCGATCGATCCACGGGATCCATCGGACGTCGTCGTGGCGGCGCTCGGAGATCCGTGGAAGGATTCGGCGGAGCGTGGCGTGTTTCGTACGACCGATGGCGGACGCAGCTGGAGGAAGACGCTTTATGTAAGCGCGACGAGCGGCGCGGCCGACTTGGCGCGCGACCCGAAAAACGCTCGTGTGTTGTACGCGGCGATGTGGCACTTCCGGCGAGAGCCGTGGTATTTCACGAGCGGCGGCAACGACGACGGTCTCTACAAATCCGTTGACGGCGGTGCGACCTGGCGGCGAATTTCCGGTGGGGGATTCCCCGCTTTGCCGCTCGGGCGAATCGGGATTGCAATTGCGCCGAGCCGGCCGCAGCGGGTGTACGCGGTCATTCAGTCGAGGGAAGGCACGGTGTGGCGGTCCGATGACAGCGGCGCACACTGGCTCCGGGTTTCCAGCGACACGATGCCGGAACAGCGTCCCTTCTACTTCTCGCATCTCGCCGTCGACCCGCATAACGCGAACCGCCTGATCTCCGTCTCGATGTATCTATCGGTTTCTCAAGACGCGGGCCGAACGTGGAAGCACCTTGCGACGAATATCCACGTCGACAACCATGCGCTGTGGTGGTCAGCCGATGGGAAGCGGCTTCTCAATGGAAACGACGGCGGCATCGCCTTCTCGAACGATGGCGGCGAGACGTGGTCCATGCCGCTAAATCTTGCGATCGGCCAGATCTACCATGTCGGTTACGATCTCAGCGACCCGTATAACGTGTGCGGAGGTTTTCAGGATAACAGCTCGTGGTGCGGTCCTTCAAATAGCCGGAACGGTATCGGGATTCTCGGGCGCGACTGGACCGCGATTACGGGCGGCGACGGAACGTGGGCGCTGTTTGACCCGCAGGACCCGCAACGCGTCTGGAGCGACACCCAGGATGGCGCGCTGACGATTTTCGACCGGCGTGCGCAGCAAAGCATCGACGTCGAGCCGTGGCCCCGCGACGCGTTCACCTCAACCGTAGGCCTCGTGGACAAACAATACCGGTTCAATTGGAACTCACCGCTCGCGTTTTCACCGCAAGACCCGCACGTCGCGTATTTCGGCGGAAACGTCGTCTTTCGGACTCGCGATAGCGGCCGCACCTGGGCGCCCATCAGCAGCGACCTCACGCGCAATGAGAAAGCCCATCAGCGGGCTTCCGGAGGACCGGTTTCGCTCGACGTCTCCGGCGCCGAATACTACGACACGCTCCTGTCGATCGCGCCGTCCCCAAAGGATGAGCGCGTCATCTGGGCCGGTAGCGACGACGGCCTCGTCCATCTCACGCGCGACGGCGGCGGCTCGTGGGCCGACGTCACTCCGTCCGCATTGCCGCAGTACGCGCGGATCGAATGCGTGGAACCCGCACAGGACGACGCGGCAGCGGTGTACATCGCGGTCGACCGCCACGACCTCGGCGATAGGCAACCGTACCTGTTTGCCACCGGCAACTTTGGCGCGACTTGGCGGCGGATCGATGCCGGGCTTCCACGCAACGTCTCATCGCACGTCATTCGGATCGACCGTCGGAATCCAAGTATCCTGTATGTGGGTACGGAACAAGGTGTTTGGTATTCGACGAACCGCGGCGCGGCTTGGTACCCGTTGAAGTTTAACCTTCCTGCGGTCCCCGTCTATGATATCCAGACTCATCCGAAGGCGAACGATCTGATCCTCGCCACGCACGGTCGCTCGTTTTGGATTCTCGACGACCTCACGCCGATTCAGGATGCATGGCGAATCGGTCACGGGCCGTACCTCTTTGCCGTCCGTCCTGACACGCTGTGGGCGCAGTGGGCGCCCGTGGAGGGCGGCGATCAAAACAGTCAACCATCGAACGTGTTCGTCGGCGAAGGTCCAAAGGGTCCTGCGCTCATCACGTTTTGGCAGCGAACGCCGGCGCGAAGCCGGCCCGCGATCGATATCGTGAACGCTGCCGGTGAAGTCGTGCGGCATCTGCGCGGATCGTACCAAACGGATGAAGGCACGAAGTATTGGGTGAGCAATGCCGCCGGCTACAACCGCTTGGCATGGGACGGCACGGAAGATGGACCAGTACGCTGGACTGGAACGACCCTGCAGAACGCCGGCCCCCTTACTGGAGCCGAAGCGCTGCCGGGAACCTACACCGTACGTCTGACCGTCGACGGCCGCGCGTTCACGCAGCCTTTCCTGTTACGCGCGGATCCGCGCAACCCATGGACGGCGGCAGAACTCTTGGAGCGCCACGACTTCTTGCGCCGTCTCTTCGACGATATCTCGCAAATCGACACGCTGCTCAACACCATCGATGCGCAAGAGCGTGCCTTGCACTCGCGCCTCGATGCCGCTTCCTTGGTACGCATGCGCACACTCGACGCCGTGCGGGCGACGTTGACCGCGGACGACCGGCGTGACGAGGATTCGATTGCGAAGCCGGACCGTTTGCGGGAACAGATCTTTGGCGTCATCGGTAGCCTCAGCGGATCGTATCAGCCGCCCTTCGCAGCGCACCGTGCCGCCGCCGAAGCGGTGCAGCAGGCCTTCGATCGGACCATGGCGTCGGCCCGTGCTTCGATTGGGGCGACGTCGTCGGGCCATCCCGCGTTGGGAGACACCGGCTAGCTGCTGCGTCTCGGCTCTAAGAGTTTCGGGAAGCGAATTCGAAGAACGCCGCATGGCCTCCGATTTGCCGCCGCTGCCGCCAGGAATGCCGCGTGAGCGCTTCAGGGGCGAGGCGCGCGTTACGTATGCGCTCAAGATTCTCGCGCTGATCGTTCTGTCCGGCATCATTCTCACGTACGGACTCGCCTTCATCGCTCGCGTCCGAACCGTCGCCGTCATCGTGGTGGGCGCAATCTTTTTCGCTTACCTGGTGTATCCAGCGGTACGCCGCTTGAACGAGCGTTTGCCGCTCGGCGGCGCCCTCGCGGTCGTCTACATTTCGCTCGCGGTACTCCTAGCCTTCGCTGGATCCGTCATCGTCCCGGCGCTCAGCGCAAATATTCGGGAGTTCATCGCTAATGCTCCGGCACTGACGCACAGCGCACAGGCCGCGCTGAGCGATCCGAACAACCCAATCGTTCGTCGTCTTCCAATCGTCGCTCAGACGTATCTCGCGACGCTCCCGCTGCACCTAACCGAGCTTGCGACTCGCTACGGGGCAGAGACGGCGTCGCGAACGTTGCTGATTTTGGTGTCGACCGTATCGGTCGTTGCATTGTTCATCGTGATCCCGGTCGTCGCCGCGTATATGCTTCTGGAAGCCGAAACGCTAAAGCTCACCGTCGTCGGCATGATTCCGGTGTCCGCGCGGCCGCGAACCTTGAAGATTTTCGCCGATCTCGACACCGTGATCGGTGGCTTCATTCGCGGTCAAATCATCGTCGCAGCCGTGGTCGGGACGCTCGTCACGATCCTGTTGCTGGTGTTGCACGTCAAATATGCCGTGCTCATCGGCGTCGCCGCCGGTATCCTCGACGTCATCCCGTACGTCGGCGCGATCGCAGGGTGGCTGCCGGCATTTTTCATCGCGCTCTTTACCAACGGTTGGCAGAATGCGGCGCTGGTAACGCTCGGGATCGTCGTGATCAACCAGCTCGAGGGGCACATCATCGCTCCCAACGTCGTCAGTAAGAGCGTCGAACTCACTCCGCTCGTCGTCATCATTGCGTTGCTGCTCGGGGGCGAG
Source organism: Vulcanimicrobiota bacterium (assembly GCA_019241305.1). Lineage (GTDB taxonomy): Bacteria > Vulcanimicrobiota > Vulcanimicrobiia > Vulcanimicrobiales > Vulcanimicrobiaceae > JAFAXE01. The sequence goes on from JAFAXE010000032.1 coordinate 8,047, forward strand.
CTGGGTGGTGTCGTTGGATTGTTTATCGCCGTTCCGGTCGCCGGCATCATCCGCGTGCTCATCATGAACTTCCGTCCGCCCAGACCGGTTACCGTGATGGACGTGAAAAGCGGAGTGGCGATCGCCGCACCCGCCGCAACACCGCCAACGGACGTCCCCACCTAGCGATGAAAGAGATAGGCGCCCCGCGCAGCGGACGTTGCGCAGAGCGCCTATCGTGGTGGAACCGGCCGAGACGGGTCGGTGTCAGCTCGTCATCGGCCTGTTCCGGGCACGTCGTACGTCGCAAGAATATGAGCGCGGTTCGTACTCAGATCTTCGCGCGTACGCTCGGCGGGATAGGGCACGTTTCCGCCGATGGTGCCTTTCCAGACCAAGCGGTTGAAGGCCACCGGGTCATTTTGATCAGGCGCACTCCAAGAGAACCGGTGCGTGTGATCGCGCCACCAAGACGGCGGCTCGAGCGAAGGAACCGGTTCCGTCTTGCGCGCCCGCGAATCGCGGCACTGCGGTACGAGGTCTGCATGGACGGGGGGCCTGCACAGCACGCCGGGTATGATGACGCTGTACGGCGCGGTGTTCGGCGTGGTCGTGAAGACGTCCGACATCGGCGCGGCGTTTGCGTCATTCATGCCGAGATGATCGATGCCGAGGATATCTTCGATCGTCGCCAGCATGTTCGCGTCCGTGTACATGGTATGGACCAGAGCGCCGTGACGCACCCACGGCGAGATGACATAGGCGGTCGAGCGGTGGGCGTCGACGTGGTCGGGGCCATCCTGTGAATCGTCCTCGAGAACGAAGATCGCTGTGCTGGACCAGTACGGTGAGTGCGAGACCGCATCGACCAACTCCCCGACGGCGTGATCGTTGCTGGCTTGCTGCGTGTCCGGGTTCGCGAGGCCGCCAACGTTCGTGTTGAAATTGCCCATGTGGTCCATATTGAAGAGCACGGTTTCGAACGCCGGGAAGTTGCGGTTGCGGATGTAGTTCTGGAACTCGTGATCCCAAGCTTCGAAGCGATATTCATCGGGCGTGTTCGTGTCCCAGCCACGAAAGTAGGGGTCGGTATACGGCGTAATCGCGGGCCTCGCGGGAGCGCCCTGAACCGCCTTCGTGCGCCAGGCGTATCGTACGATTGGAATCGTATACGGGTTGCTGGGCGCGCTGTAATACGTTTGATCGACGTAAAGCCCGTAATGACGGTACGAGAGTCCAGCCCGTAACACCGAATCCCAAATGTACCCGCCGGTTTGTCCCGGACGGTCGTCGTCCGCGCCCCACGTGGCGGCGATGTCTTTCGTCCCAGGTTCGATATTGGAACTGCCGGTTGGGTCGGCGAGTTGGGTCATGCGCTCCGTCGTCGCGGATGGGCGGCTGCTAAAGACAGGGAGGTTCACGTTCTGATTACGGACCGTCCCATTCCACTCAAAGTCGAAGCCACCACCGGCATAGGAAACGGGAACGGATTTGTTGGTGTAATCGTTGGCCGTCCCTTGCTCGGCCCAGTTCCATCCGTCTCCGCTAACGTCGCTCGACATGTACCAGTTATCGAGATTGACGAACTGCGAAGCGAGCTGGTGGAAGTTCGGTGTAATCTTTTGAGGGAACATCGTCAAGCGCGGATCGCCGTTCCCTGTGCCAAGATCGCCGAGAAGCTGATCGTACGTACGATTCTCTTTCTGAATGTAAATGATGTGTTTGATGTGGCGGCGCAGGAACGCCATCATCCCATCCGTTCGCTGGCCGGGAAAGCCGTTGTTGACGTCGACCACGCCGGAGAGGTAGGACAGCTCTTGAGTCGATGGCACCGGCAGCGTTTCGATGGTCGACTTTTCGGTGTCGTACACATATTGGTCGAGGTACGTCGGGTTGGGGTAGTTCGACTTGCCGGTCTTCGGGTTGTAACTGAGCGTCGGCGAGGGTCCCGCTTCCGCTTTCGTGCTGAGAATGTAGAGCCGGGAACCGTCCGCGCTGACCGTCACGGAACTTGGCTGCCACGCGGTGGGGATGCGCCCGAGCACTTTGCCACTACTCGCGTCAATCACCGCTACGGAATTTTCGTTGCCGCACGTCACGTAGAGGCGCAGACCATCCGGACTCAGTGCGAGCGAATTCGGACTCACCCCACGGTAACGATACCCGGGGCGAATCAGGGAGATCTTGCCGGCGACCGTATCGTTTTGCGTGTTCACGACTTCCACTTCATCGAGGTCGGGATTGACCACGTACAACCGTGCGCCGTCGGCCGAGAGCAGCATGCGGGATGGCTCTCCCCCGACCGTGAGAACCTTGAAGCCCTTCGCAGGCGGCCGCAACACGAGAATTTGTCCGTCGCGTACGCTGGTCACATAAACTTTATCCGGCGGACCTCCCGGCAATTTGCTGTGCGGCGTGATCCAATACGGAAACTCGCCCACCGCTTTTGCGCGCGCACCCGGGCGAAATAGCGCGATCTCTTGTGTCACCTTGCGCTGGACTGGATCGACGATCGAGACGGAGTCGTCTTGGAGGTTCGCGGCATACAGCGCGGAGCCGTCGGGCGCCACCGCGACGCCGGCGGTCATTGCGCCGAAGTTGAGGCCGAGCGACTGCACCAGCTGCGACGAGCCCGCCGGAGTAAACTTGAGGATTCCACCGTCGTACGTCGGCGTGGCGGTGTTGTCGTTGCTGTTGTGTGCCAGCACGGGCAAGGGCGCGTCGATCGCCCACTGTGATGAGCTCTTGGCGAAGATGTAGATGCGATCGTCTTGGCCCCCTGAGACGTAAAACCGCAAGCCTGATGGATCCCATGCAAGGCCGTTGTAGGCATTAGGCAACTGGATCTGCTGGGACACGCGCGGCTCGCCACGACTCACGTCATACACGAAGATCCACTGAAACTGAGGCGTCGTCTGCGTCGCGGGTTTGCCGGTCGTCGGATCGATGTAGGGCGTGACGATGGCGGTCCCGCCGGTCGTGTAAAAGTAAGCGTTATAGCCGCTCGTCAGCACGAGCAGCGTTTTCCCATCCGGGCTCAGTGCCGAGGCAATTGCCCCGTTTGCGTCAGCGTTCGTATCGGGGCGAAGGCCGGTGCGGATACGCTGAAAGCGTGCGCCACGCGCAACGAGCGGCGTAATGTATTGTCCCGTCGGCAGAAGCGCGGGGCCCCAAGGAGGGCCCCCGACGAGCGAGTTCGATGGCATCCTGGCCGTTGCGGGCTGGGCGATGCTGCTCGCGCAACACGCGACAGCCAAGACCTGCGCCAAGACGCGCGCAAACGCGCGCGAGCCCGACGTCAAAAACATGCGTCTCTCCAATCGTGGAAAAGCTGGAAAGACAACCGTCACGAAGACGGTCGCACCGGAACAGTCCGGCAGGCGCAGCGTAGCGCGGCCGAATTAAGCGGTCGTTATCTCTGGCTTAACGCTTGACTTAGCGGTTGACGGCGGCCATCGCCGGTTCCGGATACCGCTGTCCAGCTGCAGCACCGGGCCCAAACGCCTCATGGAGCGGTTGCAGGTCATTTTCGTCGAGCCGAATGTTGAGCGCGCCGACATTTTCTTCCAGATAGTGACGCCGTTTCGTTCCGGGGATCGGGACGATGTCGCTACCGCGTGAAAGCACCCAGGCCAGGGCGACCTGCGCCGGGGTTGCGTGCTTGCGGCGCGCTACCTCGCGTACGACCTGGACCAACTCTTGATTGCGTGCGAAGTTCTCTCCGCTAAAGCGCGGGTGCGTCCGTCGCACGTCATCCTCGCCGAGATGGTGGGGATGCTCGAATCGTCCGGTGAGAAAGCCTCGTCCAAGTGGGCTATACGGGACGAATCCAATCCCGAGTTCACGCACCGTCGGCAGAATCTCCGTTTCGACATCGCGCGTCCAGAGCGAGTATTCCGTTTGCAGCGCCGCAATTGGATGCACCGCCTGTGCCCGCCGAATCGTTCCGGCCGCCGCTTCGGAAAGACCCAGATAGCGAACCTTACCGGCCTGCACCAACTCAGCCATCGCTCCGACGGTCTCTTCGATGGGGGTATTGGGGTCGACGCGATGCTGATAGTACAAGTCGATGGTACTGACCCCCAGGCGCTTCAAACTGACCTCACAGGCCTCGCGCACGTACTCCGGCCGCCCGTTCACTCCCCGCCACTCGCCGCTCGGCGCGCGCACGTTCCCGAATTTTGTCGCCAGCACGACCGCATCGCGCCGGTCACGAATCGCACGTCCAACCAATTCCTCGTTGCGGCCCACGCCATAGATGTCGGCGGTGTCGAGAAACGTGACGCCGAGCTCGATCGCGCGATGAATCGTCGCGATCGATTCTGCATCGTCACCCTTCCCGTAGAAGTCCGACATGCCCATGCAGCCCAGGCCGAGTGCCGAAACCGTCAAACCGTTCGTGCCTAACGCCCGCTGTTCCATCTCCACTCCTGTTGATACCAAAGTTATGCAGCCCCGAGCCGCTGGAGAACCGGCGGAATCTCCGCCAGCAGTTCGCGCGCCAAAAACCCCATCCCCATCTTGCGCTGCAACACCTCGCCCGCACACGCGTGAACGTACACGCCCCAGGCAGCTGCCTGCAGCGGCTCGGCGCCGCGGGCAAGCAGTCCTCCGATTACGCCGGATAACGTGTCACCCGATCCAGAGGTCGCAAGACCGACGGTACCGCTTTCGTTGACGTAGGTACGCTCTTTCGGAGCGGCAATGAGGGTGCGAGAGCCTTTCAGCGCCACGACCGCGCGATACCGGTGAGCCGCTTCGCCGACCCAGCGCTCTGGATTGCGTTCGATATGATCGCGGCTGCGCGACAGCATCGTCGCCATCTCACCAGGATGCGGAGTCAGAACGACGCGCCCGCGAAGCCGCTCGAGAAGGCGCGGCCGGTCGTGCAGCGCCGTCAGCGCCGTTGCATCCATGACCATCGGCACGTTCAACAGCGGAATCATCGCTTCGATGAGCTGTGTGCAAGCGTCGGGATCGCTCATTCCAGGACCGATGACGAGCGCGTCACCTTCGTTCGCCCGTGCTGCAATGTCGCGCGCTGCGCCGAGGCCGATGGCGCCCGAGCCGCTTTCGTCGTATCCAATCGTGAGCGATTCCGGTATTGCCGTGGCGACGTGCATTGACACGCTGCGCGGTACGCCGACCTTCAGTTTGCCGGCGCCGGCGCGCAGCGCCGCCGTCGCTGCGAGAATTGCTGCTCCCGGCATCTCCGGCGCGCCGGCCACGATGAACACGCGACCGCGCGACTCCTTGTCGCCGTTCTTCGGAACCGGCAGAGGCCAGCCGCGGAGCACTCGCGGCGAAATCTTGGTAAGTCGCGCCACTATTTCGGCCCCGCCGGAACGTCCGCGCCGCGCGTCACCCGTTCGCCGGCGCGCTCGAGCGGCGCCACTTCGTTATACGCGACCAGATGCAAGGGAATTTCTGCGGCGCTGCGCTCTTCGCGGCAAAACCTCGTCACCGCGCAATTCGCGACGTCACTCGCCGCGTCGATGTCTAGAATTTCTCGTTCGCTCAAGCGCTCCAAAATGTAGCGAAAGCACAGCACGATGACTTGATGGCTGACGATGAGGATGCGGGCGTTTGCGTAGTCTTCTTTCAAAGTCTCGACGAACGTGCGGAGACGTAGAACGACGTCGGTCCAGCTCTCGCCGCCGGGAGGGCGATAATAGAATTTGCCCACCCGCTGGCGCATCTCGGCTTGCTCCGGAAAGCGTTCGAGGATGCCGGTGCGCGTCAACCGGTCGAGCATTCCGAACTCCTTTTCGCGCAAACGCTCGTCGACCAGCACCGGCACCTTTGTCCACTTCGCCGCTTCGAGCGCTAAACGCGCCGATTGTTGCGCGCGCACGTATGGCGAAGCAAAGACCGCGTCAGGCGCGGGCTCTTCCGCCCCGAGCCAACGGCCCAGCGCCTGCGATTGGCGCTCTCCAAGCCGCGAGAGCGGAACGTCGACGTCGCGCGGCGCGATGTCGATCACCGCTAAGCCTTCGGCCAGTGCGCGGTCACGCGCAACGTTTCCGGCGCTCTCACCATGCCGAACCACAACGAGCTCCGCCGGCCAGTTGCTCACCTGGCCTTCATACCCACGCAGGACGGCGTCATTCTGAAGTCAGCGCGCACGCCGACCCCGGTGTCATCCTGAGCGAAGCGAGCGTAGCGAGCGGAGTCGAAGGACGCCTAGAAGCGGTCGATTGACTCCGTGGTTGTTCCGGAGACCGTTGCACCGTCGCTGCCGAGGTGCTGCTTGCGCCATTCGTTTTCGCTGATGACGACGATCGGCGGAAGGTTCTTCTGTTTCAACTGTGCGTTGATCGATGGCAGTTGTGCTGCCGTCGTGCTGTGAAAGTCGCGTACGACGTCGTCGAGTTGACGCGCTAACGCAGCCGCCCGCGCCACCTGCTCGTTCGTCGGTCTGCCTTCGTATTGATTGACGACGGCTCCGTACACGTCGCCGAGGTACTCACGTATGCGCTCCTCACCGGTGATTGCGCCGCCCTCCTTGGTCGCGACGACGCGCGAACGCAAATCGTTCATGCGGTTCGAGAGTTGCTGGAGGCGAGTGCGCAAGACGTCCCCAGCAGCGAGCTGCGCGAGATCGGCCATCGCTGCGTCACGCACGCCTTCGATGGCGGCTACGCCGAAACTCATATGGTTCAAGAGACCGTATAGTCGCATCGCCAGCGCAAACTGCGCGGCCCGATCGCGAACGGAGTAAGGCGCGCGTGGATCGAGCGCCACTTGGAGCCGCTCCGTGTAAACCTGATTACCCTTCGTCATCTTCACGGTGTACGTCCCAGGCATGACGCGGGGACCCTGGGCAGCCTGGAAGAGCGCAGTGGCGGCCGGAACGACGATGGGTGGTTTCAAAACCATGGGCCACGTCACGCGATTGAGCCCGCGGTGCGTGCTCCCCCCAAGCGTGTCGACGAGGTGCCCGCGCTGATCGAAGATCTCAAACTTGAGATCGCCGAAGATATGACGGCTTTTTTGATAATAGGTAATAAAGGCGTCACCGGGACGACTGGGACCGTTGTACGTCTCGTCCCCCTCCGGCCAGCCACCGTTCGCGTAGAGATATTGCAGCGCCGGCTTGCCGGGCACGAGTGCTGCGTTCCGAGCCATAAGGCCGCTGGTGAGCACGCGCCACGGCGAGATGTCATCGATTATCCAGATACCGCGCCCGTGCGTCGCCAAGACCAAATCCGGACCGTGCGGCTGCACGACGATATCGCGCACGGCAACTGCCGGGAAACCGCTGCCCCGATACTGTGCCCAGCGGTTCCCGCCGTCATACGAAATCCAGAGACCGAACTCGGTGCCCAGGAACAGGAGATTACGGTTCGCCGTATCTTCCGTGATCACGTGCGCGTAGCCCGTTACCCCGTTGCCGGACAAGTTCATGGTCTGCCAGGTCCGTCCGAAGTCGTTCGTGCGATACGCATACGGCCGCATGTCGCCAAACGTGTGCCGATCGAAGGTCGCGTAGGCCGTGCCGGCAGCGTACTGGCTCGCGTGTACCGACGACACCCACGAGTAGCGCGGTAGGCCACGAATGCGGCCGACCACGTTCGCCCACGTCCGCCCGCCGTCGCGGGTGAGTTGCACGTTGCCGTCGTCCGTACCCACCCAAATCAGGCGGCGATCGCGTGGCGACTCGGAGATCGAATAAATCGTCGTATGCATTTCGGCTGCGGAGTTGTCGACCGTGACGCCACCAGACTGCTCCTGCTTTTGCTTTTCCGGGTCGTTGGTCGTGAGGTCCGGCGAGATGCGCTGCCACGACTGACCGTGATCGCGCGAGCGCAGCAGATATTGAGATCCCATGTAGATCGTGCCGCGCTCATTCGGGCTCAGCGCGATCGGCGTCGTCCAGTTGAAGCGCAGTTGCTTCTCGCCATACCGTGCGTATGGCTTGATCGAGCGGGTGAGGAGCGTACGCCGGTTGACGCGCGCGATCTGGCCGCCTTGGTACTCCGCATACACGTAGTTGCTGTCGGCAGGATCCGGAAAGACCCACTGCCCATCGCCGTTGTAAAGATTCTCCCAACGCGAGTTGGTGATGCCTCCGGGATACGTCGAGTCACCGATCCACGTGCTGTTATCTTGGAGCCCGCCAAAAACGTGATAGGGATTGGCGTCGTCGGTACTGACATGGTAGAACTGCGAAACGGGCAGATTTAAAAAGTGTTTCCAACGCGTGCCGCCGTCGTTGCTACGCCAAAGGCCGCCATCATCGCCGGCGATCACGATATTCGGATCTCCTGGATCGATCCATACGTCGTGGAAATCGCCATGTGCGCTGCCTGAGGCGTTCGTGAAGCTACGCCCACCATCGACGCTGAGGAGCAGATTCAAGTCGGGCTTGAAAACTTTGTTCTCGTTCTTCGGATCGACGATCAGGTTCGCGAAATAGAACGGCCGCCAGACGACGAACTGGCTTGCGTCGAGGCGGTTCCATGTCTTCCCGGCGTCGTCCGAGCGGAACAGCGCACCGGACGTGGACTCGATCATCGCGTATATCGTGTCCGGCTTCGACGGCGCGACCGCCAGCGCGATCCGTCCGTACGGCTTTGCCGGAAGCCCGCTGCTCGTGCTCGCCGTCAATTCGGTCCAATGCTCGCCGCCGTCCGTCGACTTAAACAACCCACTCCCAGGCCCGCCGGAACGAAAGGTCCATCCCTTGCGGCGAACGTCCCACATGTCGGCGTAGACGATGCTCGGCGCGCTCGGATTGGCGGCGAGCATGCCGCAGCCGGTCGAAGGATTTGCACCGGCGAGCACTTTGCGCCAGGTCGCGCCGCCATCGGTCGTTTTGTAGACGCCGCGTGCGTCGCTGTCGCTCCACAGCGGTCCGACAGCACAAGCCAAAACGTTGTTGCCGTTACGCGGATCGACCAGGATTTTGGCGATGCGTTCGGTGTCGCGCAGTCCGACGTTCGTCCACGTCGTCCCACCGTCCACCGATTTGTAGATACCGTCGCCGATCGAGACGCTGTTGCGCGTCCACGACTCGCCGGTTCCTACCCACACAACCTTTGGATTGGAACGGTCGATGGTCACCGCGCCGATCGACTGCACCGGCTGATGATCGAATACCGGATCGAACGTGGTGCCGCCGTTGATGGATTTCCACACGCCGCCGCTGGCCGAGCCAACGAACAGCGTGACCCGCCCGCTCTCGTCAACCGCGTCGACCGCCGCAATCCGCCCGCTCATGGTCGCGGACCCGATGTTCCGCGCCGCAATCCCGGAGATCGTTGCCGCATCGAACTTGAACGATTGTGCGTGCGCGCCGCTCGGAATCGCTACCAGCATAACGGCGACGAAAAGGCGAGACGTGGTGGTCATTTCTCTCTACTTCAGTGAGGGCGGCAGCGCAAAGTCGCTCGGCGCAAGGGGGGCATTCGCAACGATACGCTCGATCGTCGTGTGTTGCCAGTCGGAGAACCGGTCTTTCGGCCCCGACGCAATCGAGTACGGAAAGTACACGCCGTTCACGGCCTTATACGCCGTAAAATCGATGACGCTCTCCCTCACCTGTCCGCGGATGTACTCGCGAACGTCGCGACGGATCTCCATGTACGTATCGGGATCCAGATAGTCTTCGATCACGTCGCCGTCCTTCATCGTGATCTTGAGGTGCAAAGCATCGTCGCCATCGACGGCCTCGTGTCCCAAATACTCGACCGCGTTGCCCTTCTGCCGCCAATCGACGAGCGGCCCCTCGAGGTCACTCAGCGTGAGCAAGTCACGCAGATCATCCTCGCTCATTCGCTCCGGATCTTTTTTCCCTTGAAACGGCTGGATTTGCCATCCTGTAGAGCCGTCGTAGGCTTGTACGGCGGTCATGCCTTGCAGC
>JAFAXE010000123.1 GCA_019241305.1 Vulcanimicrobiota bacterium
GATGAGGAACGGCGCATTATTACGGGAGCCGCCGTTCTTGGCTACCGCTTCGAGCCGCGCGTGCTGGCGCAAACCGTCGGTTGCGAATTGCGGTCGGTGCTGGCTGCAGTCCGTCGCGCTCGCAACTTGAACCTGATCGTTGACGACGGCGCGACCCTGGCACCATTCCGTTTCCGGCATGCTATCACGCAGGAAACGATCTACGCCGAACAGCTCTCATTCGATGCGCGCCTCACGCACGAGCGCATCCTGGAGATCGTAGAAACCGCGAACGGCGCGGGGACGAACCTCGACCAACTCGCCTACCACGCATGGGCGGCGAAGAACGACGCGAAGACGCTCCAGTATAATGAACGCGCCGGCGAGGCCGCGATCCGCATGCACGGGGTTGCGGAAGCTCGAACCTATTTCGACCGTGCGCTGAAGGTCGCTTCCAACGTTGAAGATGAAGCGCGGTTGCTCGAACGCGTCGGCGCTGTCGCGGTGATGCAGGGTCGCTCTGCGGACGCGCTGGACGCGTTCGAAGCGGCGCTGCCGCTACGGCGTGCCGGCGGAGAATTCGAGGCCGCGTGCGAGCTCGTCCGCGCCATCATCGTCGAACGCAACAACGTCGGCGAGCCGAATCCGCTCTCTTTGGCTGACGCGTTCCTCGCCGAGTGCGGCGAACGCCTCGGTACCGCAGCGCGCGATCCACTGCTCGCCCTGATGGCGAGACTGTCGACCGCGCGCTACGATTTCTCCGCGGCGCGCAGCTACCTGTCGCGGCTCGAGCAACCCGAAGCAATGAACGCACGCGGTTTGCAGAACCGCCTCATCGCCGAATCGGAGATATATCTCTTCGACGGCAACACGGCGGCTTGGCACGACGTCACGCAGCGGCTCTATGATCTGGTGCCGGAACTACCGGCATTCGTTTCTGCGATCGTGTTATACACGCTCGCGCAGTCGGCCACGTTTATTGGCGCAAACGCCGTCGCCGAACGGGCGCTCGCGCGGCTCAAGCGCATCGAAGAGCGCTGGGACTTCGGCGGCCTCGCGGCCTTCGGCAACGCCGTGCGGGCGCAGTATTGGCTGCTGCGCGGCCATCTGGATGATGCGCGCACGTTCGTCGAGCGCGCGCTCGCATCGGAGGAGGCGTACGTTGGCCGAACCGTGCTCGGTTCGGTATGGCCACAGCTCGCACTCGCCACCGGTAACGACCAACTCGCTGAACGCTGTTTCGACGAGCACATCGTTCAAACGGCGACGGAAACGCTCACGCCGGACGACACCGTGCTCCTGACGGCGCGCGCTGCCTGGCTCTTCGCGCACGACCGTGCCGGCGAGGCAGTGAGCTTAGCACGGCAGGCAATCTCCGCGCTGAAGCGGCCGAGCCCGGTCGCGGGTTTTACGCTCGTCGTCGCGGCGGAGCTGTTGCAAGAGGGAGACCTTGCACGCATGCCGTCTCTACTCGACGACGCGCTACTCCGCGACGACGACATCGCCGGTCGCGCAAACGTGATGCTCGCTTCCGCGATTCGCGAGCGACGATTCGGCGACGGTTCCATCGCTGCATCGCGTGCCGCGAACGCCGCCATCCTCTATCGGCGCCTCGGCTGGCCGCTGTATGAAGCGCACGCCCTCGAAGAAAGCGGCGATGTAGCGGCCGCCGTCGCGTTGTATGCCCGGTGCGCCGCGACGGCACACGTGCACCGCCTTTCCGGTCAACAGAAAAAGCACGCTTCGAGACTTTCCCCACGCGAACGCTCGGTGGCAGAGCTTATATCGGGCGGCCTCGCCAACGCTGTAATCGCCGACCGCTTGGGTATCGGAACCAAGACGGTCGAGAAGCATGTTGCGTCGCTGTTTATGAAACTCGACGTGCGTTCGCGAGCCGAGGTTGCGGCCGCTTTCACGCGTGGCGACCTGGACCGCTCCGCTTAAATCAACTGAACTCGGCGTACTGAACTAGCCGCCCATCCTCCAGTCGGTGACGTTCCAAAAATCGATGCCTGTTGGCGACGGCTTCACATTGTTGATTCGGGCATCGTATGCTTCGATGAGCGGCACCCATAGCAGCGTGTAGATGGGAACGTCGCGCACGATCATACGCTGGATCGCATCGTAGAGCTGATGACGCCGGCGCAGGTCGAAGGTACGAACTGCCTCGACTTGCAGCCGGCCCATCAAAGGATCAGCATAGAAACTCGTATTGAACCCATTGGGTGGCACGCCGTTCGGTCCCATGAACCCCATGTCGTTAGGATCGGGATCGCGAAACAACGAGTAAAGCGCTGCGTCGAAATTCCCGCTCAGAATGATTCCGCCGCCGGCCGCCGGCGCGAAGAGGGTGGTGCCGGGGAAGTTCTTGATGGTCGTTTCCACGCCAATCGCGCGCCACGCGTCCTGCAGTGCAACTTCGATCGCTTCGTTCGCTTTGGCACCGGTAACCGACACTAAACCGATGCTGAGTCGCCTGCCGTTCTTCGTGCGAATACCATCCGCGCCGCGTATCCATCCCGCGCGCTCCAGCATTGCCTCGGCACGCGCCGGGTCATGCGGATAGTAGTGGAGCGTCGGATCCGCCCAGCCGCTTCCGGGATTCTGATCTGCCGGTGCTCGTAGCCCCACGCCAAAGTATGTTTTCTGATAGATGCTATCGGGGTCCATCGCATAGCACAGCGCACGGCGCACGTTTGGATCGTTCAGCGGCGGGCGTCGCGTATTAAAGGACACGTGCCGGAACCCGTTTGTCGAGACGATACGCGTCGCGATGCCAGGGATTCCGCGCACAGCCGCAAGTTGGTTCGGGTCGAGGTCGGTTGTGGCATCGATCTCGTGCGTGCGCAGCTGCGTCAGTTCGGTATTCGTATCGGGCACGATTCTCAGTTCGATGCGGCCGATCTTGGGCGCCCCGCGGAAGAACAAAGGATTCGCATCGAAAATGAGGCGGTCGCCGTGCCGCCATTCCCGGAGCACGTATGGGCCGCTGCCGATTGGAGCCCTGTTGAACGGAATGTGGTTGAGGTCCGCGTAGCGTGACAAGAGATGTTCCGGCATGATCGCGCCGCGCGTCTCATCGGCAAACAGGAAGATCGCCGGCGCGTACGGCTCCTTGAAGTTGACCCGCACGGTATGTTGACCGACCGCATGCATCGTCGTGATTTGGTCGTATCCAACTCGTGTCGTGACGTTGTTCCGTGGATTCATGATCGCCCGCCATGTAAAAATGACATCGCGGGCGGTCACCGGGGTTCCGTCGCTCCAGCGCGCGTTCGGAGCGAGGTGATACGTGACCGTGCGGCCATCGCGTGAGATGCCGCCGTTGGCTTGGCTTGGGACAACGGTCGTGAGATCGGGGACGGGCTGGCCCCGATCATCGACGCGTATGAGGCCGTCGTAGATCAGGTTCGCGACCCGGGATTCGAGGACGAGCGTTCCTCCAACCGGGTTGAGTGTGTTCGGTTCGATGAGCGTTCCGACGTGCAATACCGTGCTGCCGCTACCCCGACCGGTCCTTCCGCCCGCGGTCGTTGTCGTGCATGCCGGAACCACAAGCGCGACGAGCGCCGCGCAAGCCGTAAAGGCGAGCCGCGACCGTGACATGGAAGCCCAACTTCGCCTACGGCCGGTTCAGACTTTCTTCAGGACTTTCGCACTTCATCGGCGAGGAGGTATTCTGATGAAACACCTCGGTTGGGCAATTGCGGCGAGCCTACTTCTCACCGTGCACGCAGCGGCGCATGCCGCCCCGGGTGACGACGTTTACTCGCGGCGAGGACGAACGATGGTTGCTGCGGACGGTGCGCGATTGAACTTCTATTGCATGGGAAGCGGCTCACCGACGGTGGTGTTCGATTCGGGTTGGGAGGACTGGGCGCCGCCGTGGGCCGTGGTGCAGCCTCGAATCGCGAAGTGGACTCGCGCCTGCAGTTACGATCGCGCCGGCGCGGGCTTCAGCGGCCCCGGTCCCATGCCACGCACGAGCGTGCGCATCGCCGGCGAGCTGCATAGCGCGCTGAGTAAGGCCGGTATCAAAGGTCCGTACATCCTGGTAGGCAACGCTTTTGGTGGCGACCCAGTACGGACATTTGCAGATCTCTTCACGCCCGATGTCGCGGGCCTCGTGTTGGTTGAGGCCGACGCGAGCGACGTCGAACCGAAAGCGATGCGAGATGAAGATGACCGCGGCGACCTCCAATACGTAGCCCAGCTGCGCGCCTGCCGCGATGCGGTCGCGGCACGAAAACCGCTCCCATTGCTGCCGTCGCGTCCCGGGATGCCGCGTCGCACCTGTGCCCAACAGTTCTTCCGCGGATTACCCGAGAGCGAGTGGTCGTCTGGATTGAACGCCGCGCTGTTGCGCATCGCGCAAACGAAGGTGCCAATGTACGACGCCTATATTTCCGAAATGCAGGAAATGCCGTGGGATGAAACCTGGCTGAAGCAGCACGTCCGTTCACTGGGCGCTCGACCGGTGCGTGTGATCACGACGGGCAATCACGGCGTCGGCCACTTGCCGGCACGAAATGCCGCAGACCCGAAGCACGTCGAGTATGAGCGCCAGATTGCGCTGGCACAGGCCCACTGGCTCACGCTATCCTCAAACGCGAAGCAAATATTCGTTCCGCACAGCTCCGAATACGTTGAATTTGACCAACCGGCGGCCGTCGTCAGCGCCGTCCGGGATGTCTACGATCAGAGCGTCCTTGCCGGCAAACGGCGGCGGCGATAGCTTGACTTCCGCGCAACACATGCCGTAGCCGTTCTGCGGCGTCGTTGCCGACGTATTCAAAAGCCGGTTGCAAACCTCGCCTGCGTGACGCCGACGCCGAGCGCCGTTAGGTACGCTTCATGTTGGCCCTCGCACAGAGCGTCTGCTGAAAGGAAGACGCGCACTTCGCCGACATCGGGCCCCTCGAGGAAAAGGCATATACCGGCGCCGGTATCGTCATCGGCTATGCGTTGCACGACGAGTCCGTGCTCGAGGTCCTCTGCCGACGTGGTCCAAAACTGCATCCAGTCGGCTTGCAGCTGGGGCGGCAGCGCCTCGAAGAGCTCGCTCTCGACGGTCATAGCGCTCAGTTCAACGCGAGCGGCGTGAGCCGCTGTCGCCCGTCCGGCGCGATCCCCGCGACTGAAGCGGCGTCCCGATTGCTGTGCGCGTCGTCACAGATTCGCGAAAGCGATGTGTGAGCACGCACAGCTGGCCGACAACCCGAGCAACAGCGGCACGGCGCAGTCGCCGCCCCTGTGCGGGAGGTCCTTATCATCAGCGTTGCTTCCATGGCCCTGGCGCTCGCTCTGTCGACGAAGGAAACCAGCACTCCGCCAAAAGCAGCGGTTGAGACGCTCCGGACGCACGCACGCACTCCGAACTCGGCATTGTGCTTCGCTGGGCTCCTCTACGTCCCGTCGCTCGTGCAGCGCTTCGTCGACGCGCAGTCGTGGAGACAGTCGAACGGTGGCCGTTGGGCAACCGAGTATGCATGGGGGCGTACGAATCGCGGCGCCGGCGACGCCGCCTATCACCTCGACGAGACGCAGCATCTCGGGAAACCGGTCTTCGATCCGTTTTCGATCACTGGGCGGCATACGCTCGCCATCGAAGGCTTGCCGGTCAAAGACGTTCCGAACCTTCGGCGCTCGCAAGTCGACGGGATGCGATACGTCTCAGGTGTGATGTCGACGGCTGGGCCCAATCACACTGCCTTCCGCCAGCAGTGGGGCTATTACGAAGTCGAGGCGCGCCTCCCGCGCGGACGCGGCCTGTGGCCCGCGTTCTGGATGCTGGACAGTTGGGGCGGCAGGGACGAGGTCGATGCGTTCGAGTTCCTCGGCAATGACCGCACGACCGTCTACCAGAGCGTTCACTACGCAAAGGGCGGCGGGAGCAGCTATCCCTACCATCCGCCCTTCGACCCGACGCGGGGTTTCCACCGCTACGGCGTCCTTTTGACGCCCCTAATCGACACGTTCTACGTCGACGGTATTCCGACGCACAGCGTGCCCAACGCAGCCGCCGATAGCATGTATTTTATGCTATCGTTATCTATCGGTGGTAGGCATAGTTGGCCTGGGCCACCCGATCGCACGACGCCGTGGCCCGCTTACCTCGAAGTGGACAACTTCAAGGCCTACGCTCCGACAACAGAATCCTGTTAGCGCGTTCCCGAGGGGAGTCCAAGGCACTCGTTTCGTAGGCCGGCTTGTGAGAATCGTCGCGGCGCTCGCGTTCTTCGGAGCCCTCGGTCTCGGCGCTGGTGCAGCGTCGAATTCGTCCTCGCTCGATGCGACGCGTTGTCTCGACGGCCAGTTGTATACGCGATCGCTCGATGCGGCCTTTCGGGACGCTGAGTCGTGGCAGGAGTCTAAGGGCGGCCTGTGGCTGACCGCGTTTCCCTGGGGTCGCTCCAATCCCACCGGCGGCGACGCGGCCTACTACGAAGATCCCAAACCTGGCGTTGCCCAGAACGCGTTCTCCATCGCCTCACGCGATACGCTTGTGCTCTCGGCGCGGAAGGCGCAAAGCGGCGATGCGCCTCATCGCTACATCTCGGGTCTGATCACGACGGGGCGCGACTCGGGGCCAGCGACCTTCAGTCAGCGGTACGGCTACGTCGAAGCCGTCGCGAAATTTCCTCGAGGGCGCGGATTGTGGCCGGCCTTTTGGCTGCGCGATAGCAGAGGAAAAGACGCCGAGATCGACGTCTTCGAGTTTCTCGGCGACGATGTAACGAGCGTGTACCAGAGCGTGCATTATGCGAGCGGTGGTGGATCGAGCTTTCGGTATCGTGCGCCGTTCGATCCAACGAAGGGTTTTCACACCTACGGCGTCCGTATCGGGCCGGATCGCGATACGTTTTATGTCGACGGCCTACCGACGCATAGCGTTCGGGACGCGTCGGTAAACGGGTTGTACATTATCGTCTCGATGCAGGTCGGAGCCCCGGGAAGCTGGCCGGGTCCTCCCGATGAGGCGACGCACTGGCCGGCATCGCTCGAAATTCGTGCAATCCGTGCGTATACGCCGGCGAACGGTCCATGCGAAGCGTCGCAGCCGTAACGCCTTCAACGATGCTTCGGCGCACGGATGGCGGTGTCGATGCATGCGACGTGATCATGAAGGCGAGATCTCCCTCGGTCACTCCGGCGGCGAGGCGGCGGGCACGCTCATCGGATAGTCGGCCCGGTTCCCAATGGCTTGCGCAGCGCTCACGCTCGTCGATCCAGACGTTCGCCTGCGTCGCGGCGACCCGTTCGACGAAGACGCCGTAAAGCAGATACTCCGAAACGTCGCGCGTTCGTGCCAGCGCATCTGCCCAAGGCATGTGCATCACAGTTTCGATTCGCGTGCACATCGCTCGCACCAGTCCCGCATTCCAGGTTACCAGCGGCGCGATGTAGTCGTGCATGATGTGCGGTACGGGGACCGCCCCTAGCAGCCGGCACGCGTTGCGATACCAGGCAGCGTGCTGCGGTAAACCTTCGTGGATCGGCGTCGTTCGCCGGAACAGCCGCGTGGCGCCGTCGCGAACGAACAACGCCGTGTCTACGGCACGCACGAATGCGATATCCGAATCGGCGATCAGCAGCGTCTCGGCTTCAAGGGCGTGGGCAGCGGCGATCTTCGCGATTTGCTGGACCAGCCAGCCGCTGATAGGGATCCGCGATGCGCGGCAGCGCCACCGATTCACGAGCGGAAGTTGCATAAAGCCTTGGGGGACGATCTGCTCCTTTTTGAGGATCTCCGTGCGGCTGGATACCAGGTGCGAGAACATCGCAGCATCACGCGCATCGACGATGATGTAGTGCCGCACACCGCTTGGAAAGCAGCGAAGGACCGTCTCGTTGAGGAGGCGGCAGAGCGCGAAGTCGCGCGCGTAACTCGGCGTGACGACGGCGAGGCGGCTCACGCCGCGAACACCGTCGCACCCGCAAGTGCGAAGCCGGGCATGATTCGAAAGCCGCCATAAAAGCGTCCCGGGACCGCCTGCGGTACTCCATGCAGGCGTATCGAAAACCGTCCGCCATCGTCTGCACCCCACTGCGCCGAGACCGCGACGTCGGTGAAATCCAGCCACCGCTTCGTAAGCGGGAACTGGCATTTGTAGAATGCCTCTTTCGCGCAGAACAGCACGGTCGCAAATGCGTCGCGGGCCGCCGGCGGAAGGCCGCGCAGTTGCTCGATCTCCTCGCGCCGGAACAGTTGCGGCCAAAGCTCGGCGGAGATATCGCCGAGGTGCTCGATATCGAGCCCGAGGGAAGCGAACCGGCGAGACTCGGTTGCGACCGCGGCGCAGAAGCGAGCCGTGTGGCTTATGCTTCCCGTTGCGGTCTGCGGCCATGCGACGCGACCATCGCGCATGCGTGGGAGGGCTCGTGGCGCGTAGCCGAGCTGTGCCAGCGCGTACCTTGCACACTCGCGCCCGGCCGCGAACTCGCGCAGCCGCTTATCGCGAAAGCCCTGGCAGGCGTCTTGCTCCTCGGTATACAGGAGCGCGGGATCTGCACGGCCGCGCAACTCCGCCGCCGCTACGCCGCTGGGGAAGAGCGACTCCACGAGCCTCGACCGTTGCGGTGCCGTGAGGCGCGAGTCGAGCGATGCGATCATGTCGGAGAAGAGACGGCGGCGGCGAGCGCTCGAATCGTCGCATGCGAAAACATGTCGACGATGCTAATCGGTATCGCGAACCGCTCCCGAAGCCGCGCGTGCACGCGCAGCAATCGCAGCGAATCGCCGCCTGCATCGAAAAAGTTTTCATCCCAGCTCAGCGCGCGTTCGCATCCGAGCACGTCGCGCCAGATCTCCGCGATGGCGGGCTCGATGGAGGCGCTCGGCATCGCTTCACCGGCGCTAGCGGCGGCGTCGCCACGAGTCGCAGTTGGCGAAGCAACCCGTGCTAGCGCGACGCGGTCAACCTTACCGCTCGGGTGGCGCGGGAGGTCGGCGACGACCGATATCGTCTGCGGAAGCGCGTGGTCCGGCAAGAGTGTACGCAAGTGCGCGCGCAGAGCAATCTCGTCGACGCTCGACTTCGCGACGGGAACGACATAGGCGCACAGCCGCTTATCGCCGCCGTCGCCGCGCGCAACGACAATCGCCTCACCCGCGGCGGCGTGCTTGCGTAGCGCCGCCTCGACCTCGCCGGTCTCCACGCGAAACCCACGGATCTTGACCT
>JAFAXE010000219.1 GCA_019241305.1 Vulcanimicrobiota bacterium
GTAGCGCGGTGCGCACCACCGGATCCTTCAAGGCGGGATTGGTCAAATTCAAGTCGATGTGCCCGAAAGAGAAACTCGGTTGTTTGAAGACCGTGGCGCCGGAGACGCGCTGCAGGCGGTGATAGTAGGCCGGCGCCGCGATCGGCAACATGTCGACATCGCCCGTCTGCAACGCCGAGAGTAACGTGTCGCGATTGGGGACGATGCGGTACTCCACGCGGTCGAGCTTCGCCCGTCCGCGCCAGTAGTACGGGTTGCGCTCCATAAGGACGCGGTCGCTGCGTTGCCATGATACGTATCGGAACGGCCCGATCCCGACCGGCAGCGAATTGTAGGGATCTTTGTTGATGTCCCGTGTGTGCGCGAGGATGTGCTTGGGCAACACCGCGGGATTGGAACCGCCGGTTGAAAAGAAAGTGACGAGAAACGGCGAGTACGGCTGCTTGAGGTGATAGATAACGGTGTACTTGTCCGGCTCGTCGATACGCACGATGCGATCCCAGCCGTCCCGCCCTGGAACGTTCGTATGTGGATCGAGGATGACGCGGGTCGTGAAAACAACGTCGTCGGCGTTGAAGGGCTGACCGTCGCTCCACCGCACACCGCGACGCAGATGAAAGGTGAGCATCCTTCCGTCGGCGCTGATCCCGTGGTTCTGCAGCGTTGGGATTTCCGTGACCAACTCCGGGATCGGCTTGTTATTGTGATCGAAGCGGAAGAACCACGCCATCGTCATTTCGGACATCCATGCCAACACCAAATCGGTGTTGAACATGGGATTGAGCGTCGAGACGTCCGCGATATCGGCGTAGCGCAACACGTGGGGTTGCGTCCAACGGTTGTGGCGCGTCCCTTCGCCGGTCGAGCCAACTCTCGTACAGCCGGCCAGCGCAATCGCGACAGCAACCATGGCAATAGCGCGCTTCATGACAGCCCTCCCGGAGCTAGACGTCAGATCGAATACTCCCACGTATTCCAAAAGACTGAGATGACGGGCGAAGGCTTAAAGCCCTTCAGGTCGCTGTTGTATGCGAGCGGCTCGCGCCGAAAATACAGGACGATCGTGGGCACCTCATCGGCAAGCCGCTCTTGAACGATGAAATAGTCGCGCTTACGCCGCTGCCAGTCCACGGTCTGCAGCGCATCGTCCATGGCTCGCGTCGCTAGGGGATCGTTCCAGAACAGCGCGTTTTGCCCATGCGGCGCGAAGTTCTCAGCGGAGTAGACGGCACTGTCGTCGGGATCCGCCGCGCCGGACCAGGCAAAGGTCGCGACGTCGTAGTGACCGCCTTGTAAAATGCCATTTGCGGTATTGTCGAAAAACAACGGCGTCGGATAGTTCTTGATCATCGCTTCTACACCGACATCGTGCCAGTCGCGTTGGATCAGCGCCTGGATGGCGTGGCCGGTGACACTTTCCGTCTGCGTCGAAAGATTGAACGAAAGCCGCTCTCCATTCCGGACGCGAATCCCGTCGCGACCGACCCGCCAGCCCAGCGCGTCGAGCGTCGCTTTGGCGCGCGCCGGGTCGTACGGGTACGTACGAGCGTGCGGGTCGAAGGCATGTCCGATCAGCGGCGATTCATCGGCCGGCGCAAGGTCGCCCAGTCCGTGCGCAATTTTATCGATGATACCCCTACGGTCGATCGCATAGGCCAACGCCTGCCGAAGGCGCACGTCTTGAAAAAGCGGCTTGCGCAAATTGAAGTCGAGGTGATTGTACACGTACACCGGGGGCGTAAGGGTAATAACGCCCGGAATGGCACGATATTCTCCGACCTGCGCCGGAGGGAGGTTGAACGCCAAGTCCAGTTCGTGCGTGCGCATCTGCGTGAGCAGCGTGTTCTGGTCCGGTAAGATCCGGTATTCCGCCTCGCGCAGCTTTGGCTTGCCGAGATAGAAACCGTCGAACGCGCGCAGCACGACACGAGAACCTCGATCCCATCGCACCACTTCAAAAGGTCCACTACCGATGGGATGTGCCTGATACGCGGCATTGTTGAATGAACCGCGGTCATCGTTCAGCTTCTCGAGCAGATGGTCCGGAAGGATCGGTGCGTTGCCGTTGGGTCCAAACAGCTGTTGCAGGAACGGCGCGTACAGCTTTCGCATATGAATGACGGCCACCAGCGGGTTCGAGTAGTCAATGCTCGCGATATCCTTATAGCCGTCGGTCGTCACCACGTTGTTCTTGGGGTTCATGACGACGCGCCAGGTAAACCACAAATCCTTGCTCGTCAGCGGCGCACCGTCTTGCCACTTCATATTCGGGCGTAATTTGTATTTCAGCGTCAGGCCGTCACGGCTCACGTCGCCATTTTCGATCGTCGGAATCTCGCGCAGCGCATCAGGAACTGGTTGCGCGTGTTCGTCGTACCGGACCGCATACGAGAAGATGAACATCGACAATTCCAGCGTCGGCTGCTGCGCCGCCAACACCGGATCGAGGTTCTTCGGGTCTGCCGCCGTTGCGAAGATGAGCCGCCCGGGATGCGTCCAGGGATTACCGCCCTGCCCCATCCCACTTGTTCCTACTTTCGTACACGCCGCGAGAACTACGAGCGTCGTGCACGTGGCGATGACGCGAGATGTCGCCCAGGATGACACCTGGCCCCTCATGGCTGGGCTGTTATCGGTGGGAGCGCCGGGTCCCCGCTCAGCGGCATACCGGCCGCTGGGCTAATACTGGCCGATTTCTCCGGTCGCGTACAAGAACTGCTGTTCGGCCAGACGGAGGTTGTAAATTGAGGTGACGCGGTCGGTGAGCGCTGTCGTGAGTTGGACCTGCGCGTTCAGGAGCAATGGGAGCGTCGTGACGCCGGCGCGGTATTGCGCCTGCGTCGAGCGCAACACAATTTCGGCCGTGTTGAGTTCCACCGAGGTTTGATCGAGTGCAGCCTTGGCGCTTACGAGATTGGTCAGCGCTTGCTTCACGTTCAACTGAATCCCAAGGCGGCTCGTCTGTAACGTCGCTTGTGCCTTTTCGACGTTGGCTTGTGCTTGCGCGGTATTGGCAGCAGTAATTCCCTGATCGAAGATGGGAATGGATAGCGCGACACCGACGGACTGTGAGTTGCGGAATGAGCCGCCGCCCGTGTCTGAAGACGCGAGTCCAGCCGAGGCGGTCGCAGCAAGCGTCGGGAAGAGCCCCAGCCGCGCGGCGCGCAGCGTGAATTCCGCGGATTGCAAGCTCGCAACGCTGGCGTCGTAGTCCGGCCGCAGCGCCATGGCCCGCGCTGCCGCCTGCACGTATGACGGCACACCGATCGTAGGAATGCGTGTGTTGGGCGCGATCGACGTATCGTCGATCGGCTGAACGTTCGCGTCCGCGTTCAGACCCATAGCGTTGGCAAATGCCGCTTGCGCCGCGAGTTCGGCGCCCTGTGCGCGCACGACCGCCAGACGCGCCTGCGCCGTCGGCACTTGCGCCGTGGCAAGGTCGGCGCGCGCCGCGGTGCCGGCGCGAATCTGCGCTGAAATGAGATTCTCTTGCACCTGGTTCTCGCGCACGATCTCGATATCGACGGCCGTCGTACGCTGGGCTTCGAGATAGTTGTAATACGCGGTCGCGACGTTGAACGCGACGGTTTGCAAATCGCGGCGATAAATATCCGCAAACGACGTTTCGCTGCGCTGGGCAGCGCGAATGCTCGCGGCTACCCGCCCGCCGTCGTAGATCAGCTGCGTGATGTTGATCCCGAACTGACTCGACGTAATGTTGAACGGTCCAGTGCCAACGGTGAACGACGGCGAGGACGGTGAGGGAACGGGTGTCGAGGTCGGAGCCGGAGACGGATCGCTGACGGCCGCCGGAGCCGCTGAGGGGAGGCCGCCACCACCGCTTCGACCACCGCTGCCGCTAAACGTCGTCCCCGACGATTGCAAGTGGGAGCGGACCACGGAGGCCGTACCAGAGATGCTCGGCAACAGCCCAGCGCGCTGCAGTCTCACGAGCGCCGCCGCCACCCCAACGTCCGCTCGTGCTGAGGCCAGCGTCGCCGACAGCGCGTACCCTACCTGAATCGCTTGCGGCAGCGTCACCCGTTGCGGCACACCGGGCGCCGGTGTTCCAGCACCAACGCCGGGCGCCGGCGTTCCGTAAGCGGGATACGGCAGGGCCGTGGGCATGCTGGCTGGCCCAATCGAGGGGAGTGGATAGGGACTTGGCTGCCGCGTTGGACGCATCTGCGCGTGCGCCTGGGAAAGCGAAAGTGCAAGGAGCAGCGCTGCACCGCACGTGCCGAGATAAAGACCGCGCGCACGCGGTGAATGTTCGTCCCGCATTCCCGGCTACTTCGGCGCTGAGGTCGAGGAGCCGCTCGGCGACTTGGCTCCGGCGCCCGGCGCGGGGCCCGAGCCACCAGAACCGGCAATGGCCACCACACTGCCGTCCTGAAGCGCATCCGGACGTGTCGTAATCACGACGGTGCCAGGAACGATTCCGGGGGCACGCACCTCGGTGAGCGTATCCGTTTGTAAGCCAACGATCACCGGAACGGCTTTCGCTTTTCCGTCCTCGACGGTGTAGACGCTGGTACCGTTTTCAGCGGTAAAGACGGCAGTACGCGGAACGACGATCGCGTTTTTGTGATACTCCTTGCGAACGGAGAGCGTCACCAGCATTCCGCCCCGCAACCGTTCGTCCGGATTCGGTTCGCGAATGCGCGCACGATAGGAAAGCGTCCCCTGCGTGGGGACCGCATTGACGTCGAAGATCGCGCCGGTAAACGTGCGGCCTGGGACGCTCGGCGTCGTAAACGTGACCTGCGTGCCTCGGTGAACGTACGGCAAGCTGTCGTCGGGAACGTTCGCGTTCACCCACACCGTATCGATCTGCGAAATTTGCAGAATCGGCTGGTTTGGACTCGCGAGCGCTCCCGGGTCCACGAGCCGTTGCGTAATGACGCCGCCATACGGAGCGGTGAGGGTCGTTTGGCCGATCTGCGTTTGCAACAGGTGGACGTTGGCCTGCGCCGACTCTAGGGCGGCCTGCTTTTGCTGCACGTCCTGCTGCTGCACTGCGGTTTGACCGACGTTCCCCTTGGCCGTCTGCAACGACGCCTGTGCGGCTGCCACCCCGGCGCGCGCGTTGTTCAACTGTTGCTCCGCCGCGACAAAAGCCGAACGCGATTGATCGAGCGTCGTACGAGCAACGTATCCTTGGTTCGCCAGCATTTGATTGCTGTGGAATTGCGTCGCAGCGGTATCGTATGCGGCCTTCGCACTCACCAACGTGTTTTGGGCTTGGGCGAGCGTCTGCTGTGCGCTCACGACGTTTCCGCTCACTTGTTGCGATGTAATGGGAACGGTCAAGGCTGA
The DNA here is from genome assembly GCA_019241305.1 of Vulcanimicrobiota bacterium. GTDB lineage: Bacteria > Vulcanimicrobiota > Vulcanimicrobiia > Vulcanimicrobiales > Vulcanimicrobiaceae > JAFAXE01. Next base: position 5,320 of record JAFAXE010000219.1, read on the forward strand.
GCCGGTCACGTTGGCCTGAGCTTGTGCAACTGCGGCTTGATTCGCCGCGAGTTGCGCCCGTAACGTCGAATCGTCCAGCTTCGCTAGCACCTCACCGGCGCTGACGTGGTCGCCTTCGTTCGCATAGATCGAGACGACCGTCCCGGATTGCGGCAGGCTCAGCGTCGAGGTTTGCAGCGGCGTGATCTGACCGTCGAGCTGAATGTAGGTCCCGATATCCTGACGCGCCGCCTTCCCCACGGCAACGGCCAGCGGCGCGGGTCCTTGCGCCTTCGCAGAGCCTCCCTTGCCGCAGCCTGGCATAACGAGCAGCGTCAGCGCGGCAAGAAGCGCGAGTGAACGAAGGGTCATCGGTCTCCTCGAGTGAGCGTGAGCGTGAAATCTTTCTAATGGATGAACAACTGGATGAACAACCCGTTGTACGCGGCGAGGGCTTCGTTTGATTCACGGCGGGGAGCCTCTCCGCCGCCGGAGTATCCTCCGAGCCATGGGGGCCAAGCTCGACATCGGTCGGACCTACCAGAGTCAGACACGCGTCGAGGAATGGATGACGGCAGAAAAAGCCGGCAACAAGGGAGTCGACGTACTTTCGACTCCTATGCTCCTGCAATTGATTGAAGATGCAGCCGTGCATTGCCTGGCGCCCATGCTATCGAAGGACGAGGTTTCGCTCGGCGCCTATGTCGACCTGACGCACCTTGCCCCGACCCCGGTCGGCTTCATTGTCAGAACCGAAGTGGAGATCATCGGGGTGAACGGTCGGCGTGTAAATTTTGCCGTCGCGGCGTTCGACGAGCGGGAAAAGGTGGCCGAGGGGACGCACGAACGTTACGTCATCGATCGCTCGCGCTTCCTCTCGCACTTGGAGGACAAGCAGAGCTCATAGCTCAGGCTCGAGCCGGCAACAGCGGTTGGTCCCCAGAACTGAGCAAGCGAGCACAATCCGCGGTGGCAACCGGTCAGCGGCGTGCGGAAGGGGCGGCCGGCCGAAACTTTGGCTCGCCCACCGACGTTGTAGGGCAAAGAGTGCGACGTTCCGTACTCGGGCGAGTGATAGATTCGGTGCCGGATGGGTATTTAGCGGCAGTACGACCGGGCAAAGGCTCCCTGTCAAGTGACCGGCGTCAAGCCGTTTGGCACGTCCACCGCCGACAGCACTCGCAAAACTTCTTCTGGAGGAGAGACTTGAAACGACTCAGCACAGGCGTGCTGGCGATGCTCATCGCCGCAAGCTTCGGGCTGACGGCAGTCGCAGCGTCAACGACAAACGCGTCGCAAGGTAACACTGGACCCTACGCGAGCGCTCATTCGTCGACCGGTGCGAAAACCGTAGCTCAGGCGAACACGCCACCTGCAGACTTCGGCTCACCACCTTCGGGTGAGATCCCGATCCTGTTCAACGACCATCACGTTTACACCAAGCCGGACCGCTTGAAGCAAGAGCGCGTGCTGGCTGCACTCGTTCGTGGCAACACGATCCTCGTTCCACTTCG
>JAFAXE010000043.1 GCA_019241305.1 Vulcanimicrobiota bacterium
CGAGCGCTGGCGGGGGAGGGCCCCACGCTGCTCGAGGGTCAGTGCTATCGCTTCCTTTCGCATACGACCGACGACGACGACCGCACGTATCGAACCCGCGCCGACGTGGAATCGTACCGGCCGCAAGACCCCGTACCGGCGTTCGAACGGCGTCTCGTCGAAGGAGGCGTGCTGACTGCAGCGGATGCGAAACGCCTTCGCGATGAAGTCACGCACACCGTCAACGCGTGCACCGACGCGGTCGAAGCCGAGCCCAAGCCGCAGGCTTCGGACTTGTACGGCAACGTCTACGCCGGCACCGAGCAACCGTGGATCTGACGCCTCCTCGCTAAGCGAGGAGGCAGCTCTCACCAAATTTTTAAGAGGAGTACCGGGCGCGTCCCACGCAGGTCCGGACCAATCGCCGTGCGTGTACACGCCTCGGTCTGCGATTTTTGTGATCCGGTATACACATCGCCGGACCGGCGTGCGCGTCCACGCGTTGTGGCCGATGACTCATGTGGCGGCCGCTTGAGGCGACCTCCTCGCTCTCAAGGAGACTGATCAGCGAATGCTTCGAACCTTCACCTGCGCGCTAGCAGGGGGCGCTCTTGCCGTTTCGCTCGCAGCCTGCTCTGCAGGCGGCGGCAGTCAGAACGGCTGCTCGCAGCCACCCCTCCAGCAGTATCCCGTTCCTCAGCTCGTGGCGCCGACGTCCGGCTCGACGAACGTTCCCGATGCGATCGGAACCATTCAGATCTCCACGACGCTAAACGTCATCGTCGGCACGATCACGCTCAATTCGTCGTCCGGCACGGTCAACGTCGCCAAGGCAACGCTCGATCCGCATCAGCCGAATCCGAACACGTTCTTGTGGGACCTGTCGATTCCGACGCTCAAAGCGGCGACGACCTACACCGTGACACAGTCGATCCAGTATCCGAGCGGATGCTTGGGACCGATCGTCACGCAGACGCACAACATCGGCACCTTCACCACTCAGTAACCACCGCATACGCATTCCGTGAGGCTCGGCGCGGCGATCGCGCCGGGCCTCATTCGGAGAGACGCAGGACGGCCATAAACGCTTCCTGGGGCAGGTCGACGCGTCCGATCCGTTTCATGCGCTCCTTGCCAGCCTTTTGCTTTTCTAGGAGCTTCCGCTTGCGGGTGATGTCGCCGCCGTAGCACTTCGCGAGGACGTTTTTGCGCATGGCGCTGACCGTCTCGCGGGCGACGATTTTTCGTCCAATCGCCGCCTGTATCGGAACGTCGAAGAGCTGGCGCGGAATGAGTTCCTTGAGCCGCTCCGTCAGCGCTCGACCGCGCGCGGGCGCTTTCTCACGCGCCACGATGAAGGAAAGAGCATCGACGGGCTCACCGTTCAAAAGGATCTCGAGCTTCACAAGGTCCCCGGGCCGGTACCCAATGATCTCGTAGTCGAGTGAGGCGTAGCCCTTCGTGCGGGATTTCAACTGATCGAAGAAATCCACGATGACCTCAATGAGCGGCATCTCGTAGGTTACCACGACGCGTCCATCGTGCAGGTACTCGAGACCGCCGAGGCTTCCGCGCCGCGCTTGCGCGATCTCCATGATCGCACCGACGTAGTCTTGCGGTGTGAGTATCGTCGCCTTGACGTAGGGCTCTTCGACCTCGAGCGTCGTCCCCGGGTCTGGCAACTTGGAAGGATTGTCGACGGTCTCGACCGCGCCATCGGTGAGCGTGACGCGGAAAACGACCGAAGGCGACGTAGCAATGAGATCGAGACCGTAGTTGCGCTCCAGGCGTTCCTGGACGATCTCCATGTGCAACAGCCCGAGAAAACCGCAGCGGAATCCGAAGCCGAGCGCCACGGAGCTTTCCGGCTCAAACACGAGCGCCGCGTCATTCAGCTTGAGCTTCTCGAGGGCGTCGCGCAGCTGCGAGACCTCGACGCCTTCGTTCGGATAAAGGCCGCAGTACACCATCGGGACCGCGGGACGGTCGCCGCGTAACGTCTCCGGCGCCGGGTTTGCCGACTCGGTAATCGTGTCTCCGACGTCGATGTCGCCGAGCGAGCGAATGTTCGCGATGACATAGCCGACGTTGCCGAGCTCGAGCGCGTCCGTGCGGCGCATTTCGGGTTTGAAGACGCCGACTTCCGTACACTCGTACGTCCGTTGGTGCGCCATCGACATGAAGCGCGTACCGGCGCGGAGCACCCCATCTGCTACACGGACGTACGACACGACGCCCCGATACGGGTCGAACTGCGCATCGAACACGAGACCGCGCAGATAGTCGCGAGTTCCGCGGGGGGGTGGAATCCGCGTAACGATCGCTTCGAGAATCTCCTCTACGCCAAGCCCTTCTTTGGCGCTGGCGAGGATCGCCTCAGCTCGATCGATCACAAGGAGCTCCTCGATTTCACCCTTGATGCGCTCCGGATCGGCCGAAGGTAAATCGATCTTGTTGATGACGGGGATGATCGCGAGATCGTGTTCGAGCGCTAAGTGATAGTTGGCCAGCGTCTGCGCCTCGACGCCTTGTGAGGCGTCGATAACCAGCAGCGCACCTTCGCAGGCCGCGAGTGAGCGCGATACCTCCGAGGAAAAGTCAACGTGTCCCGGCGTGTCGATGAGGTTGAGTTCGTACACCGTTCCGTCGCGCGCACGATAGGAGAGCGTCACGGGGTGAGCCTTGATCGTGATACCGCGCTCCCGTTCGAGATCCATCGCGTCGAGCAGCTGATCCTCAGCCTCGCGCGCTTCAACGGTCTTCGTCACCTCAAGCAGACGATCGGAAAGCGTCGTCTTACCGTGATCGATGTGCGCGATGATGCAGAAGTTCCTGACATGCGCAGCCGTCACGGTTTGGGCGCCCGCCTTCGGAGCAATCATGCCGTTGAATTGATCCTCAGTAGTAAATCGGGCACGCCACCGAGGGCAAGATCCGCATCAGCCACGTTACGAGCAGGATGACGACGAGGAACGCGATGTCGAGACCACCGAGTGGTGGAATGATGCGGCGAAATGGGATGAGCACCGGTTCCACGACTGCGGCGAGATAATCCGTCCAGCGCCCACGCAGACTCGGGACCCACGATACCACCGCGTACACCAACATCAAGATCCAAAAGATGTTCAGCAACGGCACGAGAACCCTGATGGTCAAAAAGCACGAGAGCGGCACAGCAGCTTCGTTCGGCGCGGGGCGCGCCGATTACTTGAGCGACGCGAGGACCTTCGCCGGCACGCCGGAGAGGAACGGCGCCGGGTCGATTGCGTGCCCGCTATACATGATTTGATAATGCAAGTGCGGCCCGGTCGCATCGCCGCTTTCACCGACCAGCGCGATCGGTTCGGCTTTGCGCACGTATTGACCAAGCTGCACGTCGGCACGCGATAGGTGCGCGTACCAGGTGTGATAACCGTTGTGGTGATCGATGTCGACCTTTAAGCCATAGCCGCCGTCCCAGCCGGCGGATACGACGGTCCCGGCCGCCGCGGCGCGGACCTCATCTCCGTAGTTCGCATCGAGGTCGACACCTGCGTGGAAGCTGGGCCACGGGTCGATCCGCCAACCAAATGCTGACGCGATGCTGGCACCTTCCACGGGGTCGATCGACGGCACGGCGGCAATGACGCGAGCCTGCAGCAGCTCTTGCATCCTATGAATGTTGAGAACCCGCAACGCGATGTGCCGCAAATGGTCAGCATCCGCGCGCGTCACCTGCGAGGCAGTAACGAGTGAGGTCAGCCGCCCCGCTACCCGATCGGTCGCGTTGCCGTTCATCGTCGTTTGCTCCGGATGTTGCGCGGGCCGCGCGTGAGCTGCCGGCATGCGATCGACCCCGAGCAACCGGCGAATCTGTTGATTCTGCGTTTGCAACCGCCGAAGTTCGTCATCGAGCGACTGCGCTTGCTTCCCGATGGTTTCGAGACGTCGTTGTTGTTCATCGCCGACGGCGCTCAGCGCGTGGACCCGGCCTTGGGCACGAACCACCACGACGAGCGAGACGGCTACGACGAGCGCACCCACCACAAGCGTCACCGCCGCCGCGACGATCTGCCAACGGGCGAACCCCAGACGCCTCGGCGCTGAGCTCAGCCCGTGGATGGTGACCAGATAATCTTTTTTCAATTGCCCACGCCGGTGCGAGCCATGGCGATTGCCTGCTGTTCTTCCTTAGAGGCGTCGTGCTGGGGAACGAATTTCCGCACCGCCTTGCCAAATGTCCGCGTCTCTTCGCGCGAGTAGATGCTGCTGACCACGGCTCCATCTCCCTCCCGATTCAGCAGTGCGAGCGCGAACGAGAGGTCGGACCCAACGTCCGCAAAGGAGTTGTAGCGGACGAAGCCTACGCGATAGACATCGCGGCCGGCGAGGCGCTCGAGTTCGAGTAGCCGCTCCTCGGTCCTCTTTGCGAAGGCACCCTGCAGGCCGCGCTCCCTCACCTCGGCGGCGGCCGCGTCGCCAAGGCTGGCCTCACCGCTCAGGATCGCGTCGAGGCGTCGAAGCTGTGGGCGAACGAAGCCAAGGTGGTACACCGCGACCGCGACCACTGCAGCGATCGGAGCGCTCAACAAAGGGAGCGTCACGCTTGACATGCCCTGGAGTACGACGGCTCCCCTCCGCTCGCCCGTACCTTCCGCCGCTTCGGCGCTTCGGCGCGGCGACATTCATCTCGCAACCGCTCGTCACTCGCCATCCGGGCTCGCTCCTGGCTGCTCCGCCTCCTCGCTCTCACCATCCATGGTTACGCTCGTCGGTCGGAGCTTGCTCAATGAAACGTCGCCGTGCCTCGCGCCTCACGCATAGGGCTGAGCCGCGCGCTGCGGGAGAGCCGTCTGAGAGAAAACTTGCTGGCCAAACCTCGCGAGGGGTCAGAGAGTCCGCGGCACACGCGAGGGCCCGCTTACCGTTGCTACCTTCCGGTCCTGGCGGGGTTCACGGGGTCACGTTGCGCGGAGTCCGACCCCCCGCAAGGCCGCCCTATCATACCATCACCTGCGGATCTGCGGGGACTGCCTTATTCGGCTGAATCGGCGAGCGCGGTGCCGAGCGTGAGGAACCGCACGCCGGCTGCCGTGAGCATCACGGCGGCGCGACGGCGCCACGCCGCCCGTCTTGGGATGAGGCGCGCACGGCGTTGCGAGGCCGCACGCCGCAGCGTTTCGCTACGGTGAAGGCGTGCGATATCGCATAACGTTTGGGCGTTCATGATCAACATCTCTCCACCCGTGCGCATCAGCGCACGGTTCAACAGTGCAACAAATGAAAAGGCCTCCGATTTCGGAGGCCATCAGGTCGATCGTGCGCAGGAGTGACTACGCAGCGACGTCCGGATGCCTCCGCATGAAGCGAATGCCGACGCAAAGCAGCGTCGTGCCAAAGGTCTGAACAATATTCGTCATCATCATTGAAACGCTGCTCCTTTCCGTCGTCGATGAATTGGGTCGCTACACGGTATCACGAAACCGCGGCCGCCGTCAACCGCAGTTCCTCGCATCCAGTGCGAACGCTAGTAGTGGAAGGGAGTCGGCGTCACGAACGGCGCGGGCGTCATCCAGGGTGGCGGCGTCGCCCAGGGGTTCTGTCCCGGAAGCGGCGGACGATAGGGCTGCTGGTTCGGCGGATATTGCGAGTTTTGAGGATTCTGCGGGTACGTCGTCGTGCCGGGATACTGCGGTGGCGAATAGGGCGACGGCGTCTGCGGCAGCGCGTCGCCGAACAGAATCACCGTGTACAAATGATCCTTTGAAAGCGTGTGCGCATCTTTCGCGCCGACGGCGCGCACGACGCCATCCTGCGATTTCGCGTCGAGTTGGGCGTCGATGAAACGATCCTTATGGTACTTGCGCGTCTCGTACAACGCGACGGTGAAGCCGCGGTCCTGCTCTTCCTCGCTCTGCGGGATCGTGAACCTGAAGGCGGCAAGCGAATAGAGATGGACGTCGACGGTGGGGTCGATTACCACCTTGATGACGGGGACGCGACGCGACTGCGGGCTTTCGCTATCCCCCGGCGGCTTCTGCGCCCCGTCCGGATAAATCGTGACCTTGGCGTCGATGTGCGGACCGGACGGCGTTGGAGTTGGAGTCGGCTTGCCTTTCCACGATCCGTTCGCCGGCGTTGCGGTGGGTGAAGGCGCCGGCGTCGGCGACGGTGACGCCGTCGCCGCGGGCTTCATTGCCGATTTCGTTTTCGACTTCGCCGGCGCGACGGTGGGAGTGGGAGTCGGTTTCGTGAGGTCGATGCTGAAGTCAAAGCCGCCAAGCTGCGCGACGTCGACGGAGTGCGCGCCCTTCTCCACCAGTGCGACATGTTCGCCGAGTTCCTGTCGGCTCTGCGGCACATTGTTGGGCACGATGCCGTACTGCGTGCCTTGCGGCACGGGCGGCGTCATCGGATTCATCCCCGAACCAACGCTGCTCGAGCACGCTGCCAATGCCAAGCACGCGAGCAGGGTTGTCCATGCGAGCGGCGCGATGCGATGCCGGATCATCGCGCTCCGCTTCGCCGCCGACGCCCCACGCTCTTGTGCTCGACGGGCGAAAAGCAGCACCGTTCCGGTGCAGTGCGAATGAAAATTCCGTGAAACGTGCACTCCAGCCGCTGGGCTTCACGCAAGGCGTTGCACCGGCGGCGCTCCTTGGTCCCGAGGAAATCGCGCGCCGCCTCGGTGCACGCGGGCTCATTCGGTTGGGCAGCAACGAATCGCCCTTCGGTCCGGGCCCAAAAGCGCTCGCCGCGATACAACGGGAAGCGGCGCTCAGCCACCGGTACGGCGATCCTGCGTGCTTCGCACTCCGTGAAGCGGTCGCCGGGCATCACGGCGTTCCGATCGATTGCGTTGCGGTAGGCGCCGGTATCGACGATTTGCTCGGCTGGGTGGTACGGGCGTTTCTCTCGCAGGGTATGTCTGCGATCGCATCGCGCGGCGCGTTTCCTACCTTTGAAATGCACGTAAACGGGTTCGGTGCTTCCCTCACCGCCGTGCCGTATCGGAGCGACGGCCGTACCGATCTCGATGGTTTCGTGCACGTCGCGAAGCGCTGCGGCGGCGGTCTCATTTTTCTGCCGAATCCCGACAACCCATCGGGTTCTTCATGGGACTGGGGAGACGTCGAGGCGTTCCTCGACGCTTTACCGGACGACGTCTTTCTCATCCACGACGAAGCCTACGCCAATTTTCTGTCCGCGGAGCACCGCTTTCCGTTGGACACCCTCGATGAGCGCATGGTCCGGATGCGCACGTTTTCGAAGGAATATGGACTCGCTGGGCTGCGCGTCGGCTATGCACTCGGTACGCCGAAGGTCATCGGGGCACTCGACGCCATCCGGCTGCTCTACGGTGTCAACCGGCTCGCACAAGCGGCGGCCTTGGCTTCTCTTAGCGATTCAGTGTTTATGGAAGACGTCGTTGCGCGGATTGCCATGGCGCGCGACGAATATCATGCTCTCGCGCGCCGCCTCGGGCTTGCGACGTTCCCTTCCGAAACCAATTTCGTCCTGTTCGATTTTGGCGACGCTGAACGCGCGCGGAGCGCGCTGGAGTCGCTCTTGCGTCGTGGCATCCACGTGCGCAAACCAGCTGCTCCCCCGCTGGACGGCTGCATTCGCGTCTCGGTTGGGACCCCCGCTGAGCGCGAACGCTTTGCGGAAGAACTCGAAGCGATCGTTGCAGATGACAAGATGGCCGAAGGTGCCGCTCGTCGTACTGCGTTGCCATGAAGAACGAAGCATCGATCGACGGCGTCGTGGTTGCGGGGCAACCGACCGACGAAGAGATCGCTTCGCTCCCCTCGCGCGGCGTGAAAACGCTCGTCAATGTCCGCTTGCGGCACGAACTCGTGGAACCGGAGGGACCGAAGGCGGATGCGGTCGGGCTTCTGTACGCGGAGGTGCCGTTCAACAGCGACACGATCACGTTCGCCGATGTACACGGCGTGCGGCAAGCACTCGAGCACTGCGCGCACGGTGAGGTGGTGGTACATTGTCAGGGCGGGACGAGGGCGGCAGTCGTCACCGCCATCGTCGCAGCGGAGCGTGCTCGTGAAGGGCACCACGGTGCGTTGCGCCGCATTGCCGACGCGGGCTTCGACATCGAAGGGACCGCGTACGAGGCCTTCATCCGGCGCTATTTCAACCGCTCAGGACAATGAAGTCCGGCACAGCGCGGCTCCCCCGACCCGCGCCGTGCCGGCGATAGCAACGGCCCCTGCCGTGCTGATCCCATGATGGACCCTAGTCGTGAAGAAAGGCTGAAGCCGGCTCGGGCGAGCGACTCATCGCTTCTACAGGCGCCAGAACCGGCCGCGGCACTGGTTCCAAGCGGCGCGCGAGCCGCTTTCCTACGGTACGAAACGGACGCTCGATGAGCACGTACAGGACGTACGCGCACGCAAACGCGCAGAGAATGGCGCTTACGGTATAGAGCGCGATGGGGCCCGGGGCGATCGTCGGCGATTTGATGATGAAAGCGTAGAGCGCCAGCACCACCATGGGATTCAGCAAGAAGACGCCGTAGCAGAGTTCGGACGGGACGTACCACCACGGATGCGAGAGCAGCGCGCGAATCGGCCGGCCCAGCGGGTTGTCGCTCAGCAGTACGAGCATCGCGGCCGCAATCCCCAGCGCAAAAAGATAGTTGTAGCAGATCAAGTACACGGCCGCCCACGCGGGATCAAAGGAGCGCGCTTCCCCGTACATGACCGGGGCTGCGAGCACCGCAATGGCGAGGGCCGCTGCCACGACGAAGATCGCTCCGGCGACGCCGCGGTACTTGACGAGCCAATTTTCCGCATCGTGATAGCGTATGAGCGTCGCGACCATCAGTCCGCAGACGATGGCGCCGATGCGCGTGTGCGTCTTGTCGTAGATGCTGTCGAAGTAGTGATTGAACAGCTCTTGCTCGCCACGCGTGCCGTGAGGATTGGCGAACAGTGGAGGAGCGACGTGTGCCGTGGCTTCGACGATACCGCGCACGACAAAGAGTGCGCAGAACACCAGCCAGAGCGCGCTGAAGAGCCGCGCGCGGCGGTCACGCACAAAGAACAGCAACAGCGGAAACAAAAAATAGAAATGCACGTCGACGGGCAACGACCACGACCAGCTCATCGTCTGATGGATGAGCGGCACGTAGTTGTTGACAAACAGCAGGTTCGTCCACACTGTCTCGAAGTTGAAGTTCATCGTGAAGTGGTAGAGGATGAGGACGGCGATATAGGCCGGGACGAGCCGCGCCAAGCGGCGCACCAGGAACGCCCGGTACGAGAGCTTGCCACGATCGGCATCCACGAGAACGTAGTATCCGATCAGGAACCCGGTTACGACGAAGAGCACATCGAGCGCGAAGTGTCCGCGTAGCACCCAGCGCGACGGCCACGCGGTGAACAGGGCGTTGGCTTGTGGCTTCGGTAGACCGGCTGGCAACGGGAAAAAGCTGCAATAGAAGATCACGTGGAACGCGGTGATCCACATCAGGCACAGCACCCGCACGCCATCGATGAAGCGAAAGCGTGCCTCCCCTTCCGGCTCCCCGATGCGCAGGAAGGCGAAACTCATAGGCCCGCGGCAGTCGGCGCAGTTCGCACCGCGATGAGGCTCAGCAGTAAGCCCGCAACTCCAGCGAAAACGATCGAGCCGAAGACGAGATTCACGTCCCACCAAACGCCGCCGAGCACCCATTGCGCCACGGACAAGTAAAGAACGTATGAGAGCGCTGGTACGAGAACGGCGAATACCCGAATCGCCGCAGCGCGCTGCGGTTCCGGGCGAAGCCGAAGCACCAAAGCGTCGACGATGAGGCCAAATACCAGCGCCTGAACGGTCGAGACGTATACGGACAGCGCGCCGTTCGATAACAAAACTGCCATGAGGAACGCTGGCAGGCCGTACAGCACCACGAACGTGCCGAACGCCGGCCGCATGCGGGTCACGACGAACAGCGCGAAACCCGCGATGAGAGCGGCGTGGATCACGACGATCGTGATGCCCAGAGCTTCCTTATAATACGTGAACGGCAAGAGGAAGAACGCGAGGTTGGCGCGATGCCCAGTGGACGGATCGAGCGGTGCGTCGCTCGTGCTGACGCCACTGTCGAAAGCGAATTGCAACGTGAACTCGATCATCGCAAGAAACAGCGCCAGCGAGACGATCGCCGGCAATTGTTCCTCCAGTGTCGTGGGGGGATCGCGCCGGGCAAGCGCAGCGCGCGCCGGACCCAACAAGACGAGCGCCATGCCGACGCCGAGAAAGAGGTGCGTCGGACTGATGAGTACGTCGATTCCTTCTTCGATGCCAAAGATACGATGCCACAGCATGTCCGGAGCAACGCCGATGGTAAACCACGCGACTCCGAGCGCTGTCAGCGCGTAGCCGCCCGGCAGCGTCTCGATCCACGGTTTCCCAGCTCGGCGTCCCACCACCATGGTGTATGCCACGAGAGCGACGTTCGCGAAGAAGCCCGAGTACAGCACGGCGTGATACGGCGTGAAGAACGACTCTCGCACGTCGTGATAGTGCGACCAGCCGTCGGCAAACAAGCCGACCAAAAACCAGGAGGCGCAGAAACACGCGAGGCGGTCGTACGCGGTGGGCTGCACCTTCGGCAGCGTTGCGGTGACAGCGCTCGACAGCGAGCCGGCCGGGATGTCGCTCACATGCACCACCGCTTTGCGTCCGAGGGTGAACCGGGAAGCCGCAGAAGCGGCAACGCGTGAGCGATTTCCCGACTCGGCTTCACAAAAAAGCCCACCTGCTCGTGCTGGTGCTCGCCGCGCTCACCGGTTGCGCGAGCAGCGTTGAAGTGCCGTCCAACGTCACGGTGGGCCAGCGTCGCGCGACGCTCGCGCCGGGCCCGAACGTCGACTTCGCGTCGCCGCCCCGCATCAGCGCGGTGTGGCTGTCGAGCCTCACGCTGCGGCGCGGGGAGGCGTGGGCGGGTGAAATCTCCACCTCCAGTAACACCGCGAGCGTCGAGGTTCGCACCGACAGCTTCTCCTTCAGCGTCCCACGGGTGCGCATCGGCGAGTTCGCCTTCTCCTACGCGATCCCCGATCTGCCGCCGTATTTGCGCAGGCCGTTCCTGCTCCATGTCGTCGCGCGCAATGCCGGCGGCGACCGGCTCGAGGAGACGTTGCCCATCGAAATCAAATAAGGACCTCCAGCGCCTGCAAGTCCGCAATCGGTTCGGTGAAGCTGCAGCTGCCGAAGGCGTGCACGAAATCGCGCCGCGCCGCGGCCACCTGCGCCGCGTCGACGCTCAAGCCGTTCCAACGAAACGCGTCGTCATCCAGCCCGAAGGCGGCCGGATTTTCCTCCAAGAGCACCTGCTGACGGGTGCGTTCGTCCAAATCCAGTTCGTAATCGAGAACTGCGACGCCAAGCACGTTCAGGAATCCGTGCGTCTCCGTTCCGCTTTGCGGGTCCTTGCGACGAATGGGATGATGCAGACCGGCGGTCGCTTTGAACGGCACTTCGAGCGCGCGCAGCGTTCCGATTGCGAACGCCAATTGCTCTGGCCGCGGCACTGACGCCGTACCACCGCAGCGAATTTTCGCGGCGACGGGATGCGCGCTTCGCGCGGCTGCGTCAGCAAAGGCATCGAAGGTTGCGCTGAGATGGGTTCTCCAGTCGGTTCCGAAGGTAAATTCCAGATACACGGGAGCGGCGCCGTCGAGGCCGCTCGCGTCGATATCGGCGACGATTCGTGTTACCGACGTCGCGACGTCACCGTCACGACCCTCCGCGAGACGCAGCTCAACGGCCGCGACGGCAATGGACTCCGTCGCGTTCGCCGCACGTTCCAACACCGACGCGAGATCGCGCGCAACGTGCGCACCGTCAAGAATGACGCTGAGTGGAAGCGGAACTTCAAGCGCGTCGCGGGCACGCACGAGTTCCTCAACGCGAACCACCGGCACCACAAAGCGGCCCAGGATCCACGCCTCTGCACTTGTCCGCGCCCCCGCATCGGCCTGGAGTGCCGATTTCATGTCGAGCGAGGCAGGCGGGAAAAGCCCCGCGTCGTCGATGACTTTTTCGAGGAGCGCGCGGCGAGCGGACAGCGTCGTCTCGGAGGGATGCACCGCGTTTCCTTCTGCGGGCAGCGCCGGCGCCCCGTCGCCCAATACCGGAGGCCTCCGCAACGCAGCCGTGGTAGCGAGCGGACTTGTCGAAGAGGTCCTCGTGAGCGTGCAAGCACCGCTCCCTGAGCTCTACGTTTCCGTCGACATCGAGGCTGACGGGCCGTGTCCCGGTCTGTTTTCCATGCTGAGCTTTGCGATGGCGGCGTTCACGATCGAGAAGCAATTGGTTGGGACGTTCACACGGAACTTGTTCCCGCTGGAAGGCGCACGTTCCGACGAGCGCACGATGACGTGGTGGTCGACCCCTCAAAACATCGAGGCCTACCGGAAGTCGCGAGAAAGCCAGGTCCAGCCGCGTGCAGCCATGAGCGAATGCCGTGATTGGTTGAACGCGATGAAGCGCTTTGGACGGCCGATTCTCTGCGGTGCGCCAAGCGGATTCGACTTTACCTTTGTCTATTACTATTTCCAGCGCGAGTTGGGAGAGAGTCCCGTCGGTTTTGCGAGCCTCGATTTGCGCAGCTACGCCGCAGCAGTATTGAAGCGCCAGTACCGTCAGGTCGGCAAGAATAGCTTCCCTCCAGAGTGGATCGACGATGGGCTGCCACACACGCATGTCGCACTGGACGACGCGATCGAGCAAGGCTGCATCCTCATCAACATGCTGCGCACGAATCTCGGCCTCCCGGCAATCCCGGCGCACCTCGACTCCCGCTGACCCTTCTCGTGGATGCGGCGAAGCATCGCGTGGCATGCGCAGGGGCGGGCGCGGGGCGGGGGAGGAGGCCGGCCCGCACTAAGCAGAGAGGGGAGGCACAGGAGGCCTCACCGTGAGCACGCTGACCGAGACCCGGAGTTTCGCGCTAGAGTCCCTTGATTGGGACCATCTTCATTTTTATGTGGGCAACGCAAAGCAGGCCGCCCACTTTTACACGACAGCGTTCGGCTTTACGCCGTTTGCCTATGCCGGTCCGGAGACCGGAGTGCGCGATCGCGCATCCTATGCGTTGGAGCAGGGCGAGATTCGCATCGTTCTGACGAGCCCGCTGGGTCCGCACGGTCCGATCGCGGACTGGGTTCGCCTCCACGGAGACGGTATCGCCGACGTCGCCCTGCGGGTGGATGACGCGCGCGGTGCCCTTGAAGCGGTGCGAGCCGGAGGTGCAACAGTTCTCGGCGAGGCCCACGAGGAGCGCGACGAGCACGGGACCGTGACGTACGCCGCGGTCGCAAGCTACGGCGATACGCAACACACGTTCGTTCAGCGTAACGGTTACCGCGGCGTCTTTCTCCCGCACTTCGTTCCGCTGACGGTGACGGTCAGCACACCGCATCCCGTCGGCTTGTTGCACGTCGACCACGTCGTGGGGAACGTCGGCTGGGGCGAGATGGACACGTGGGTCGACTACTATAAAAAAGCGTTCGGCTTCGGGCAACTCATTTCGTTCGACGACAAGGACATCTCCACCGAATACACGGCGTTGAAGTCGAAGGTCGTCAGCGACGCCAGGCACCGCGTGAAGTTTCCCATCAACGAGCCCGCCGAGGGACGAAAGAAGTCGCAGATCGAGGAGTTCCTCGATTTCTTCCACGGCCCCGGAGTACAGCACGTCGCGATCGCGACAAACGACATCATTGCCACGGTGCGGGCCTTGCGCGCGAATGGCGTGCAGCTGCTGGACGCACCTCCGTCCTACTACGATGCGCTCAGCGAACGCGTCGGCGGGATCAACGAAAGCGTCGAAGTCCTACGCGAACTCGGCATCCTCGTCGACCGTGACGACCTCGGTTACATGCTCCAAATCTTCACCAAGCCGCTCCAAGACCGGCCGACGCTCTTCTTCGAGCTGATTCAGCGCAAGGGGAGCCTCTCGTTCGGCAAGGGCAACTTCAAGGCGCTCTTCGTTGCGATCGAAGAAGAGCAAGCCAAGAGAGGAACACTCTAGAGTCATGCGAGTCTGGTCCATCGTTTCCGCGGCGTTTTTCGCCGTGGCCGTTTGTGCGCGTGCCGCCGGCGCGGCGCCCCCCTCCGGCGCTTCTCCGGGGCCGGCCGGCTCTGCGGCTTCGCAATCCAGCGAAGCAGCGTCGGGTCCGGCCGCGTACGCACGCGTCATCAAAGACGCCGAGAAGCAGGTGGGCCTCTTCACGATTTACCGCGAGCAGGGAAGGGTCGCGCTGGAACTGCAAACGAGCCAGTTCGACCGCGACTTCTTGGAGCACGTCGTGCCCGCCAATGGTCTGGGCGGCTTTGGCTTCCACTCGGGCGACATGTTCGCCCAGGAAGCACGCGTCGTGCACTTCCATCAGGACGGCAGTCACGTCGCGATGATTTGGCCGCACACCCGCTTCATCGCGGCACCCGGGACGCCGCTTGGGACAGCGGTTCGCGAATCCACGGCCGACTCGGTGCAGGCCGTCCTGTCCGTCATCGCCGAGGACAAGACGAACGGCAAAGTGCTCGTCGATCTGTCGCCGCTTCTCGGCGACACGCTCGATCTCGGCAATACGCTCAGCGACACGGTCAAAAACGAGGAAAATCCGCAGGGTGCGTACCGGCTCGATCCCACGAGGACGTACTTCGGCGCGACGAAGGCGTTCCCGAAGAACGTGATCATCGAGGCCGATGAAACGTTTGCCTCCGCCAAACCCGACATGATCAACACCGTACCCGACGCTCGCTTCGTGCAAATGCGCGTCAAGTACAACCTCGCGGACATTTTGAGTTCGCCAGACTACATGCCGCGGCTCTACGACGACCGCGTCGGCTTCTGGGAAGACCCGCACATCGGGTTTGGCAACGACACGACGCGGGACAACTACCTGTGGTACGTCTTGCGCTGGAACCTGCAGCCGTCCGACCCCTCGAGGGGCCTCTCGCCGGCGAAGAAGCCGATCGTCTTCTATCTGGATAACTCGATCCCAACCGAGTACCGCGCTCCTGTTCGCGAGGGTATCCTGGAATGGAACAAGGCCTTCCAGCGTATCGGCATCGCCGATGCGCTGCAGGTACGCGATGCGCCGAATGACCGGTCCTGGGATCCCGACGACATCCGCTATAACGTGATCCGTTGGGTCACCGACGAAAAGAGCGAGTTCGGCGCGGAAGCGCAGATCATTTGGGATCCTCGCACCGGCGAAATTTTCCGCGGCGGGGTGCTTCTCGATAGCAATCTGGTGCGCACGGCAAAGATCGGCGAGAAAATTTTGCTCGGACCGCTCGCTTCGGTACGGGACGACGTTATCGTGCCGGTCGTTCCCAATCCTGGTGCATCGACGCACGACGAGCGGCTGTTCGCCGCAGGTGAACAACGGGAAGCGGCTTTCGGCGAGACCGCGCTCGAGATGACGGGCAGCGGGATGAGCCTCGACCGCTTCTCGCGTGATCGTCTGAAGGCGGTCGTGATGCACGAAGTCGGTCACGACTTCGGACTGTCGCATAACTTCATCGGACACAACGCCTACACGACGTCGCAAGTCAAGAGCAACGCCTTTACGTTGCACTACGGCACGACCTCGTCGGTGATGGAATACTGGCCGGTCAATATTTGGCCGCGTGGTCAGTCGCGTGGGACGTTCTATCCGCTCACGCTTGGTACGTACGACTATCACGCCATTCACTGGGGGTATGCCGCGGTGCCGGGCGCACGCTCGCCGCAAGCCGAGGTGCCGACGCTGGCGCGTTGGGCTTCGGTGTGGTCCGACTCACGCTACTCTTTCGCCGGTGATGAGGACGGGTTCTTCGACGGCCACGCCGTCGACCCACGGACCGCGCCGTTCATGTTGACCGATCGTCCCATCGACTGGTGCGACACGCAGTTGCGTCTCACAAAGGGCCTCGTCGGCGCGCTCGATCGCCATTTCCCCCGCGCACAAGCACCCTGGGACGATCAGCGCTTCGCGTTCCTCGCACTGATGAGCCGCTACAATACCTGCGCGTCCTCAATGATGCACTACATGGCAGGCGAATATCTGTCACGCGCCCGCGTCGGCGACTTTGGCGCGAGGCCACCGCTGACTGCCGTTCCGCGCCCGGTCGAACAGCGCGCGTTTAGCATGCTCGACCGCTACCTTTTCTCCGATTCGGCGTGGCGCTTCTCGCCGACGACGCTGCGGCGACTCGTCTATACGGAATACATGCCGTTCGCGAACTTCGGCTACGATCCAACGCCGCGCCACGATGTCTCCGTCTCGCAGCTGGCCGCAAAGGCGCAAAATGCGGCGCTGGCCTACATGTTCTCGCCGCTCGTGTTGCAACGGCTTGCCGACCTTCCGATGAAGGCACAGCCCGGCGCGACGATGACGACGGCAGACCTCTTCGTGTGGACCCAGCGCAGCATCTTCGGAGATCTCGACGGCTCGCACGTCGGGACGACGGAAGTGCATCGTAACCTGCAACGCCGGTATGCGCGCTTTTTGGCACACATGGCGGTCGAACCGACAACGGGGACGCCGTACGATGCTCAGGCGATGGCGCATCACGAGCTGGTCGCACTTTCCCATTCGATCAAGCACGCGCTGCGTTTGAGCTCGCTCAACGTGCAAACTCGGGCCCATCTGGAAGCGATGCAGCTCGACGTGAACCGTGCCCTGGAGGCTCGTCAGGTCATCTCCGGCTAGACGCCGAAAGCCCCGCAACGCCGACCGACCCGCGGGGTATCAGAAGCCATGGAGACTCAACAGCGACCGACCGTTTCGCCGGATCGCGGCGCGCTCGCCGCGCGGTACACCGCGAACCGGCAGCGGACTGCCGGGCTGTTTCGCATCCCGACTCCGGAAGCGTACGAGGACCGGCCCATTCCGCTGCGGTTGCCGATCGTCTTCTACGACGGCCACATCCCCGCGTTCACCTACAATACGCTGATGCGCGGCGCACTTGGAAGACCGAGCATCGATCCACTGTTCGAACGCATCTTCGAGCGCGGCATCGATCCAGCGACGCAAGACGCCGCACAGCCGCGCGTCGCGCCGCCCTCCTGGCCCGACCGTGGAGCAGTCAGCGGCTTTGCAGAACAGGTCGATCGCGCGGTGTTGGACGCGTTTGCGAACGAAGAATTGAGCGATGCGGCGCGCTCGCCGCTGCTCGATCGCGCGCAAGCCGCCTACACGATCCTCGAGCACGAAGACATGCATCAAGAAACGCTGATGTACTTGCTGCACCGGTTACCTTATGACCGCAAGCGTGCGCAACCAGCGGTGCCCGCGGCATTCGAGGCGCAGCCGGCTGCGAGTGGGCGGGTTCACGTTGCGGCCGGCGAAGCGACGCTCGGAGCTCGTCGCGACGCAGTGACGTTTGGGTGGGACAACGAGTTCGAAGAAACCCGCCAACGCATCGACGCCTTTGAAATCGACGTCAACAGCGTGACGAACGCGGACTGGCTTGCGTTTGTGCGCGACGGCGGACCGCTGCCGCCGTTCTGGCGGGAGAAAGACGGCGAATTCGAATACCTTGCGCAGTTTGAAGCGGTACCGCTTCCGCCGTCGTGGCCGGTCTTCGTCACCTGGAAGCAGGCTGCGGACTACGCGACGTGGCGCGGCGGCCGTTTGCCCACCGAAGGGGAATACCATCGCGCAGCGTTTGGCACGCCGTGGGGTGAGGAGCGCCGCTTTCCTTGGGGCGAGGCGTCACCAAGTCGTGCTCACGGGAACTTCGGTTTTCAGCGCTTCGATCCGGAACCGGTCGGGACGCGTGCGGCCGGCGCAAGCGCCTGGGGCATCAACGATCTCATTGGCAACGGTTGGGAGTGGACGTCGACGGTTTTCGCGCCGCTGCCCGGCTTCGAACCGATGGCGTCATATCCGCTGTACTCCACGGACTTCTTTGATGGCGAACACTACGTCATGAAGGGTGCGTCGCCGGTTACGCCTACGACGCTCATCCGCCGCAGCTTTCGCAACTGGTTCCGCGCGGACTATCCCTACATGTACGCAAAGTTCCGCCTGGTGTACGACTAGTGGCAACGACGATTCCGAGCACCGCCAAGAAAACCCCGATTACCGTCGCCCACGGCGATGGCATCGGGCCGGAAATCATGGACGCGACCCTACGCATTCTGGATGCTGCCGGTGCGCAGCTCGAGCAAGAGCGGATCGAGATCGGCGAGGCTGTCTACAAGCGCGGGCTCACGAGCGGCATCGAACCATCGGCGTGGGAGTCCCTGCGGCGAACCAAGGTCTTCTTGAAGGCGCCGATCACGACCCCACAGGGCGGCGGCTTCAAGAGCCTCAACGTCACGGTCCGAAAGACGCTCGGACAGTATGCCAACGTGCGGCCCGCCGTTTCGTATCATCCGTTCGTAGCAACGAAACATCCGGGCACGGACCTCGTCATCGTGCGCGAAAACGAGGAAGACGTCTACGGCGGCATCGAGCACCGGCAAACCGCGAACGTCACGCAGTGCCTCAAGCTCATTTCGCGACCAGGGTGCGAGAAAATCATCCGGTACGCATTCGAATATGCGCGCGCTAACGGACGGCGTAAGGTCACCGCCTTTAGCAAAGACAACATTATGAAGATGACGGACGGCATGTTTCACGCCATCTTCAATGACATCGCGTCCGAGTATCCCGATCTCGAAAATGAGCACTGGATCGTCGATATCGGAGCGGCCAAGCTGGCCGATACTCCCGAGGCATTCGACGTCATCGTGATGGAGAATCTGTACGGCGATATCCTCTCCGACGTCGCGGCGCAGATTGCCGGTTCCGTGGGGCTCGCGGGCGCCGCGAACATCGGCGAAAGTTGCTCGATGTTTGAAGCAATTCACGGTTCGGCGCCGCGGCGGGCCGGCCAGAACATGGCGAACCCGTCCGGCCTGCTTCTTGGCGCCGTGATGATGCTCGTCCACATCGGCCAGTCAGATTCCGCCTCACGCGTTCACAACGCGTGGCTTCGCACGATCGAGGACGGCGTCCATACGTACGACATCTATGAAGCGGACGTCAGCACGCGGAAGGTCGGGACGCGCGAATTTGCGGACGCGGTCATCGAGCGCATCGGCGAACGACCTCGTACGCTGAAGCCCGTCGCATACCGCACTGGAGCCGTGATGGAGCTCGGTCTTCGATCGGCATCGTCACCGGCGCCGCGAAAGACGCTGGTGGGCGTTGACGTTTTCGTGGACTCGAACGCCGCCAAGGCTGACGCGCTGGCCGCGCAAATGGCGCCGCTCGCCGGGGACGCACTCGAGTTGGTGATGATTGCGAGCCGCGGCACGAAGGTATGGCCTGGCGGCTTCACCGATACCTTCACGACCGATCATTGGTGCTGCCGCTACCTGCCCGTGTCCCGCGGCACCATGCGGCACGAAGAAATCGTGGCGTTGCTCGAGCGCGTCGGCCGAGGCGGCATCGACTTCATCAAAACGGAAAACTTATACGATTTCGACGGTGCTCCAGGATATACGCTGGCACAAGGTCAGTAACGCCTCACTCAGCGGCAGCGGAGCCTTATCGCATTAGGGCGCCCTTCGACTCCGCTCACTGAGCGTGCCGCTCAGTTCGCTTCGCTCAGGATGACACCGCGGGCGTGGCGCTGTGCATTCTCACGTCAGAATGACACCGGGGGCACGTGCTCTGGCGTTAGTTTCGGTCGTCGAGGAAGGGCCGTCCTTCGTGCGCTACCAGCAGGTCGTGCATGTCGTTGGCGTGCTCTTCTTCAACGCCCAGGATTCCCTCGAGCATCACGCGCGTCGTCGGATCTTTCTCGCCAAAGAAGCGGATCAGCTCGCGGTAATGGTCGACGGCGATCCGTTCCGCAATGAGGTTTTCCTTGATCATGTCGATGAGGTTTGCTCCCTCACCATATTGTGACGCAGAGCGTGAGACAAGCCCGTCCGGGTTGAAGTTGGGCGTCCCGCCGAGCTGGTTGATGCGCTCGGCAACTTGCATCATGTGATCCTGTTCTTCCCTGGCGTGTTCGGCAAATTCTTGTTTGACCGCTTCGCTATCGATGCCGACTGCCGCAACCGCGTGCATCGTGTAGCGTAAAACGCACACGATCTCGGTAGCGAGCACGGTTTGCAGGATATCGATCGTCTGCTTGACGTCACCCTGATACGTGTCGGTCACGGCGCCGCGCCCGATGTTCTCGCGAGCACGGCGGCGCAATTCCTTGACATCGGAAAGAAACGGTTGTGCGGTCGTCATAACCGGCGAAGTTTGCTCCCGCGTGACGACCACCCTGCGGACCGATGCCGTCCTTGGGCAAACCGATGACCGCCGGCGGCAAAGGGCAAGCCGCCAGGCAAAGCGTAACGCGGGCTTTGGGAGAGGTGGCAGAGTGGTCGAATGCACTCGCTTGGAAAGCGAGCAGACCCTTTAAAGGTCTCGGGAGTTCGAATCTCCCCCTCTCCGGGATCTTCAACGATAGCGTCTTTATCGTTGGGATTGTCGTTTTGGTGCGCAGTGCAACGTTGTGGGCGCAGGTATGGGATTGGGACGTCGGATTGTACCTCGTCGTTGCCCGCGAAGTGGTGCAGGGGCATCTTCCCTACGTCACGGCGTGGGAGTACCGTCCGCCGGGATTGTTTTTTTTGCTCGGGCTTGGCCTCGCCATCTTCCGCAGCCCGGGAGTAACAATGGCAGCACTCGGGATCATCGCCGTATCCACCACCTCACTGGCTTTGTATCGGACAGGCCGGCTCTTTTCGACGCACGGTCGCATCGTCGGTGGTTTGGCGGCGGTGTTATACGCGACCATCTCCATCGAGGATGACGGTCTCGCCACGAACACTGAACTGCTCTTTGCACCATTCTTGTGCTGGGCGGTATATCTCGTCATGCGCACCGGCGTATCACAAAAGTCGTTCGACGACCGCCTGGCGGTGCTCGTCGGTTTCCTGCTGGCCGGCGCCCTCCAAATGAAACTGATGGTCGTTCCCGAGGCCGCCTTCGTGGTGCTGCTGGCGGCTCTGTGGGTTCGCTGCGACCTGCGCCGCTGTGCCATCATCGTCGGGGTTCTTCTACTGCCCTTCGCGGTCGAAGGCGTGCTCTACGCGGCGCGCGGTCATTTCGCGGAATTCCTCGACGCAAATGCGCTTGCGACGATGCGGCGCGCCGGTGTGGCGACGAGCGCGCCGCGCGATAACCTCCAGCGGATTCTGGCGCAGCCGTGGGTCTTGATGCCGGCGTCGCTGTTGGTGCTGGTTGCGGCGTTTGCATCGGGAAAAGATCGCGACCGTCCGGGTCGCGCCCTGGTCGCCGTGCTTTGGGTGTGGCTCGCGGTCGAAATCGCGACGCTCCTGGCCGTAAGGGAGTTCAACGACCATCAGTTCTTACAGGTATTGCCGCCGCTGGTGCTGCTCGCCGCATACGGCGGCACAGCGTTGGGTGCGTGGCTACGCGCACCGCGTGTCGTGCCGGCAATCATAGCGATCGTCGCGTTCGGGCTGCACGGTTACTATCAAATCGTGAGCGCAGCGCGCCTCGCCTATCATCGCGGGCTATTGCACGACGCCGGATGGCGCGGAACGCACCTCGACCGCATCGCCGAGCGCCTCCGCATGGTGCCGATACAGGAGCGCCGCGTCTTCGTCGTCTCGGAAAACCCCATCCTGTACGTGCTCGCCGACGCACCGCTGCCGACGCGATATCCTTTCTCCTTCTACTTGACGGACGCGGAGATGTGGCCGCTTACCGGCGTCGACGGCCGGGTGGAGGTGCGGCGCATCCTCGCGGCGCGACCCCAGTACATCGTTCGGAGTGACTCACAGTTTCACGTCGATCCGGCCGTTAACGCGCTCGTCTGGGATGCGCTCCAGCGCGACTATCGTCCGGTGGCGACTGAGGAGCATGCGACGATCTTCCGGCGGCGCGGTGCTTAGCGCTTTTGCGAGGCTGGAAAATTCCAACGATAACGTCTTCTTCTCGCCCAGGATACTCACGGCTGGAAACCAAGCGATAGGAATTTCGCACCCACGTCAGCAGGACGTTGGCGCGCGTGTACGGCATGCGGGCGCGATCGATAAGAATTGCATCGCGGATCACGACGAGGTGATCGTAGCGTTGCATTACTGAGGCGATGCGGTTTTCGACGTCCGAGACGGCGCCGGGGTCTGTCCACACTTGGAGATAATCGCGCGTGACGAAGATCTGCGGGTCCTGCCAACGCGCAAATCCATGGATCTCCGCATCAGAAACACGGCCGACATAGTAACCCAGCGTCGGTGCAAGGTAATCCGGTATGGCTAAGAAGACGGTACGATCGTCGCGAGCGAGTGCAATGCCTCGAGGCGCGAAGTCGCGAATACCCGACGAGTCATAGGCTGACATGGAACGCGCTCTGCGCTCCGTTGGAATGAACAACGCAACGAGCATGATGATGACGGCGCCGAGCGCGACTTGTTGCCATCGTCGCGCCGCGATCGACCACTGCCCGAGGCGGCACGTTAGCCAACCAAACCAGACCCAGGCCCCAGGCGCGAAGACGAACAGGTAGCGCGGCTCGCGAAGCGACAGGAGTGCGCCGATACAGGCGCCGGCGACCGTGCAGAAGGCGAGGATTGCGACGATGACGGGGATCGGCGTCGATTTCGAACTCTGGGAAACGGCGGCCGAATCCCGCTGCATGCGACGAACGAGCATGAATGCAAGCCACACGAGCGCGCCGAGCGCAAACGCAAGCCCGATCTGTCCGTGACGGCTGGCAAACGGAAGCAAGTTGCCGAAGTCGTTGTTGACGATGTCGAAAAACGTTCCCAGTCGCGTTCGTTCTTGGAACGGTGCGCCAATGCGAGCGTGCATCACCATCGTGGGAATCCAAGGCGCGTAGAGCAGCACGATCGTTAAGAACGCGACCGCGAAACCGACGCGGCGTGCACGGTCATCGCGGCGTAGCACGACGAAAAACGTTGCGATCCCGAGCAGCCCGAGCAAGATGCAACCCGCATAGTTTGCGTAGACGAGAACGGTTCCCGCTACGATGAACCATGCAAGCAACGCCGCAGAAGGACGGCGCTGCGCGGCGACGTACGCGACCAGCGTAAGAGCAGCGGCGAGACCGGCAAACGCATAGACGCGGGCTTCGGCTGAGAGTGCAATGGCCGGCTGCGATACCGCCGCAAAGAGCGCCGCGAGCAGGCCCACCGCCGACGATGCGACGTTGCGCCCCAAGAAGTAAACCACGACGATGAGGGCGATACCGTATACGAAAGACGGAAGCTTCAGCGCAACATCGCCCACGCCGGCAATGTGTCCCCACGCTTTTTCAACCAGAAAATACGCGGGCGGGGCCAACTCGATCCGCGCGATCATGCGCAGCGTCCCATCAAGTCCACGCGCGGCAATATCGTAATACGTCGAGGCTTCGTCGCGCCAGAACCCTTCCCCAAGGACGGGTACCCGTAGCAGTGCGCCGATGAGCACGATCAGCGCCAACAAAACGCTGTCGCGTCGAGTCACGCCGCCTCGGAGACGAACAGGTGAAACGAGGCGCGGGCGCTGGCCTCCAACATCGTGCTGCCGTCGATGACCGGGCGTCCAAGCGCGGCTTCAAGCGTCGAGCGGTCTCCGTAGTTCGCGTCGATGACGACGGGGGCTCTGGCGATTGCAGCGCGCACGTCTTCGGCAACCGTCGCGTGTGGAGGCAGAGCGGAAAGCACGGCGTCGACGGTTTCCACGGCTCTGAACGCAGGGAGCCTGAAACGCTCAGCGATGTCTGAAGCATGCTGTGCGCTGCGAGACCAGCACGTTACGACGCAGCCGGCTCGCTGCAAGCCAACGATGCAGGCGCGCGCGGTCGGACCGGCGCCCAGTACGAGAATCCGCATTCCGTTGAGCTGCGGGCGTAGCGCGGCACGACGCACCGCTTCGACCGCGCCAGCACTGTCGGTATTGTAGCCTTGAGCAAGACCCCGATCGAACACGATGGTGTTGACGGA
>JAFAXE010000151.1 GCA_019241305.1 Vulcanimicrobiota bacterium
TGACGGTCGGTAAGCCGGAAGTCATCATCAACGGAGAGAGCCGTCCGCTCGACGTTCCGCCCGAGATCTATCAGGGCGTCATCGTCGTCCCGGTTCGCGTGATCTCCGAAGGGATGGGTGCCTACGTCCAGTGGGTGCCGGAGAAGCACCTCGTCGTGGTCCGGTATATCCCGGCCGTGCCGCCGTCGCCGCCTACGCCGCCACCACCGGCGCCGTCTCTGCCACCGACCCCGCCGCCCACTCCGCCGCCGACGCCAACGCCAACTCCGAAGCCGACTCCGGCCTACGAGAAGTTCATCGCCGGCGACTACATCTTCTCAGCGAAGGTGTACAACGAGTTCAGCCCGGGCAACACCGGCAAGACCTCGTACCGGGCGTGGGGCGCCATCGAGTTCCCGCTGTTCAACCTGCCGTGGATGCTCGAAGGCGACTTCCGTCAGTGGGAATATCCGCACAACCAGAACGCACCGACTCCGGCTGCGCAGTTCATCCCGAATTGCGGCGTCGGCACCCCGGTCAACAATTCTGGTGACCAGGCTTGCGTCGCGGTCCTCGGACCGATCGTCGGTCAAACCTTCGTGCCGTCGTTCATCGCGCGTGAGTACGACTTCGACGGCCGGCTCGGCCTAAAGATCGCCGACCCGCGAATCTACATCGGGGTGGGCTACATCTACCGCTCGAGTAACTTCCAGTCGTATCCGAAGATGACGGCCGTCGGCTTCGGCGCCGAGAAATTGCCCGACCTCGATCAACCGTTCTCCGTGTACGGTAGCATCTATTACTATCCGAACACGAAGGGCAACTACACGGTCGGCGAGTTCCCGGCAGCGGCTTGCCCGCCGTCCGTCCCGCAGTGCCGGTCCTCGCAGGCCGGACAGACGTTCGAGGTCTCGTACAACGAACTGAAGTACGCGATCGGCGGAACGTTCAACTTCGGGAACAGCCCGATCTTCCTCGACTTCGGTTTCGCCGGCGATCGCGGCCAGGTGAAGCAGAATGCTCCGGTCAGCTATACGCACAACGGTCCGTACGCTGGCCTCGGGCTCCACTTCTAAACCAAGCCACTAAGGCGAAAAAGCAGAAACCGGGTTCGGACGCGTTCCGAGCCCGGTTCTTCTTATTGCACGACGTCCTGGACGAGCACGAACTGCACGCCCTGCGCTTCGATGCGTGACGATTCTTCGCGCAGCGCAGCGAGCATCGTTTCCTTCGGATGACCAATCGCGATCGCAGTGCCTTTCGCGCGAGCTACCTCGGCCGCAACCATCAGTTGCTTTTCGATGGCGCTCTGCGTCGGGACATCGTCGAGGAAGACATTGCGCGACGCCGTGGGCACGTTCAGCGCCGCGGTTTCTTTCGCCGCAACCGTCGCTGTCGTCGTTCGGGAGTCGACGAAGTAACGGCCTTCGCCGGCTAAGACTTCGGCGACGTCGCGCATGACGCGCGGATCGGCGGTCGCTTTGCTTCCTTCGTGGTTGTTCACGCCGCGCGCAAGCGGTACGCGTGCCAAATCGGCGCGCACCTGCTCGGCGATCGTCGCGTCGTCCATGGCGGTCGTTATCTCACCGCCAGCCCGCGCCAGGTGCGCACGCGGTTCCATAGGCAGATGCAGCATGATGCCCTGGCCCGCGTCTCGGGCGGCGCGCTGCACCTCGCTCGAGTACGGCGCGTTCGGCATGATGGAAACGGTCAGTGGAATCGGCAACGCGATCAGCGCACGTTCGGTCGTAAGCCACTGGCCGCAGTCGTCGATGATGATCGCGAGCCGGGCCGTGCCGGTCGCGGCGGCGGGCATCGGCGAGCGTACGCTGCTCGATGGTGCCGGAATTGCACTCGGCGTTTCGGGTGCGGTCGTTCCCGCCGCAGTCGGCGGAGGTGCCGTCGTGGGGACGACTGCGAGCCGCGGCGTGCTTGGCGTAGACTGTTGCACAGCGCGCGGCATCACGCGAAGCCGCGCGTGGCGGTGTGAAGTCAGCGTGTCGCGATGCCGGCTCTGCGCTAGTCCCCATCCAATCGCCACGGAGCACAGAGAAACCAAAATCACGAGTCCCCATGGAACGCCACGAGAGCGTCGTCCGCGTCGCGCCATTACTTTCTCGCGATGACCTCGTACAGATTCGGATCTCCGGCACTGCGCAACCTCAACGTCACTCCGGGGATCAGCACGTCCGCCGGTGCTATCACGAACACCGGCTTGCGGGCCGCCAGCTTCCGCAGCAATGCCCGGTCGTCATCGGGATGCGCGGTTTCGACGACGCGCTCTCCCAAGCTGCGCTCGACGAAGGCGGCGTACGCGAGCGGGGTGGCGTACGACCAATCCGCCACGAGTACGGCATTCGCTGGGGTACCCTGCCGAACCCGATCGACATAATCCGCAAAGCGGCGATCGAAACGCTGGCTCAAAACGTCGCGCTGCAGCCAAAACTCCGCACCGGCTAACACGAACAGCGCGAATGCGACGGTCGCGCTTTCCGCACGCCGATCTCCGCCGGCAAGGAACCCCGCAAGAGCCATCACCCCGTAGGCAACGAGCACCGATATCAAAAGAAACGCAGGCAAAGCATACCGCGCTGGATCCGCTTCGGCCTCGTACCCATAGGCAAACGGCATCGAGATGAGCAGCGCAAGCGCCAAGCCGGCAAAGGTCAGCGGCCTTCGAACCGCGAGCATGACCGCGCCGAACGCCGCGATCACAAGCGCGACGAGGGGAAACTCGTTGCCGGTAAGGTCGGCCCACGCGCGCGGAGCGATGCGCACGTAAAGCCGAGGATCGAGCAGCGAAAGAACGCTTGCCGACGCGCGAAAGTCGCTGCCGCTGACGTAACGCAAGAAGGCCTGGGGGGTCGATGGATCGCCATAATCCCAATACGGTCGCCCCGGAGGAATGCCAAGTGCCAGCGTCGGGTCGACGCGGTGCGCCGTGACGTAGTGGCTACGCAGCGGAATGTAGGCGTACGCCAGCGACGGTAGGATGAGGGCTGCGAGGCAGACGATGATCACGCGACGCGACGGCATCTCGCGAGCCGCGATCACGAGCAGCGCGATTCCCGGAAAGGCGAGGACGATCGTCGGATGCGTTGCGAGGCCGACCCCCGACGCCACTGCACAGAGGACGAGCCAGCGTGGCCGCCGCTCCTGATACCAGCACAGCGCAAACAGCGCAGAAGCGACGACCAGCAGCGCGGCGAGGCTGTGCACCTCGGCCCGCGTACCGCGCGTCCATGCAACGTTGCCGACCGCAAAGAGGAGCGCCGCGCCGCAAGCGCCGGGCGGTGACACCGCAAGACGCCGGCACAGTACGTAACAGGTAACCCCGCTGAGCGACATACAGAGCGCGCTGAAGAGCCCCATCCGCCACGCGACACTCTGCAGCGGCACGAGGTGGGTGAAGATCCAGCCGGCCATGATGAAGGCGGGAAATCCCGTGGGATGCGCGATTCCGAAGATGTAGGGAACCGTTTGAAATTCTGCGGTGTCCCAGGCGCTTACGTACGGCGACAGCGAGGCGACATAGAGAACGAAGGGAACAGCAAAGGAAAGTGCGGCCCAAGGGCTCACGCTGCGCGCTGTTCTTGAGGCGCGCAACGGGGCCTTTGGACTACTTCAGCGCGGGTGCCGGCGTCGCCGTCACAGCAGCGCTCGGCTCCGCCGTCGCGCTCGGTTCACTGGTCGGACTTGGTTCGCTCGTGGCGAGCGGCGGGGGGTTCCCTTCGCCCGGTGAGCTGGCCGGCCGCGTGCGCGCCGGGTTTGGAATCGGCGGCTCGTTCGCCGGCGCAGTGCTTGGCGCCGTCGACGGCGATTCCGTCGGTTGTGGGCTCGCCGACGGTGACGGGGAAGCCTGCGGCCCGGGACTGGCAGTCGGCATCGGTTCGCGCAGTAGCCGCCCCATCGTCGCAATCATGTTCTTGGCATACCACGTTTTCGGGTAACGGTCGATGAGCCAGTGCGCGGTATACTTCGCCTTGTTGTGAGCGTCCGTGGAGTCAATTTTCGCATAAAGATGCTGAAGGAGATACCAGTCACGCGCGATCTGGTCGTCGCCGGGATACTTCTTCTCCCAATCCGCGAGCGAGGCTTCGGTCATCAGCGCCGTTCCCATGATCCTCTTCGCGAGCAAGTGATTGATGTCGGCTTTGACGTCGTACCGAATCGCCAAGTCGTGAATCTCGTTCCGAATTCCGAGCACGCTCATCTTGAGCGGACCGAAATACTCGTCCGCCGGAGCGAGCCGAACCGGAGAGGCTTTTTCTACGGGAGCGACTTTTGGCGCCGGTTTAGCAGAGAGTGTCCTTGACGAGGCTCCCTCGGACTTGGAATTCTCTGGGGGTTTCCCCAGAGCGATGGCACAGGAAGCACCGGCAAGGACAAAAAGAAACCCAAGGCTTCGCCTCACGATCACGTTCCTTTTCGCGATGCAGGCCGTTGGGTCACCCGTTTTCTTCTCGGCGAGCAAAATACCCGTTGCCTCCGTGGTGGGAACGGCGTTCCCCCCGGTTATCGGCAGCAGGCCGCATCAATCCTTAATGGGTCGTCGGAGAATGTGTGGGATGAAGCGTCGGAAGCGGGCTGTACACCGGAGGTGCGGGGCAGCCGCCGCTATCGAGCGCACGTCTGTGGCCTGCGGGAACCCGCAGGGAGCTTGCGGGTCCGCCACCACCCGTCGAGGGCTGCGGCGGCGGAAGCATCGCGAGTGGGACATATCCGGGACAACCCGATCCCGAAGTACCGCAGGCCACGAGCACCGCGGCACTAACGAAGGCGTACGCGAAAACTCGAACGTCTTTCATGGCGAGCCTCGCACGTGACAAGTATCACTTCCCAAAACCGCGTGGGAACCGAGGATTGCTCCGCCGCTCGACGCCGAAACTCCCGCACGTACGCGCTGTGTGGGTTTCTCGCTACCGTTCCACTCATGACGACGCCGTTTTGGAACGTGCACGGTCCGCCGGCAGGGCTGGTCGTTACAGCACCGTCGGTGCCACTCTTTCCGGGTTCACGGGTCCCGCTACAGATACAGGGTATCGGAGCCGAAGCGCTTCATCTCGACTTGATCGGTCCTGGCAGGCTCGAGGGAATGACGTACATTGCGCCCTATGCCATCAACACACCGACGCGCGCGACGATCCTGGCAGCGACGCGCGACGGCGCGGGAAGTAAGGAACTACGACTCGTCCCCTGGCCGGCGCAGCAGAACGTGTTTGCGGTTGCGTGTTACGACGATGGCGTCGCGTTGCATCGCGCGAGCGACGGCGCGCTCTTAGGAGTCCTCGCACTCGATGGAGGGACGGGAGACGTGGCGCAAGTCGGCGACCACCTCGTCGCGCCCTCCGTTACCGCGCCCGTCTTATGGGAGATCGTGCGCTCGACCGGAGCGTACCGCGCGATCGATGATGTACCGACGGGCAACGAGGTCAGCGGATTTCGCGGCGCTGCGTATGTGACGAATCGCGACATCGCCGGCGACGGCGCCTTCACCCGCGTCCGTTTTACGCCGGCCGGACAGACGGTCGATCGCGTACGCACCGGCATCACGGCGGAAGGCTTGGCGATCGATGCGCGGGGCGGTGTTGCGTATGTGTCCAACGTGAACGATGCGAGCGTCGCCGTCGTCGACCTGGCAGCGATGCGCGTCACGCGCCGCTTTGAAGCGCCGGAGCGTGCCTTTGGTATCGCGTACGATGCGGCGCTCAACCGCGTCGACGTCGTTGCCAACATCCCACGGACGCCGGTGCGACCCGGCGGGTTCGTGGCGAGCATCGATGTGAGCAGCGGACGCACCGTGGCGCGCTCAAAGCGCTTCGTGTTTCCCCTCGGCGTGGCGCTGGATCCGGTGAGCCGCCGCGCGTTCGTTAGCGACGAAGCGACCGGGACGGTTGCGGTTCTCGACACCCGTACGCTGCGGAGCGTACACCGGCCGCTGAATGCGTGCCAGGTGGCATGGCGGCCGGCGATCGATTTGGTGCGGCGGCGGCTGTACGTTCCCTGCGCACGAGCTAACGCCGTTGCGGCCTTCGACTTGAGGACGCTCGCGCGGGTTCCGGGTTCGCCGTTTCGGACGGCCGGCTACCCCCTCGGGATAGCGACGCTAGGCGCCATCGAGGGCCGCGTTGCGTTAAAGCGGCTTAGCCGCCGTGCACCAAGCCCTTGACGATCAGGGCCAAGCCGAACATAAGGCTGATGAGGCTCATGACCGTGAGGTCGAAGCGCGTCAGCGTGCCGCCTTGTCGCTCGCGTTCGTTGCTGCCAAACCATCCGACCATATGCCCGTGACCCCTTCCCGCAGCGCCGCGCTGTGCGGCGCCTTCATGAGATACTACGGAAACAGGCTACCTCGCGGATCACTCATCGTGGCGCGCAATGCGTAGCACAAAAAACCTTACCGTTACTAAGGAATGACATAGGAATCACTATGCTTCCCGTTCTCCTCACGCCACCGCCACCGTTTCCCCTGGTGATCGCACAATCGTCGGTTCGCACCCAGATCGCTCCCGGCGCGACGGTAGAAACCTATTACCTCATGACGTCGAGCGGACCGCTGGTCGTGCGGGCCCTCGATATCAACCTGCGGAAACCGGCGCTTCGCATCTCCGCCGTCCTCGCGCACGACACGCTTCTTTCCGGCGGTGAGACCGTATCTGCGATGGCATCGCGAACCGGAGCCATTGCCGGGATCAACGCCGACTATTTCGATATCGGTCAAACCAATCAACCCTTGAACATCGTCGTGCGCGACGGGATGCTGTTGCGCACACCGAGCGGCAGGGCCACGATTTCGCTGTTGCGCGATCGAACGGTTCGCTTTGGGACGTATCGTTTTAGCGCGACCGTCTTCGACGCAGAGCGTACGTGGCAGCTGCAAGGCGTCAATGAGTGGCCGCCGCAGGGCGCCGGTGCTATGCTCGTCACGCCGGTCTACGGCGTTCCACTGGCGGCGGTGCAAGGGATCACGTACGTGCGGCTTGCTCCTGCGCAGCTCGATCCAAACGCAGGCGCAACTTCTGGAACGTATCATGTCGAGCGAAGCGACAACGATGCGCCGTCCTGCGCGCGGTGCACGATGCTGGCGTTCGGTGTACGCGCTGCTTCCAATGGAACGCTGCCGGTCCCCGGCGATGAGGTTCGCATCGCGGCCGCGACGGATCCGTCGCTAGGCGGCGTCGCAACCGCCGTCGGTGGCGGCCCTCTGCTCGTCAAGGGCGGAGCGCCGTACGAGGATCCCGATCCACCGTCGCCGGCCGAAGCGCTGCAGCACGATCCGCAGTCCGGCGCGCTGACGTTGTCCGATGGGACGCTTGCGTTCATCGACGTCGATGGCCGCGATCGTGCGCGCTCTATCGGTTTAACGCGTCCCGAACTCGGCGCGCTGATGCGCGGACTCGGTGCGCACGATGGTATGGCGTTCGACTCGGGCGGCTCGGCTACGCTCGTCGCGCGCGTTCCAGGTGATCCTGCCGCGTCGCTTCTGAGCACCCCCTCGGATGGCCGTGAGCGCAACGTTGCCGACGGTCTCTTCCTTTATAGCAGCGATCCCCTGGGGCGGGCGACGCATCTCGCCATCCGTCCGGACCCGCTCGTCATGCTCGCCGGCGCGCACGCCCTGATCGACGCGATACCGCTCGACGCTGCCGGGCATCCAATTCAGGACGGCTCCAACAGAACGACCCGGCCTCCCAGCCTTTCCGTGGCGCCCGCCGCTCTGGCGCGGCTCGAGCCGGGTGGCCGGCTCGTCGCCATCGCTCCGGGTAGCGGCCTGCTTCGCGTCCGCTCGGGCGCGCTCGTGGAGGACGTGCCGCTGCGGGTCGTCGCTGGACTCGCAGCGCTTCGTGTTGAGCCGCCTGATCCCAACCCCGCGCCATCTGCGACCGTGGACTTCAAGAGCGTCGGCTTAGAGCGGTCGAACGCGCCGGTCCTGATTGACGGCGCCGTGCGGTGGAGCACGACGACGGGTTCCATCGCGAGCGACGGCCGATACCACGCAGCCTCACGCGACGCGATCGTTTCCGCACGGGCCGGCGGACGTGTCGCGCAGGCCGACGTCCGGGTTGGACGGTCCGAGCTGGTGCTTATGAACTTCGCCGCCGGTCGACGCTGGACGTTTTCAACCTATCCCGCCGGCGGTCGTGGGACGGTCACCACAAGCGCCGAGCGCGGTGAAAGCGTGCTCGAGCTGTCGTATGATTTCTCGGGAGACGTCCGAGGTGCGTACGCCAATACCGCGCTGTTTTTGCAGGGCGCGCCGCTTGCGATGAGCATCGAGGTTCGCGGCGATGGGGCAGGCGTCGGCGTCCGAGCCGCGTTCACCAACGCCGACGGCGATCGCGTCGCCGTGACGCTGGCCCGGCGTGCGGACTGGCAGGGTTATCGCCGCTGCG
Organism: Vulcanimicrobiota bacterium; assembly: GCA_019241305.1. Classification (GTDB taxonomy): domain Bacteria; phylum Vulcanimicrobiota; class Vulcanimicrobiia; order Vulcanimicrobiales; family Vulcanimicrobiaceae; genus JAFAXE01. The sequence goes on from JAFAXE010000151.1 coordinate 8,373, forward strand.
AAGTATCTCTTCCCGCTACCGCAGCGCCGCCACTGACGTTGCGTGCATTGTACGTCGTCCCGTCGCTGGGTACGGGAAGGCCCGCTCGCGCCAGCGGCGCGGTCGCGTTTCGCGATCTCCGCTTTGAGGTGGCCGGCTCCGCGGGAGCCAGGTCATAAAGAAGGGGCGCGGTACACCGCGCCCCGTGGGCTCTTGGACTCGTACTTTGTTTTAGTATCCGTGCGACTGGGCGAACTGGATTCCGGCGACGAGTTCGCTATTGGCGCGCTGCAGCCAGTCGATCGCTGCGGCGCGGTGGCCTCCGAAGTCGCGGCTGTCCCGCGACAGGCGACGAATCCAATGCTGAACGTTTCGTTGTACGCGCTCGACGCTGAGGTCGCTGCGAAGTTGCGGGTTGTTCGCGTAAGGATTCGGAGCACGGCGATACGCGGGGTTCGCCGGTGCGGGCGGCGGTGGCATCTGATAGCCATGAGCCTGCGCATAGGCCGCTGCTTGCTGCAGCTCATTTTCGGCGTTCTGCAGGTTGCTGATCGCGTTCACGCGATGACCACCGTAGTCGCGCGAATCGCGATTGAGATGGTTGATGCCGCCCTGCACGCCTCTCGCGATCTTGCCGACATCGACGAGGCTCTGCTGGCGGTACTGGTACGGGTTCGAATAGTTGTAGTTCGGGTTGTAGTTGTAGGGATTGCTCTGGGCGCTTGCGGCCGCACTGGTCGCGGCCACGATCGCGGCCATACCAAGTGTCCCGAGGACCGATCGAAAATTCATGCGACGGGCGCCTCCTTGGCGCCATGAACGTTGGACGAGTGCTGCCGGATCGCGCGATCTCGGCTTCCATCTGGCACAACGCTTGTACCCATCGCTCCGTCGCGTCGCCCGACAAGGTCTAACGCCGCCCTCATGTCGCCTGGGTCCCTCGTCGCGATGAGATGCTACACCGCGTACCGAAAGCGCGCCGCGGCCGCTGCTTCCCCCTCCAACCTACCGCCCCCCGAAGGAGCACTTCGTTGACGTTCCGTTCGCTCGCCCAACGGGCAGTCGACACCGCGTGCGCGCGCGGCGCAGGCTATGCCGACGTGCGGTTCGAGCGAGGACGGAGCGAGCGCGCAGAGGTCCGGAACGGCGTCGTCGCAGCGCTCGACGACGCGACGAGTACGGGCTTTGGACTTCGCGCGCTCGTCGATGGTTGCTGGGGTTTCGCAGCGAGCGACGATTTGAGCGAAGCCGGCGTCGATCTCATCGCCGGACGCGCCGTCGAGCTGGCACGCGCAGGCGCAGCCGTTGCACGTAAACGCTTTGGCGAGATTCCGAGCGACGCGCACGTCGACTGTTACGCGACCCCCGTCGAACGTGATCCCGCGACGGTTGCGCTCGGTGAGCGCGTTGCGCTCTTGCTCGACGCAGAGCGCTCGTTACACGTCGACCCTCGCATCTCGGTAGGGCGGGCGTGGATCGATCTGTGGCGGACGGACAAAGAGTTCTACAGTTCGAATGGCGCCGAGATCGCGCAAACGCTCCAACAAACGGGCAGCGGCATCTCGGCGCTCGCGGTCGGTGTCGGCGACGTACAAGACCGCACGTTTCCCGGTGACGTCGGCCTGTATCAAACCGGGGGATGGGAGATCGTGGAAGCGGCACGGTTGCGCGAGAACGCGCAGCGGATAGGCGAGGAGGCGGTGCAGCTGCTCGATGCGCCGCAGTGTCCGCACGGCGAGTTCGACATCATCCTGGGCGGGTCGCAAGTTTCGCTTCAAATCCACGAATCGTGCGGACATGCCGCGGAACTGGACCGCGTTCTCGGATGGGAAGCCAACTTCTCCGGCGTGAGCTTTCTCGACCCGGCGCAACTCGGGATGCTGCAGTACGGCTCGAAGCATGTGACGATCGTGATCGACAACACGCTGCCGCGCGGGCTCGCGACCGTCGGTTACGATGACGAAGGGACGAAGAGTGGGCGCTCGGATATCGTGCGGGAAGGGTTACTCGCGGGCTTCGAGATGTCGCGCGACACCGCGCGTCTCATCGGGCGCAAGAGCAACGCCTGCGTACGCGCGCAGTCGTGGGAATTCATCCCGATGATTCGCATGTGCAACTTGAACTTGCTCCCGGGAACGCTCCCGTTCGAGGCGCTCTTCGAAGACGTGCGCGACGGGATTTACATGGAGTCGAACCGCTCGTGGTCGATCGACGACCATCGCCTGAACTTTCAGTTCGGCTGCGAAATCGGTTGGGAGATCAAGAACGGGAAGCGTGGCCGCATGCTCAAGAACCCAACCTATGCCGGCGTGACGCCGCGCTTTTGGAATAGCTGCGACGCCATCGCGGACGAGCGCTCGTGGCTGGCGTGGGGAACGCCGAACTGCGGCAAGGGCGAGCCGATGCAATCGGGACGGACGGCGCAGTGCGCCGCGCCGGCGCGTTTCCGCAACGTCACCGTGGGCGCAGGCTATCGTGGATAGCGCCGAGCGGGAAGAACTCGTGCAACGCGTCGTTGCCCGCTCCAAAGCAGACGCGACTGAAGCGCTCCTCTACGAAGAAGATTTTGGCCTCACCCGTTTCACGCATGGTGCAATTCATCAAAATGTGCGATCGCAGAACGTGACGCTGCGGATTCGGGCGATCGTCGATGGACGAACCGGAGTCGCAGAGACGAACCATTTGGCCGATGTCGGAATCGACGCGTCGCTCGAGCGCGCCTGCGAGATCGCACGACTGGCGCCGCCCGATCCGGAGTTGCCACCGCTTTCCAGCACGCAGCGCACGACATCGAGCGACGGAGCGTACGTTGAAGCCACGGCGCGAGCTTCCGCAGAAGACCGCGCCCGCGTGGTTGGCGCCATCTTCGATGCCGGGGAAGCGCACGGTCTCTGGAGTGCCGGTTACGTAACGACGTCGTCCGGGGGAATCACGCTCGCCAACTCGAGCGGCACCGTGCAGTCACACGACGGCACCGATAGCGGGCTCAACGTCAAACAAAACGGGCCTTCTTCTACCGGTTTCGCCGAGCGGTATTCCAACGACGTTCGCGACATTGACGGCACGCGTTCCGGCGAAATCGCGGCACGAAAAGCCTTGGCATCGGCAGATCCCATCACGCTCGAACCCGGCGAATACACGGTCATCATGGAGCCGCCGGCGTTCGGCGAAATCATGGGTTATATCGCCGGTCACTTTTCGGCGCAGGCCTACGATGAAGGCTCGTCGTTCTTCAGCGGACGGCTCGGCGAGCGCTTCGTGGGCGACAATGTGACTGTCTTCGACGACGTGGCGCATCCGCTGAACGTCGGAATGCCGTTCGATTTCGAAGGCGTTCCGACAGAGCGTGTCAGGCTGTTCGATCGGGGCACGGCGAGTGGGCTTGTCACCGATTCGCGGTGGGCGGCAAAGTTAGGCCGGCCCAATACCGGCCACGCGTTGCCCGAGCCGAACAGTGCCGGCCCGCAGCCGCGTCACCTGGTGGTGCAACCGGGCACGGAGACTCACGATGAACTCATCGCACAAACCGAGCGCGGTTTGTTGGTGAGCCGCCTGTGGTACGTGCGCACGGTCGACCAGCGCCAAACGATCGTGACCGGGATGACGCGCGACGGCACGTTCTTGATCGAAAACGGCAAACTTACCAAAGGCGTGCGCAATTTGCGCTTCAACCAAAGCATCACCGAAGCGCTTCAGCGCTGCACCTTTTCCCGCGAACTCGCACGCACGGCGAGTTACTCCTATGCGATGGTGGTACCGAGCGTGCGCTTCGAGCGCTTCACCTTCTCCAGCGCGACGGATTTTTAGGAAGGGAAGGCCTTAGTCGCCTGAGGCGGCGCGCTCCAGTTTGTTGCCCAGCCGTGAACGCAAGAGCGCGTGCAACGAATCGACGATCGTCGTGTCCCAGCGAACATCGCGGCCGTCATTCAATTGTTGCAGAGCACCAGCGACCGGCAGCGGTGGACGGTAGGGCCGGCGGCTCACCATCGCGTGGAAGGCATCCGCGACGGCGATGATGCGCGCAGGGAGCGGGATAGCCGCGCGTTCGAGACCATCCGGATACCCGTGGCCGTCGATCCGCTCGTGGTGCGCGCGGATGACGTTCGCGCACGCACGCAAGGATGGAACGCGCGAAACGATTCGCGCCCCAGCGGCCGAGTGCTCCCGCATCGTCGTCCATTCATCCTCGTCGAGCGGGCCAGGCTTGAGCAGGATTGAGCGCGGTGTCGACAGCTTGCCGACGTCGTGAAGCGTCCCACACAGGCCGACGAACGTTTGCTCCTCAGCCGGCATCTCCAGCGCGGCGGCGATGCGACGAGCCCACAAGCCGACCGAACGGGAGTGATCGCAGGTCGCTGCATCGCGCGCTTCGAGGGAGGCCAGGAGCGAGGTGACGACCTCGTCGCGCGCGACCCGTTCATCGCCGTCGGCGACGCGGCGCCCTTCGGCGAGTGCTGACTCTAAAATGCCATCGAGCCGTCTGCCGCGCAGGGCAAGGTAGTGTGCGACGGTGGCGCCATCGATGTGTTGTGCCGCGTATGAAGCAGCGACGATCGCGAAGCTGCAAGCGACCAGACCCTGCTTGTCGGGCCAATCCGGCTGCGCGCCGTCCGCAACCCACTTTTCGGTGAGCAGGGTGTCGCCCGATCCCAACTCGTCACGTAAGCGATCGAGGAGGCCTTCCAGGAACGCCGCGCGACCCACCGCGGCAGTTCGGGAACGCACGCCCATGCCGTGGAGCAGTGCAAGCCCGAGTTCTCGTCGTTTTTCTTCTATGTGCCGCCGGAGTGTGCGGGCAGCTGCCTTCGAGAGCCCGATTTCATCCATGATTCTTCACCGCATCCTTACGGAGAAAGCCGAAATTAGGGCGACTTTTACGCCCACCCAAAGCGACCGGGCGGGAAGCTCTTAGGCTAGCCGGGGAGCCGGGCCTCATTGGCCCTAAACCGTTCTCCGATTCTGGGGAATACCCCCCAAGCTGTGAATAATTTTGGCTATGCTGGCCCCCGATGCCTACTCGAGCATTCCGTATCGCCGAGCCAAGTAAACCGCTTCTCCGCGGCCGCTGCAACCGAATTTCTTAACGATCGACTTGACCTGCGTGTCGATGGTATAACGGCTTTTGCCGAAAGCCGCTGCGATTTCTTTGCTCGTGAGGCCCCGGCTAAGCCGGTCGAGCACGGCACGTTCTGCCGGAGTCAGGACGGACGGCGCATCGCCGAATGGCCGAAGCGACGGAACGCTGCGGAGCGATTCGAGTAAGAGCGCGTAGCCGCCGAGGTCGCAGTCCCGCAAGCGCGCCAACGGCACCGCCATGCGGTCATCGCCGCTCGATCTGGCTCGCACGAACGCGCGTGCTGCGGCAATGAGTCGGTCGAAGGCGCGGCGCTGTACTGCCGCGGCATACCGGACCGTTTCGAGCAGTTCTGCGGCCAGCTTGTAATCATCCAGCAGCGCGCAGCTCAGCGACAGTAAAATGCGTGCGGTGAGCGCGCGCGAGTGCAAGGGAGCAGCGTTTCCGCCCCAGCGCGCAAATGTGCCCAACGCCGCTTCCACCGACTGCTGAGCTTCCGTCAACTCTCCGCTTGCCGCAGCATAGAGTGCGACCTCACACTGCCGTAGGAGCTTGCGGTTTTCCGGAGACAACGTCGCTTCGGTACCGCGCAAATACGCGTGCGCGACGCCGAATTCGCCTTCCCAGGCGGCGCGCAGCGCGTACGCAGGGTACAGCGCCTCCTCTGAATCGCGAAAGACCGTCGCGTCGAACTGATGCAGCTCCGACTCAATCGTTCGCGCGGCCGCAAGATGACCTGCCTCGATCTCAATGACGAAGAGGTTTGCGAGGGAAAAGAACCGCAACTTCGGATCTCCCGACGCAAGGGCAAGCACGCGCAAGTCGTGATTGATTTGCCGCTGGACGCCCGTGTTGCCCAGCTCGCCGGCGATGGCACACAGAACGCTTCGCGTTCGGGCCGCGACACCACCGACGCGCCGCCTTTCGGCGATGTGCATTGCTGAGGTTGCGTACGAACGTGCGCGTTCAAAAGCGCCAACGATGTAGAGAACGAGCGCAATCTGATGGTGTGCTATTGCCACGTGCGTTTCATCACGCAGCGCACCGAGCAGCCCGATTGCCTCTTCCAGCGACGCGTGCGTTTGCTCAGCGTTCCCTTCCCGCGCCGCGATGCAGGCGCGGATCGTCGCGACGCCGAGGCGCAAGTATGGCGGCGCCGCAGCGTCCATGCAGCCTTCGATCGCCAAAGAAGCTCCGGCGGTGTCACGCCGATTGAGCCGATGCGTAGCAAGCCGAACGCGAAGTTCGAGAGCGAGCTGCCCATCTGCGCGAGCGATCGCCTCGGCGAAGAGTTCTTCGGCCCGAACGTGATTGCCGTGCATCGACTCCAGCGTCGCTTGCAGCGCCGGCACGATAGGATGGAATGTGCCCGTCGCTTGGAGCCGCTGGACCGCCCGCTGGGCGAGGTCGATACAGCCGCTTTCGATCAGTAAGAACCCGGCTCGCTCCAAGAGCTCGACTGCGGCGTGCGGATCTTCCATGTCGAGGCAAAGATCCAGCGCAGCGTCGGCTTCCCCCGACTCGAGGAGGACGTTTGCGGCCCAACGGACGCTTAGCGCAACGAACTGCGGATCCTCACGCCGGAGATTTCTTCGCAAGTATTCGCGGAAAAGGTCGTGATACAGATAGCCCCCGCGCGGATCCAGCGCAACGAAAGCGGCATCGCGCCGTAACGCTTGCAGTAGTGCTTCCGCGTCGAAGCTGTATCGCTCGGCAATCACCGCGTGGTCCACGTGCGTGAGCAGGCTCGTTTTCATTAAAAACGAGCGTTGGTCCGGCGTCATCCTGGAAAGGAGTTGCTCGCCGAAGAGATCGTCGATGAACGAGCGGGTGTAGACCTCCACACTGGCATCGGCCACACCCCGCGCCGCCAGGCGGATGCCGAAGGCGAACGCCGCGGGCCATCCGCGAGCAAGGCCCGCGACATGGTCAATCACTTGATCGCTCACGTTGACGCCGCATTCGCGCGAGAGTCGTACCGACTCGTTCGCGGTGAGCCGCAAATCGGATTCATCGAGCGGGTCGCCGGCGTCGCCTCCGGCACGCCAGGATGCTACGGGAAGCGTTCCGATACTTCGGGTCGCGAGGATCCAGCGAATCGCGGAGTGGCTTTCCTGGATGATCGATGAAATGAAATCTGCGCATCCCGGCTCCGCAACTGCGACCTGCAGATCATCGACGCCAATCGTCCCCGAGAAACGATCCAGCGCCTGCAGGAACCACTGACGCAGCGAACCCTCGTCACCGATTCCGTTTGCGTACAGATACTCATGCAAAGGAACGGAGCCCAAGTGTGGTCCCAAAGTGTCCACGAGCCCTCGAACGAAGCCGGCAGGGGTACTTTGACCCATGCGAATTCGGTACAACACCGCGGGTTGAACCGCTGCATGCGCGACGTACTCGCGTAAGATCGTCGACTTTCCATATCCAGCAGGAGCGACGAGAACCGTGATGCGATGCTGCGCTTCTTGCTCGAGCCGGCTGATCAGACGCGGTCGGTGGGTCGTGTAGCTTCCGTCGGTTGGGGGGCGCTGGTTCACAATTGCCAATCCGCGATGTTCCAAAAATCTGAGCCGACCGGCGCGGGGCGCACTCCCTTCAGGTCGACGTTGATCGCGTCGATTTCGGGCTCCCAATCGAACGTGTACTCCGGCACGTCGTGGAGAATGATGCGCTGAATGTCGATGTAGTACGGCTTGCGCTTTGCGCGGTCGTAGACGCGCAGCGCCGCCTGTTGATCGCGCCCAAGCCGTTCGTTCGCGTAGAACATCATGTTCTGCCCCTTCGGCGGAAACATGTTGGGGCCGATAAAGCTCTCGTCGTCGGGATCGGGCGTCGAGTTGTTCCAGGTGAAGATGGCCGCATCGGTCTTTCCGCCGTACAGTAATCCGCCGGCGCCGACCGGCGCAAAGAGCACCTGCGCGGGATAGTTCTTCACCGTCAAATCGACGCCAACGTCGCGCCACTCGCTCTGCAAGAGCACCTCGATCGCTTCGCGCGGTTTTACGCCGGCGACGGTCGAAATACTGAACGCCAGCCGTCGTCCGTTCTTGTAGCGGAAGCCGTCCGATCCGAGCCGCCAACCTGCCGCGTCGAGAATCTCGCCGGCTTTCTTCGGATCGTGCGGATAGTAGTCGAGGCTCGGATCGCTCCAGCCGTAATCCGGATTTTGATCGGTCGGCCAGGGGCGGCCAAGGCCGTGGTAGATCTTCGTGAAAATGGCGCGCTCGTCCATCGCGTAAACCAGCGCGAGGCGCACGGTGCGCTCGTCGAGCGGTGAATGGCGCACGTTGAAGACGATGTGCTCCCAGTGCAGCGTCGACGTGTCGACGGTGCGGATACCGTCCATCTTCTGTACCTGTGAAACGAGGTATGGCGGCACGCCGTAGTCGAGGTCGATTTCGTGCGTCCGGAGTTGCGAGAGCAGCGTGTTCTGATCGTTGATGAAGCGCCAGACGATGTGCTTGATCTTCGGCGGCCCACGGAAGTACTCGGGATTCGCATCGAAGATCAGTTCGCTGCCATGACGCCAGCCGGTGAGCCGGTACGGCCCGCTGCCGATCGGATTCGTATTGAACGGGACCTGATTGACGTCGGCATAGTGCGCCAGGAGGTGCTTCGGCATGATCGCGCCTTGCGCCAGATCGCGAAAGAGAAATTGTGCCGGCGCGTACGGCTGTTTCAGGACGACCCGAACGGTGTGCGGATCGGGTGCCTCGACGCGGGTGATGCGATCGTAGCCAATCCGCGTCGGGACGTTGTTGGCCGGATTCATGAGCGCTTGGTACGTGAACACGACGTCGTCGGCGGTCAGCGGGACGCCGTCTTGCCAGCGGGCATTCGGCGCGAGGTGATAGGTCAGCGTCGTTCCGTCTTTCGAGATGCCGCCGTTTTGTTGTGTGGGCACTTCGGTGGCGAGGTCAGGAACGGGATCGCCCTTATCGTCGTAGCGGATCAGGCCATCGTAGATCAATTGAAAGACATCGGACGAAAAGGACATCGAGGTGACGGCTGGGTTCAGGTTGTCCGGCTCTTCGTAGGCGCCGACGCGCAACGTATCAGGAACGGTCCACGGATGGCGCGCGGTGTTGCTCGCGCTTTCGATGCGCGTGCAGGCGCACAGCGCGATGATCGCCGCCGCCGAGAGCAAACGCGTCATGCGCGCCCCTCCCGACTCGCGGACAACACGACGCCGTGGGGCACGGCCGCCGGCCACGCCCACGCAAAAACGAGTCCTAGCACGATGCCGGCGCCGCCGAACCACAGCGCGATCGGCAGCGGAGCCGAGGCAACGACCAGCCGTGGATAGGTGCCGATCGTTACGTGCAGCCGTAACCCGCCCACCTCAGCATCGCCGCCGCTGGGAGCGAATCCGATGCCGTGCGCGACGTTATGGCTAGCGTCGTCGCGTACGGAGAACAGCACGACATTTTGATCGCCGAGGCGGCTCGCGTGGATCGCGCTGGCCGCCTTCGCATCGATGAAGATCGCGGTGACGCGGCGGTGCAGCGCCGGAATTGCGAACTCGTCAGCCGGGAGTTGTTGGTTGTCGATCGCGACCGACGTACCGAACTGCAACACCGGTGAGAGAAAGGCGGGATTGGTCGGCTGCGTGATCGTTAGCCGTTGTCCCGACTCATCGCGCGCTTCGATATATGCAGCGGCACCCGGCTCCGCCAGCAACAGCGCCGTACCGAGCAGCCGCCGCCGGTTTGGCGCGATTGCGATCTCCGCGCGACCGCGACGGCGAATCACGACGCTGGTGTCCCCGCGCGCGATGCCGTCCGCATCGACCAGCGGAAAGAACGCGGCGGCGTGCACGTCGGGGAGTGGCAAGACGGTCCCCGGTGCGCGCACGAGCGTCTGCAAATCGGGCCCCATCAAACCGGAGGCAATACCCGCGAGCGCGATCAGCGCCGCGCCGCCTGCCGCGTAGGCCAGCCTGCGCCCGCGATTGCCGTCGGCGCCGCGCGACGCTCGCAGCGCGTACGTCAACAACACCCACACGGCGACCGCGAGGGCGAGTGCATACGGTTCGCTATGCACGAAAGCCCAAGCCGGCGCGATAATCTGTGCGGCGACGAGGGCAACGGCCACGACGGCCGTCGCGAAGGCGACGAACCGATCGGTCACGACGTCTGCTTTAGTGCCCTACTTTGGGCGTGCGCCGGCGACAGCAGAGGATCGACCACGGCGTGCATCTGACCGAAAGAAAGCGCGCCGTCGATGCCTTTCACGATTCGCCCGGTACGGTCGACCACGATCGATGTCGGAAGTCCCACGGCAGCGTAAGCGCGCCCGTAGCGTTGCTCCTCGTCCAGCAGCACGGGGAACGTCACGCCATGGCGTCGCGCGAAGGCGGCCGCGACCTCAGCGGATTCACCTTGATCGACGCCCAGCACGACCAGTCCTCGCGCACCCTCGGCAACGTAGAGCCGTTCGAGATCCGGCATCTCTTCGCGGCACGGTGTGCACCACGACGCCCACAGGTTGAGCAGCACGACCCGTCCTCGGTAATTTGCCAGCGCATCTTCCCCGCCGCCCAGGCGCGGCGCCGGAAAACTTTGAGCGGGCGCGCCTGCTAGCATCGCCGGCCCTCCACCTCCGCCGGGCTGGACACCGCTTGCCAGGTACGCCGCAGCCAGGATCGCAACGACCGCGATCGCGACGACAACGATGAGGGCGTTACGCACGCCAACTGCTTCTGCGAGCGTTCCCAACCTCCGCGGCGAACGCGACGGTGCGGGCGAAAGCGCGTGCCGACACCGAAGTGAGCGTGGATGCACGATGCGCCGGAGATGCAGTGGACGCGCCGGGACCTCGAATTGTGGGCGGGTCTTCGCGTCGCGCTCTTTTTGGCCGGCCCGCAGCAGCCCGGGACGACTCCCGTCGTCTTCGTTCACGGGCTGGGCCACTGGACGGAGGCGGCGTGGAACTCCGTCGCCATCGAAATTTCGCGAGAGCAGCGGGTCGTCGGCTTCGACCTTCCCGGCTTCGGCGAATCGTCGAAACCCGACGTGCGTTACGACCTTACGTTTTTCACGCGCTCGTTGGAAGCGCTCATCGAACGACTCGGCACGCCGCGCGTGGCGCTCGTTGGCCACTCGCTCGGCGGACTGATCGCGGCGTCATACGCGGCCGAGGTACCGGAGCGTGTCGCGCTGCTCACGCTGATCGGCCCAGCGGGATTTCGTAGCACCGCACGGACGTGGATGTACATCGCCGGAAGCGGTCCCGCAGCGTGGGCCTTTCGGATGCTGCCATCGCGCCACGTCGTGCGCCGCGTGCTGGAGCGGGCGACCGTCGATCCGTCGGTGATTCCCGAATCGGTGCACGAACGTGCCTTCCGGTATGCGCAAGACCGGGATTACCTTCGCGCGTTCGCGCGCGTCTATTCCGACGCGGTCTGGGAACTGTTGAACGTACGCCGCTTACACGCACGGCTCGCGCGTTATCGCGGCCCGATGCAGTTGCTCTGGGGAAGGCAAGATCGGTACGTCCCGATTGCTGGGCTCGAGGTGGCTCGCCGCGTCTATCCGCACGCCGAAGTGCATGTGCTCGAGCGTAGCGCACATCTTCCGATGATCGAGGAAAGCGCGACCGTGGTGAACGTCTTGCAACGCGCCTTCTCCGCGGAGCCGGCACGGTGATCGGCGAGTGGCTTGCCGCCTTTCTGTTGGCGGGACTGCTGCCGCCCACGCCCAGTCCCGAAGCAGTCACGGTCGTCATTGGCAAACCTGCGCCCCGACTCGTCGCGAACGCGCTCGACGGCAAGGCGTTCGGGGAAAATGCTTGGCACGGGCATGCGTTGTTCGTGAACGTCTTCGCGACGTGGTGCGCACCATGCCGTAGCGAGATCCCCATGCTCGTCGCCGCCTATCCGCACTATCGCCGGCGGGTGGTGTTTCTCGGCATCGATGAAAAGGAGTCGCCCCACCGGGTTGCGGTTTTCGTCAAGCATGTGCGTATCCCGTACCTCATCGGCATCGACACGGGCGAAATGGCGGCCACCTACGGGGCGGGGGCGGTCCCGCACAGCCTGTTCATCGACGCGCACGGCGTCGTCCGCGGCATTTGGAATGGTCCACTCACGCGGGCCGAATTGGAACGGCAGCTCATGACCATCGCCGCGGACTAGGCTCACGCGACGGCGATGGTATCACGGCATGCCTGGGTAGGAGTGTCAGGAAATCACCCTTTCCCCCCGGAGAACGACGATGGAGACCATGAAGAAGGCGCGGACTTCCGCGCGAAGTGCGGGCCGCCGTACCGGCGGTCGCGCGTCGGAGGCGAGCGGACCCGATGTGCTATCCCTGTTGCATGAAGACCACGAAAAAGTCAAGGGACTCTTCGCTCAAGCGCTCGAGGACAAGACCAGCAGCGCATCGCGCACGAAACTGGCGACACAAATCGTCGAGGAATTGACGCTGCACGCCAAACTCGAAGAGACGCTGTTCTACCCCGAATTGCGTTCCGCGAGTAAGCGCGATACGGAGGAACGCGAAAACGTGCTGGAGGCGTACGAGGAACACGCCGCGATGAAAGACGCGATCAAACGGTTGCAGCGCGGCAAGGCGTCACCGGAGGAACACAAAGCCAAGATTCAAGTCCTGTGCGACTTGGTCGAGCACCACGTCCAAGAGGAGGAAGGCGAACTCTTCCCGGAAGCCCGTTCGCTGCTCGGCGAGAACGAGCTTCGTACGATCGGTGCAAAAGTCGCCGAGGCGAAGACGAAGGCGCAATCCGGCTCCCGACGGTCCTCATCGTCGCGGCGGAAAATCTCCGCGGATGGGGCGACGTCGTCGCGCCGCAAGAAGTAGGGCCGCCTAGGAAACCGCCACGTAGGTAAAGCGGGCTTCTTGCGCGGCGTTCAACGCCGCCATACCGGATGGCACGAGAACCATCCCAAAAGCGAGATGGGCGCGCAGATCGGCGAGAACACCGTCGAGCTCGCGTCCTCCCGCGTAATGCGGATTGGCGGCGATGAACGAGCCGAGCGCGACGAGTGCGACGTTGCAGACGAAAAACGAAGCGCCGCGTCGCTGAAGTGCATCGATCGAGTCGTCGTGGGACGGATGGCGTACATCGCTACGTGGAAGCGTAGGATCGTACGCATGACGCCCGTGCAAGAATGGATTGCCCTTGCGGCCATTCGCCGCGGCTTCGACGTCGTCGTCGCGCGCCGTTAGTACCGCAGCGAGGCGGTAACGCTGCCACAGCTCATCGTCGAGTCCGAGCGTCGCAGCGGTCCCGTAGAGCACCGCCGCAGCATGCAGGGTTCCAGCGCCTTCCCCAAGGTCGTATTCGTACGCGTTCAACGCCTCTCGCATGTGTCCGAACAGCGACCCATTCTCGGCGCGGTGCGCGCCGAAGACTTGCCGATGCCGGTACGGCCGGTGTATGAGGCGCGAGAACTCGGTGGTCTGAAACGTCGCAGCGCCCACCACGCTCGACGCTGCAAGAAAATCCCGTCGCGTCGTCATGGCTGGAGGCTACCCGGTACGGGAGCACGCTGCCTGCGCGCGTAAACGAGCCGCCCGTGCCCGCACGCATCTTAGATGGACGCGCGCTCGCCGCAGAGCTGCGGCTCGGCCTCGCCGAGCGAAGCACGGTGCTGCGCGCACGGGGAATCATCCCCACCCTCGCGGTCGTCATGGTGGGAGATGACGCCGAAAGCGCTTCGTACCTTCGTCGGATCAAACGCGTCGCGACGGACGCCGGCGTCGAGATCGTCGAGCACTTGCTGCCCGCGGACGTTGGCGAGTCCGCTGTACGCCTGCGCCTCGCCACGCTCGGCGGAGATCCGACGACGCACGGCGTGCTGCTGCAGCAGCCGCTGCCACGCTCTCTTTCGATTCGCGCCATTGCGGACGCTGTGCCAGCTCGCAAAGACGTCGATGGCGCCAATCCCGCGAATCAGGGACGGCTCGCGTTCGGCACGGGCGCCGCATTCGTCCCCGCGACCCCCGCGGCGGTGCTGTTACTCCTGGAGCGCAGCGACAAATGGCCGCTGCGTGGGAGAGAAGCCGCGGTCGTAGGACGCTCCAGTGTCGTAGGGCTCCCGGTCACGCTCCTTCTCATCGGTCACGATGCGACGGTCACGGTGTTGCACCGTTCCACCGTCGAACTCGCCGCGCACCTCGAACGCGCCGAGGTCGTGGTCGTCGCAGCCGGCAAACCAGGACTCGTCACCGGTGCGATGCTGCGGCCCGGGGCTACCGTGATCGACGTCGGCACGACGCTCGTGGATGGCAAGACGGTCGGCGATGTCGAGTTCGCGAGCGCGCAGGAGGTCGCCGCAGAGATCACGCCCGTCCCCGGCGGAGTCGGGCCGGTGACCAACATCGCACTCATGCAGAACGTCCTCACCGCTGCAGAGAGGCAGTCGGCGAGCAGCCACGCGATCTAGTTCAGGCTGAAGTGCTTCCCGAAAAAGCGTTCTTGCGTCGCGCGGGATTCGGCGCCCGGCCGCAGCGGTGCGTCGGCGGCCGGCTGCAGCCGTTTCCGTTCGAGGAGCGCACGCAGTTGCGGAAGCAGCTTGCGCAGAAACGTCAGCTCGACCGTTAGCCGCTGTTCCGTGTTGGACAATTCCAGCAGGCGCTGCTTCATCGAATCCGCGACCTGAAGCGCATCCCCAATGAGAAACGACGCATCGACCGGGTCTGCAGGAAGATCGACGTCGGCGTGCATCCCCGAAAACTCGATGAGGAGATGGAGGTACTCGCGGAAAACGGCGCGGATCTCGTCGATCAAACGGTCGATCTCGGAGACAGTCGGGATCGGGTCTTCCGCAAGATAGGTCACGTCGGCCACGAGATAGGGTTCGCGTCTCACCACGCGCTCGATCCGGAAGCGCCGGCGCCCGACAGTGTTGATATAGTATCGTCCCTGCTCGAGGGGCGTAACGTCGTCGATCTGTGCGGTCGTGCCAACGTCGTACGGAGTGACGTTGGGATCGCCCGCCTCATCACCGTCGCGAATCAGGGCGACCCCGAACGGCTCACCTCCCTCCAAGCACTCCGAAACCATTTGCTTGTAGCGAGGCTCGAAGACATGAAGATTTAGCACCGCCCCCGGAAAAAGCACGGTGTTCAACGGAAACAGACGGAGGCGGCCTGATTCTAGCCTCATAAGGGGCACGCCACGCCGAGGTCGCGACGCGTATCTCCACCCGTTCCCGCGACCCAGCGTCGCCAAACTCGCGTGTTGTGGCGATCCGGTCGCAAGCGCGTCGAGGAGATGCCGGTTCCTCACGGAAAGCACCGGCACCACGGGGTTACGCATCGTTTGCCGTGTTGGAGGAAGATTCGGTGAAGAATCCGCTGGATTCGCTGACCGGAACGATCGTCTTGGGCGTCATCCTGACGATCATTCTGTACTTCGTCGATAAGGCGATCTTGGGTACCGCCACGACGGTTGGAGGTTAGCGATGGACTGGGTTGCAACGCTCGCCCGCTGGCTTCACTACTTGTTCGGCGTCATGTGGATTGGCTTGCTCTACTACTTCAACTTCGTGCAAACGCAGGCGCTGGCTCAAGCGAATGCGGCAGCCGACGGTAGCGCAGCCGGCATCTCGCGGTACGTAGCACCGCGTGCGCTCGAATATTTTCGGTGGTCTGCGCTGGTGACGTGGATCATGGGTGCCATTTTACTGTTCACGCTGTCCTCCGGAACGCAGAACGGCTTCGCTTCGGCCTTCGCGTTGCGCCCGCCGTACACCGGGATCGGGATCGGCGCGTGGTTGGGAACGATCATGCTGTTCAATGTCTGGGGGCTGATCTATCCGAATCAGATGAAGATCCTTGGTAAAGTGCCCGCGACGGACGAACAAAAGGCGCGCGCACGTCGAATCGCGGCGCTCGCGTCGCGCACAAACACAATGCTCTCGATTCCGATGCTGTTCTTCATGGCGTTCGGCTTCAACCACATGAAGATCGCCGGCTTCTAGGAACTCCACGCGTTACGGGCTCGCCGCGGCGCTTCTCTTGCTGGCCGCGGCACCGGCAAGTCGTTCCGGGTCATGGACCACGGAAACCCCGCTCCCTGTGGGACGGAGCGAGACCTCCGTTGCGGCAATCGGCGAGCGACTGTATGTCGTCGGCGGATACGCACCTGCCGGTCCGCATCCGGCCGTGCTCGAGGTGAGCGGACACGCGGACGTCGACTCGGCTCTCTGCCAATACTACGACGCAGCGACGGGACGATGGGAGAACTGTGCACCGCTGCCACGTGGGATGAACCACATCGGCGTCGTCGCGTTTCGCGATAAACTGTATACCTTTGGCGGGTTCGTGCGCCAAAACCGCGGTGCGGTCACCGATGCCAACGTCTACGATCCCGCGGCGGACCGCTGGCAGGCGATCGCGCCCTTACCGAGTGCGCTGGGTTCCGTTTCGGTCGCGGTTTTGGGTGATGAAATCCATCTCATCGGCGGACGGGACGTCCACTCCGTCACGACCCACGTTGTGTACAGTCCGGGAACGGACACATATCGAAGCGCAGCGCCGTTGCCGGTAGGTCGCGACCACATGGGTCTGGCGTCGCTCGGTGGAAGACTGTACGCCATCGCTGGGCGCATCGACGACTTTCGGCACAATACCTCGTACTGCGATGCCTATGACCCAAAGACAGACCACTGGAGGACGTGCGCACCGATGCCGTCGAGCCGAAGCGGTATGGCCGTCACGGTCTATCGCCAGCAAATTTTCGCAATCGGCGGTGAACGCGAAGGCGGGACGTTCACGAACAACGAGGCCTACGATCCCACCGCGGATCGATGGAAGGCATATGCGCCGCTCCCCGAAGGCCGGCACGGAACGGGCGCCGCCGTGATTGGTGATCGGCTCTACCTTCCAGCCGGCGGACCGGTGAATGGCGGCAGCCGTCAATCGACAACGCTCTACGTCTTCTCGTTGCAGTAGACGAGAGCAGGAAGGCTGGCACGATCATCGCCGCAGGACCTGACAGCGCCTATCTGGCGCGCATTCACCGGAACCCTCCGCCCTTGTTGCTTGAATTGGAGCAACTGGGACAGCACGACGGCATTCCTATCGTCTCTCGTGAAACGGGGCGGTTGCTCTCCACGCTGGTGCACGCAATGCAGGCCAACCGCATCCTCGAGATCGGGACGGCCTACGGGTACTCGACACTGTGGATGGCGCTGGCTCAGCCGCCCGCCGGGAGAATTTGGACGATCGATCCGGATCGCGAGCGTACCGCCATCGCGCTCGACTTCTTACGGCGTGCCGGCAAAAAAGACGCGGTTGAGATCATCAACGCGCCGGCGCTTGACGTGCTGCCGACCTTTCCGCAGCACAATCTCGATATCGTCTTCATCGACGCGCTGAAGCCTGAGTATGAACGCTATCTCGAGTTATCGGTCCCGCTGCTCAAGCGCTCGGGGCTCGTCATCGTCGATAACCTGCTATGGGGCGGCCGGGCGGCGTCGGAACCTTCTGCGGCCGACACGGAGGAGACGAAAGCGATACGCGCCTTCAATCGCACGTTCTTACAGCATCCGCAACTCGACGCGACCATCGTGGCCGTGGGCGACGGCACCGGTATCGGCGCCCGAACCTCCTGATGGCGGGCGCGGCACGCGGCGCGCTGAGGCCCAGCGGCTATCGCGCCGTCATGCGCCGTTTTCCCACCGGCGTGACGATCGTGACGACGGTGTTGCATGGAGCGCCAAAAGGCTTCACGGCGAACGCGGTCGCGAGCGTGTCCGCCGAACCGCCGATGGTGCTGGTGTGCGTGAGCCGGCAGGCGCGCACCCATCCCATCATCGCACAATCCGGACGGTTTTGTGTCAATTTGCTGCGCCTCGATCAAGAAGCACTGGCGCGGCGGTTCGCCTCGCGGGAGCATCCCAATCCCTTTACTGACGTACGGTATGGGGTCGATGCGACCGGTTCTCCCGTCATCGAAGGCGTGCTCGCCTACCTCGATTGTGAAGTTGCGGAAGAGTATTCGGCCGGGACCCACACCATTTTGATCGGCTCCGTCGTTTCGTGCGCGTCCGCCGAGGGCGCGCCGCTCGGCTATTTCGACGGCCGCTATCGCGACTTCGGCGTCAACGTTTCCTAACCAAAGGAGCACTCCAATATTGTGGCACCGAAGGGATGACGCAGACCCCACCTCCGGCCTTGCACGTCGAGTACTTTGCGGTTGGACCACTCCGGTGCAATTGCACCATCGTAGCAGATCGCGATGCGGGCGAAGCGATCGTCGTCGACGGCGGCGATGAACCAGAACGGGTCTTGACGCGCCTCTCGAAGTTAGGCGTCCGTGCCGTCCATTTGGTACACACGCACGCGCACATCGATCACATCGGGGCGCTCGCGGAGCTGCACGAAGCGACTGGTGCGAATGGACTTCTGCACCACGCCGATATGCCGCTGTACGAAATGTTGCGGATCCAGGCATCCTGGATCGGCATCCCGGTTCCCAAGGCGGCGAAAATCGATGACGATCTGCGGGATGGCGATCAGGTGAGAGCCGGCGCCGCCACGCTGGACGTCCTGCATACCCCCGGCCACACACTCGGAAGCGTCTCGTTTGGGTTGGCGCTCGACCGGCGCACGATGTTGCTCACCGGTGACACGCTGTTTGCAGGCAGCGTCGGGCGGTGGGATCTGGGCGGCACTTCGCTCGAGGATATTGTGCGGTCGATCCGGACGAAGCTGCTGGTCTTTCCTGATGAAACGGTCGTTGTTCCGGGCCACGGTCCCACGACAACGATCGGGACCGAACGCCGTGAAAACCCGTTTCTGACCACGCCGTCGTAGACGTTCGCGCGTGCTGCTTCGATGTATCGTCTTTTGCGCCATTACAAGCCCATTGCGGCGACGGCGGCTTCAGACATTTTTCATCACTGCAAAACATCGTCAGAGAAGATCGTCTCTGACGAAAGGAACCCCTATGTCGTACGTGCCGCGTTGGCTGTCTCGCTTATCGGTGACGGCGGCCTCCGTCATCGCGTTGGTCACTTCCGCGCTTGTCGCCACCGAAGCAGCTGTCTCGCAGCGGACCGGGCTTGAAACCGGCTCCCGCAATCGAGGACCTTCCCGCTACGTCATCCGTAACGACCGAATCGGCCCGATCGTCCGGCCGAAGATGCCCGGGCAAATTCTCGGATACGACATCGATCAACACGGCACTGACGGAATCCTCGCGAATTACCGCGACCTCGGGAACGGCAAGACCGAGTCATCGCTCGAGATGTTCGACGAAATCACAGGCAAGATCACCAAAGTCGTCTCTCAAGGTACCAAAAACGGATACGTCGCGGACGGCATTCTTTCTCGCGACATCGGCTTCTTGACGAGCAATAACGGCTTCGCGCTGATGAATCCCGTGACGGGCGGTAAAATCAACGGCACGTGGACCGCACCTATGACGTTCTACTTAGGACAGATCGCCGAAAACCAAGCCACGCCGAACCAAGTGATGTTCGGGTACGATGGCAGCCAGCCGTCGCAACCGACGACGCTCGTGACCGCCGATGTCCCGAACAAGACGACGAAAGTGATCGGCCTGGACCAGAACCTCTTTGGTACCGGAGACGTGCCAGTCATCGCACAGGACTGGAAGACGAATCAAGCCGTGATCGCCGGCTCGAACGGCAGCCCGCTGTCGCATGCCGCCTTTGGCATCATCGACCTCGCGACCGGGAAGACCACGACGTTCACGGGTCTTGGCTTCGGCTATGTGAACGGGCTCGACGTCGACTCCAAGCGGGGCATCGCCTGCGCGACGACGGAGATCGACGCCGGCGTCGAGTTCTATGACCTCAAGAAGCAAACCGGCTTCGAGGTCACCATCCCGAACTCGGGCGGCCAGCAAATCCACAGCGGATCGAGCGTCGCGATGGATTCCGAACACGGACTCTGCGTCGTGACTCAACCTGTGTCAGGAAATGGCACGCAGGCGAGCGCGATCTGGATCGTGGACGAGAAGGGCAATTTCCGCGAAGAAATCCAGGGGTTCAACTTCTGGTTTGGCGTCGGCCCCGTGCTCAACCCGACCAAGCGCATCGGTTACGTCCTCAACCCGCGTCCCTCGTACATGACGCTGACCGGCTTCTCATACTGACAAAGCTTGGCGCGAGAGGGTCCTTCGACTTCGTTCCGCTGAGCAAAGCTCAGCTGCACTCCGCTCAGGATGACACCGATTTTCATTCGCTTGTATGGAGCCGTTCACCGACTTCGTTCCGCTGAGCAAAGCTCAGCTGCACTCCGCTCAGGATGACACCGATTTTCATCTGCTTGTATGGAGCCGTTCACCGACTTCGTTGCGCTGAGCAAAGCTCAGCTGCACTCCGCTCAGGATGACACCGATTTTCATCCGCTTGTATGGAGCCGTTCACGGCCGTGCGTCATTGAAACGAAATGCCACGACGCGGCGCCCCAAAACTGTCATCCTGAGCGGAGCGGTGAGCACGAAAGTGCTCATTGCGTAGTCGAAGGACGTGCGAGCCGGTATGCGTTCGGTCCAGGATGACACCGCGTTTGGATGTCTACACCTTCACTCGGCTTCACGATGACGATTCATTTTCATCCGCTTTCGCGCGTAACAGTTCGCGATCGTGGTCTGGGGTCTCGAGGGCGAGCGCCACCGCGCCTTCGGGAGACAGTTCGTTACCCTTGCGCATCTCTGACGCAAGCGTCTCGGAATCGAGCTTTTCGCGAAGCAGCGCATGAAGCCGGCGGTGCGTCGCGTCCTCCGTATAGCCACGCTCGAAGCCGTACCGATTCAGTGCGGTGTCGGCGTAAGCGGCAACGATAGCGGCACGCGAAGAATCGCCTTGCAGCAGCAGGGTCAGTGCGAGAGGTTCCATCGCTATCGCAACCGGCGCGGTATCAGGATGTTGAGTTGCGACCTCCTGGATGGCCTCAATCGCCGCGAGGCGCCCCTCGAGGAGCCGACCCGCGGCAACGAGATAGGCCGCGAGATTCGTCAACGCCAGCACGAGGTGCCGTCGGACGGCGCTATTCCGCAGTTCAGAAATAATATCGTGCATCAGCTCAATAGCGCGGTCCGTGTGGCCCAGTTCGTGCTCGATCTCCGCGAGGTTGATGCTCACGTAGTATTCCCATAGCCGGTGTCCACGCTGGTGATGGTCGCTGCGGAGTCGTTCGTAAAGGGTTGCCGCCGTTTCGAGATCGTGGCGCTGCGAAGCAACGAACGCTTTAACGTCCAGCAAGCGCAGACGCAATGCGCCATCGGTGTCGTCGATCGCTTCCGCTTCGTGCAACACCGCTTCCGCCTCATCGAGCCTCTTCAGCGCCGCAGCGCTTCTGGCATAAACGGTAAGCGCATATCCTAACGCGGACGGATCGTGAGAGCGGCGAGCGTACTCCAATGCGGTGCAAGCTGCTTGCGCGGCGCTCGTCGTTCGGTCGGACATCAGAAGCGCGCCGATGGTGGCCCACAAACAGGCTAAGAGACGAGATTCTCCGCTCGGGAGAAGCGCGACGACACGCTCGAGCCAGCCCAGACCTTCCTGTTCCAAGTTGAGTTCGCCCCACGCGCTGAGCACGTTCGCAAGGATCTTGGCGGCATCGACGGCCCGCGAAGAACGAAGCGCCCACTCGAGTGCGCTCCGTACATCCTCAAGCTCTGAACTCAAGAACTCCTCGAGCTCCCTATTCCAAGGATTTTCATCCTTTCGCTCGCGCGCTTTCGCGGTGCGCTCTTTTAAATAGCGTATGTGCCTTACGGCCGTCGCTTCTCGTTCCCCCGCCGCAACGAGACGCTCGAGTGCATAGATGCGCGTCGACTCCAGAAGGCGATATCGGTCCTGGACCGCCGCCGGCTCGGCCAAGACCAACGATTTATCGATAAGGGACGCCAGGAGCTCGAATACGTCGCGTTCTTCGATGGGAAACGCTGCACCAACCGTCGTTGCGCCGTCGAGCGTGAAGCCGTTGGCAAAGATGCCCAAACGCCGAAACAAAGCCTTCTCACGCTCGTCGAGCAACTCGTGACTCCAATCCATGAGCGCTCGCAACGTGCGCTGGCGAGGCAACGCATCGCGACTCCCTTGTGTGAGGACGCGAAACCGCTCATCGAGATGGTGCCGGAGTTGCAGAGGACTGAGGATCTTCACGCGAGCAGCCGCGAGCTCGATGGCTAGTGGAATACCATCGAGTCGGCGGCAAATGTCCAAGACGATCGGCGCGTTATCGTCCGTCAAAATAAAGCGATGGTCCGCAGCCTGCGCGCGATCGGCGAAGAGCTTGACCGCTTCACAACTCCCAGCGTTCGCTGTCCCCTCCCCATCCTCGCCTGCGGTGATACTCAACGACGGTAAACGGTACGTTTGTTCACCGGCAATGCCTAACGGTTGCCGGCTCGACGCGAGGATTTTGACGTTGGGACACTCACCGAGAACGGTCGCGATGAGACGCCCTACCGGCTCGAGCAGATGCTCACAGTTATCGAACAGCAGCAGTTCATTGTGCGAGCAGAGTTGGCGGACGAGGTTTTGCGTCGAGTCTCCTTCCGTTGGAAGCGCGAGGCCCAGAGCCTGTGACGCAGCGGACGCAATATAGCCGGCACTCGCAAGTGGCGCGAGCTCGATGAACCACACGCCATCCGGGTACGCGTCAATAAGGTCGCGCGCGACACAAAGGGACGTGCGCGTCTTTCCGATTCCGCCGGACCCTGTGAGGGTAACTAACCGATGCAGGCGCAGGAGTGTCTCGATCTCCCTGATCTCGCGCTCGCGCCCCACAAATGACGTTACTGCCAACGGTAAGTTCTCGCGCCTTTTCCCGAACGGCCCGGCTGCGGGGCCTCGGCGCCGATCCGCCAGTTGCTGCATGAGCGCGCGCGTCGGCTCCGTGACCGCAAGAGCATCGGCCAGCAGCTCGACGGTATCGCGGTACGGCGCACGCCGGGTGCCCCGTTCGTATGCGCTGATCGCCTCGACACTCAGGCGAGCGCATTCCGCTAACTCTTCTTGCGAGAGGCCTGCGGAAAGCCGGAGTCGCTTGAGGAGCGACCCGAAATCATGAGACTGAGCTTGTGCCATAAGGGCGCGGTGGGGGCGTCATTCGTTTCGTCGCTAGGCGCCTCCCCGCCCCGCGAGCGGGAGCAACTGTACGGGCCTCCTGTACGGGTCGTGCATGGTGCTAGCCGTCCGCCCGAACGATAATGATCTCGCCACCAATTCACCGGTGGGCGACTATGGAGAGATCACATGAACAGCCTGGCAGTATTGTGTGCAGCAGAAGCCCGCACGAACGAAGTCTGGTTGGAACGGTGCGGATGCGGACGCCGGCGGATTACAACCGTGCCGCTCACACCGGATGCCGACCCCGTTATCTCAGCTGATCTCATCGACAGCGAAGATCTGTGCGATGAAAAGGCGTGCCTTCCGGCGCGAACCAAGGCGCGCCGCCGCTAGGGTCAACGAACCCGTGCAGCGCTCGAAGATATGGCGTCCTAGCGTAGAATGCAAAGAAGGAACACGTCTGCAGGTCGAGGAGGTCGACAATGGTTCGGGCCATCATCGGTTTGGTTTTGATTCTCGCTGGCAGCACGGTTGTCACGGCGTCTGCCGATGCGAGCTCACGGGTAAGCGGCGTCCTTCGGGCTGTACACTTACCCACGGGCGGCGATGCGGGCTCGAAACAGTCCGTTGCCTACCAGGTTGATATCGCACATACCGGCGATGCGGCCGGAACACTCGTCCCTCCGCTGAGCGCAATCTGGGCCGTTAACCTCGGGGGCGCCGTGGGGTATCCCGTCGTCGTCAACGGCGTCGTTGTCGTTGCGGCGAACGGTTCGCTCATCGCCCTTCACGAGAAGACCGGCAAAGTGATCTGGTCGCAGCCCGCACCGACCGGCGGAGGCTGGGTTGGTCCCGCGTACGACAACGGAATGATCTTCTCGAACGTGCTCTATACGAACGGTAGTCAGGGCATCGGCATGTATGCGTTTGCTCTCAAAACGGGGAAGCAGCTCTGGTCTGCGGTGTTGCCGGGTCAATACGCTTTTTCGTCGCCGCCTACCGCGTCGAACGGAATCGTTTATACGGGCGGCGCCGGCTCCGGTGGAACCGTCTACGCATTTTCAGAATCGAACGGCCAGTTGCTGTGGACCGCTCAAGTCCAAAACGGTGACGACTCCTCGCCCGCGGTGTCTCCAACGGGCGTGTACGTTTCCTACGCGTGTCCGCAAACGTACGATTTCAATCCGACAACGGGTGCTCAGATTTGGTACTACAGCGGCCCCTGCGAAGGCGGTGGCGGAAGCACCGGTGTTCTGTACGATAATCTCTATTTCGTGGAAGACAGTTCCGTCGTGAACGGCTACAACGGGATCGTCTTGACCGCGAACAGCGGGCAGCCGGCCGGCAATTTCAACAGCAACTATCCCCCTGCGTTTGCGCATCACATTGGGTTTTTCACGACAAACGGGCAAACGCTCGTCGCGGCCTCGGTTCCGAAACTGACGCCGGTATGGACGGCAACAATCAACAGCAGTGATTCGTACGCGACGCCGCCATTGATCGTCGGCGGGACGGTGTACATCGAAACGGCCTCCGGCCAGTTGCTCGGCTACGCCTTGCGTACCGGAAAGGTGATGGTTCAGATGAGCCTTGGCTACAGCGACAGCAGCCCCGGATTCTCTCGCGGGCTCGGCTACGGGTCGCACGATCTCATCGTACCGGCAGATTCGGAGCTTATCGCCCTCCGCGGCAGCTAGCTGCTCGTCGGGAAACTGAAGGAACGCGACGCGATGATCGCGCTCGAACACCTCTCGGCGTGCGTAGCTAGCGCAGCTTGATCGTCAGTACGCCGCCGTCGCTCGTCATGCGCGGACCGGCGTTTTCATCCTGCGACGTCTTCCCGTTACCCGGCGCAGTAGCAGCACGGGTAGCGGCACCGTGCGATGCGGCTGCCTCGAGCATCTCATCCGTGATCTTGCCCGCTTCACGCTTGTTACGGTAGTCCTCGATCGCCGCGCGTAACGCTGCGAGCGAGCGCTCGGGATAGTCTTTCTTCTTTTCCGGATAGCCGTCGAGTTCGGCTTCGATGTCGGCCTCACTGATTGCGTACGCCTCATCGACCTTTTTGCCGAGCGCCAGGTCGACGAGCAGACTACAGGTCGCAGTTCCGAATCCGCACCCGGTCGTGAAATAGGAGACGTCCTCGATGACGTCACCCTTGCCGATTTTGAGGTAATACGTGTACATGTCGCCGCACGAGTCACTGAAATACTCGCCGGTCGCCATGGCATCGTTCATGGTGCGAAAGCCGCTGCGCTTTTCGACGAGGTCCTGGAACTTGGCAAAATTCAAGAAATCGCTCCTTCGATTTCAAAACGACAAGCGTGCCCGCCGGTTGCAAGCGACTCGACTTGCACCGGTTCGCCCGGCATCGTTTCGTGAAGGACCGTATGAATCACCCGGCACACCTCCGGATGCTCTGCGACGGTCTTCGCGTACGGGCAGTTGTGCTCGCGGAGTTCGAATCCACCCTTCGTCTCGACGACGTCGGCCTCGACACCGCCTTCCCGCAGGATCTCAGAAAGTTCGTAGACGCGACCGCGTGTATCCTTATCTTTGAAGCGCTCGCTATAGCGATCGGCGGCGCGTTTTCCCATGCGATCGAACAGGCTCACGACCGCGGAGTCTCCGCCTTCTTCCCGGACTTCCCGCAAGACCGCGTTGAGAATGCGATCGTAGCGCTGAGGAAAAAGCGTCTCGGCGGCGCCCGTTAACGAGTACTCGAGAGTCGGCTTCGTCGGCCCCCGCTTAACCGACCGCTCGAGCACATAGCCGTCTCGCTCCAAAAATACGAGTTGCTGCCGAACAGCATTGGCGGAAAGTCCGAACTCCGCGGCAAGTTCCACCGCGGTTGCGCCGTGCCGGCGGCGAAGCGCCGCGACGATCCGTCCGCGCGTGGTCTCGAAGAAGCGGGCATCGTGCATCTGGTGCGACTTTACCATGAATAGCGAAGATAGTCCAGCATTTCCTTGACTTTCTTTGTCGCGAGCCTGTACGATGCTTGCGTATGGTGCAGAAGGCGCTTCGGATCGACGGCTTACGCGTCAACGTTGAGGACAAGCAAATCCTCAAAGGGATCGATTTGACCGTGGAGCCACGCTCCGTTCACGCGCTCATGGGCCCGAACGGAAGCGGCAAATCGACGCTTGCCTTCGCAATCGCCGGCCATCCTCGCTACACCGTCACAGCGGGAACGGTCACGCTCGACGGCGAGGACCTTCTTGCGCTCGCTCCGGACAAGCGCGCCAAGGCTGGCCTTTTTCTTTCCTTTCAATATCCCGCCGCGATCCCGGGCGTCAGCGTCGCGAACTTCCTCCGCACCGCCCGGCAGGCAGTTCGGCCCGAGGACCTCCCGCCGGCGAAGTTTCGCCAACTCATCTTCGAGCGGCTCGACGTACTCGACATGGATGTCGCGCTCATGAGTCGTTCGGTCAACGACGGCTTTTCGGGCGGTGAAAAGAAGCGGCTCGAGATGCTGCAGCTAGCGGTGCTTGCGCCGAAGTATGCGGTCCTCGACGAGACGGATTCCGGCCTCGACATCGATGCGCTGCGCGCAGTCGGAGACTCTGTCGCGTCGCTGCGCAAAAGCGACGAAGGCCGGGAAACGGGCCTCCTCGTGATCACGCATTATCCAAGGATCTTGCAGTACATCGCTGCCGACCACGTGCACGTCATGGTCGATGGCCGCATCGTCAAGTCCGGTGGACCGGAACTCGCACACGAAATCGAACGTGAAGGTTACGAAAATCTTCGTGAAGAGGTCGCCGGTGGCGTCGGCTAGCACCAGCGCAGACGTTTTTCAGGGGAACGGCCGCGTACCGACGCGCGCACTGTTCGAGGCTTTTTTAGAAGAACTGGACGGCAGCCGCCAAGCGACGCCGGTCATCTCTTCTGAAATCCGATCCGAAGCATTCAAAGGCTTCGAGCGCCTCGACGCTTCCGGTGGCAAGCCGGGCCGTGATTGGAAACACGACTACACACGGATCGGGACGGATATCCCGTTACTTCAAAGAAGCACGGTGAAGCACAACGCTCACGCCGCCGACGGTGTGCGCTTTCACACGCCTGACACCGAGGGTGGCGCGGAATTCGTGCGGACATACCTCGGCCGCGCGGTCCACTGGCGCGAGGACAAGTTTGCGAGCCTCGCTCTCGCCTTTCTGGAGAAGGCCATCGTCATTGCGGTTCCGGCCGCCGTGCGAGTAGAACAACCAATTGACGTGAAGTACGACGCTTCGGGAGCCACCGGCTCCAGCTTTCCCTATACGCTCGTCGTTTTGGAGCCCGGCGCGGAAGCCACCGTCGTGGAAAATGCATTCGGCGGTGGCGCTTTCTCCTGTGGGATCGTTGAGGCGATCGTCGGTGACGGGGCGCGCCTCAACTACATCGTGGTGCAGCGCGCTGACGCGCAAAGCACCGTGCTGATGAACCGCGGCGCGGTGTGTGGCCAAGACGCCTCGTGCCATTGGTATCTCGCGGAACTCGGCGGCGCGCTCAGCCGCTCAGTCGTCAGCACGCGGCTCGAAGGGCGTGGCGCGTCGAGCGAAATCACCGCTTTCTTCTTCAACGATGGCGATCAGCACGTCGATCTCGCGTCGCTGGTCGAACACGCCGTCGGCGACTCCACGTCACGTACGACGATCAAGAGCGCCGCCAAAGATCGCGGTCAGGGGCGCTACCTCGGGAACATTCGCATTGCCGAGAACGCGAACGGCAGCGACGCGGCCTTGCGCGACGATGCATTGCTCCTCAGCAAAACAGCGCACATCGATTCTGTTCCTGCGCTCGAAATCGCCTCCAACGACGTCAAGGCGTTCCACGGCGCAACGGTCGGTTCGATCGATGAAGAGGAGCTGTTCTATGCGCAAAGCCGCGGAATCGAACGTACGGAGGCCGAGCGGATGATCGCGCTGGGTTTCTTCGAGCCCGCGCTCAGCGTTTTTCCCATAGAGCCGGTCCGTGATCTCTTGCGCATGCAACTGACAGAGAAAGCCCGTCCCGCAGCGCCCACGGCGAACGGATAATGCTGGCGACGGACGACCCCAAGCAGCAGCGTATCATCGGCGACTTTCCCATCCTCGCGAAGCCAACGTCGCGCGGAAAGCGCCTCGTCTATCTCGATTCCGCCGCTTCGTCGCAGAAGCCGCAGGCAGTCATCGATGCGCTCGTACACTTCTACACGAACGACAACGCGAACATCCATCGCGGCGTCTACGAACTCGCGGAGCGCGCTACCGCCGACTTCGAAGCGGCTCGTGAAAAGGTCGCGCAGTTCGTCAACGCCGACACACCAGAGATCATTTGGACGCGGAACACGACCGAGGCGATCAACCTGGTTTCGTACTCGTGGGGACTCGCAAACCTCTATCCGGGTGCTGCGATCCTCGCCTCACAACTGGAGCATCACTCCAACCTCGTGCCGTGGCAATTGCTGGCCGCGAAAACCGGCGCTGAACTTCGTTTTCTCGAAGTCGATGCAGAGGGCCGTTTCAAACTGGAGGACCTCGATCGCAAATTGCGGGGCGTCAAGTTGCTTGCAATCTCTCACATCAGCAATTCCCTTGGCACGATCGCGCCTCTCGACATCCTTATCCCGCGGGCACACGCCGCCGGCGCGTTGGTCCTCGTCGACGCCGCGCAGTCCGTCCCGCACATGCCAGTGGACGTGAAACGCTTGGACGTCGATTTTCTGGCGGCGAGCGGTCACAAGATGTGCGGACCCACCGGGATCGGGTTCCTTTATGGCAAGCGAGCGCTGCTGGAGGCGATGCCGCCGTTTTTGACCGGGGGCGACATGATTCGCGAGGTGGCCTACGAGTCGACGACCTTCAACGAATTGCCGTGGAAGTTCGAGGCCGGAACCAGCAATATCGCCGACGCGGTCGCGCTCGGCACCGCCGTGGACTATCTCACTGGCGTCGGCATGGACTGGATTCGCAACCACGAGCGCGCACTCACCGCGTATGCACTTGAACGGTTACGAATGCTGGAGCCGCGCGGTCTCGCAATCTACGGACCGCGTGAAGAGCAGCGCGCCGGCGTAATCTCGTTCAACCTGGCCGACATCCACGCCCACGACCTCGCTTCCATCCTCGATACGGAAGGCGTCTGCGTGCGGGCAGGGCATCACTGCACGATGCCGCTGATGCGCCGGATGGGCTGGCCTGCAACTGCGCGCGCGTCTTTCTACCTGTACAACACGGAAGACGACGTCGACGCGCTCGTGACCGCCCTCGAAAAAGCGGCGCGGCTGTTCAAGGTCGCCTAATCGGACATGGACGACTTCTATAAAGACTACATTCTCGACCACTATCGAAATCCACGAAACTTCGGGCACCTCGAGAAGCCCGACGCCGTCGCGGAAGATCTCAATCCGCTGTGCGGCGATCTGATTCGCTTCGAATTGAACGTGGAAGACGGCAAGGTCGCCGATGTGCGCTTCTCCGGGAAAGGCTGCGCGATCAGCCAAGCTGCGACGTCGATGCTGAGCGAACAACTCCGCGGCAAATCGCTGGAAGACGTCGCGCGCATCCCTGCCGACAGCGTCGTCGAGAGCGTGGGCATCGGCATAAGCCCTGCGCGCATGAAATGTGCGCTTCTGGGCTTGAAAGTCCTCAAGAGCGCCGCACTGGGCGAGATTGCGTCCTGGCCGGATGAACCGGCCAACGCCACGCAAACGGACTGACGACGATCGTCGATCTCGAGACGATTGGCCGCGTTGCGGGCGCCATCGTGCTCGAGGCGTTCGCGCTTACCGTCTGGAACATCGGAACGCGGGCGCCATACAGCGTACTGCTGGACATCGTCCGCGCCTTTCGAAACGGTCAGGCGTTGATGGCGGGCACGATGAGTTTCATCGTGGGACTCGTGTTCGTCGCTGCAGCGACAGTGCTGATACTGCCCGCCGTCAATAATATCGCCGCGGACTTCGTCCCCATCCAGATTTTTACGTTCCTGGCCGCACTCGCGCTCGAGTACCTCATCGGCAACGATATGCGACGCTTTATCGCACGCGTAGCGGGGGCGCCAAGAACGCGCTAGATTTGCGCGGTTAGCGGCGAGGCAGGTGTAGTCCGACCGCGTTCGGTGTGCGAACCGGCGTCCTTAGCGCTCCCGCGCTGCCGGCCGGTTTGCGCTGAATAATATGCGGGGTAACGACGACGTAGAGGTTGGTTCGCTGCTTCGTCGTGCTGAGACGACGGAACAGCGCGCCGATGAGCGGAATGTCGCCGATACCGGGCACTTTGTACACGGTCCGGATCTCGTTGTCTTGCAGCAGGCCACCAATGACGAAGGAATCGCCGTCCTTCACGGTGGCCTGCGTCACCGCCTGACGCTGGCTGATTTCGGGGATGCCCTGTGTGAATCCGGTGACGCTGGAGACCTCCGCAAAGATGTGAGAGGTCACATAGCCATCTGACGACACGCGCGGGAGAATTTGCAAGTTCACGCCGACGTTGACGTAGTTGACCTGTTGCGATGAAATCGCGCTGGTCCCCGCCACGATGACCGTCGTAATGATCGGCAGCGCGTCGCCCGTGAGAATCGAGGCAGCTGCCCCATTTTGCGCAATGATGCGCGGTTTCGCTAGAATACGGCTCTCACCGCGGGTTTCCAGGGCGAATAAGGTCGCATTGAACTGGGCTTTCGCCTGAGCGGTCATCAAGCTCTGGGAGGTGTAGGTGGCGGTGCCCGCATTGCCTTGACCGCCGTTAAAATCGATGCCGAGATCCTTCGCGCCGTTCTCGTCCAATTCCACGATTTGCGTTTCTAACAGTACGCTATCGAGCGGTATGTCGATCTTCTCGATGACGTCGCGCATCGCAGCGACCACGTCCGGCGGTCCCGTCAAAATGACCGCGTTCAAGCGGCGATCGATCGCGAGGTTGTCGCTGACCTTCTGCGCGAGCCCTTGGGATCCGCCGCCGAACGAATTGCCGAAGTTATTTTGTTGGAACGTCGGCTGTTGGAACGGTTGGGTTTGTCCATTCAACGCCCCGCCAAATGACTGCGCGCCGAAGTTCGACGTCTGGGGACTGAAGTTGTCGTTCGACGGGACATTGGCGCCCTGCACCAGCACGCCGGCAACCTCGGAGACGTCGGCGTACTTGAGCGGGATGACTTCAGTCACTTCACCGACGCCGCTTGGAGAGGGCGCCGGGCTCTGTTCGAGCCCTTGCGTCGGGACACGCTGGGGGCTGAGCGTCGGGACGTCGATGATGACGAAATTGCCTCCCGGCTGAACGCGCACGGGTCCGTTAGCGGCAAGGTGCAGCGACACGGCAACGTTGGCACCGACCTGAGCAACGGAGATGCTCTTGACGGGACCGCTCCCCGCGATCGTGGGGGGAACCCCCGGTCCCATCGTCGCCTGTTGGAAAATGACCGAAGTCTCGCTCGTTCCCGCGCCGGTGAGCGTGTAACGAGGTGGCGGTCCGCTGAACTGTACGGTGACTCGGGCGCCGCCATTCGGTTGGAGCGCGACGGCAACGGCATTCAGTGCGACCGCGGCAAGCGCCGGCGCGAGCATCGCCCCGAGGAGCACCGCCACAAGGGCTGCTATTGCCGTGTGACGGAGCATCATCCGCATGGATGCGTCTATCTCATGGGGGACGCAATAGCCTTCTGCCAGAGCACACATTCCGGCAAATTCTTGCGAACTTTCACGCCATTTTCAGCGGCCATCGCGCGCCGAACCGCTCAAAGGTTCAGCTTGCTTTTACATCACGTTAAGAGACAGTCAAGGACACCGCTACATGCCTTCGAACCCACGACCCTATGTCGTCATGTTTTGTGCGCTGCTCGCGATCGGGACGGTCGTGACCAACGCTGCGCTCGGCGCTACCCCGCCCGACGCCACCGTGACGAGCGTGACCGCAAGCGGCGCGCCTGGCCATTATGTTTTCAATGTGACGATTCGCAGCAACGACACCGGCTGCGATCACTACGCGGATTGGTGGGAAGTCGTTGATGAACGCGGTGCGCTCCTCTACCGCCGCGTGTTGCTCCACGACCACGCTGACGAGCAACCCTTTACGCGCGACGGCGGCCCAGTTCCCGTAACAGCAAAGCAGACGGTAACGGTACGTGCGCACATGAACACGAGCGGGTACTCGAGCGCGGCAATGCGCGGCACCGTCGAAAGCGGATTCAAGACGACGACGCTTCCGCCACGGTACGCCGAAGAACTCGCGAAGAAACCGCCGCTACCCGAACGCTGCTAGACCACTACGACTTGACGTAGGTGTGTTCGCGAATGAGGACGATCCCGGTATCGAGACGGCGCAACTCGTAGTGTGCATAGTACAGACCGGTCGACGTTTGTATGTCGGCATCGACGGATGCGGTATTGTTCGACGTCGCGCGCCCGTCCAGATTGACGATACGCGAACTGGAATCGAGGATGTTGCGCTCGGATAGCTGCGCTGCGGACGTTCCGGCGTTTGCAAGAAGCTGGGAGGAGGCGGTGCTTTCGTCGCCGGCGATGAGCGCCTGCAAATACGTTCGCACCGTTTCCTTGGCATCGCTCACCAGCCGGGCGTCGGCGTTTTCGTCCGCCGGCACAGGCGGTACCGTCGCTTGCGCAACCGCGACGCTGTGCTGAACGGAACTCGTCGGCGACGTTTTTGGAAGCGATGCAGCCTTCACCGCCACCCGCGATGCCGTCGCTGCAACGTGTCGT